>JBLHON010000309.1:0-4552 GCA_047621865.1 Crocinitomicaceae bacterium | reverse complement strand
TGAAATATCGAAATGGGTTCGACTTCTACCTTGTTCTTCTTATGTTGAATGGCAGTGTTTACGTTATCCTGAACCAAAGAATCCTGATTAGATCCAATAAATAGGGCGCCTAAAAAAATAACTAGGAACGCAAGCAGCATGTAGTGCAGGTGTAATCTCTTCATCTTTAGCATTAGTTAAGCGATTAATGTCAAAACTTACGGTCGTTTTCAATTCCCGTAAGTGTTGTCATTAGTTGTAAGTTACAACATTTAATCATACTTCGGAAATTTATTTACACTCAATTCGAGGTGGAATAAAACGTCAAATTTCACCACATTCGAAGGTGTATTCAGAGAAAAAAAGTTGGAGTTTGAGCGTATGAAAACCGCCTAAATTGAATTCAAATCAATAGAAAAACGGAATACTATATCCACTCTTCTTGAAGCTTTAAATCAATAGGTTGGTAATTAATGTATTGCACGATTCTCGGTTTTGTCGAAGAGTTTGGACAGCTACCATGTGGCAAACACTGGTTCCAGATAATGAAATCACCAACTCCTCCAGCAATTGCTTCTCTTTCGTACCCATCCAAGAGTTTGGTTTCTCTGGGATTAGTGCCTATTTCTAAATTGTCTAACCAACTATCAATCACGTTGTGAAATCCTGGTATTACAGTAAATGCACCTTGCGTTTTTTCCGTATCTGATAAGTAGAGAAGTCCTTGCAGCCCAAATGGGATTGTTTTTTTTAGACTGACATCCCAGTGAAGGTTTGGCCCGGGAAATCGATAGAATTCAGTTTCTGGAGGATTGAAACTAACCCGATCCATGCTAACGAGAAGGTCATTTCTCTTCCATAACTCTTCGAATGCCTTTCTGATTTTAAAGGCTAATCTGTTCTTATCGAGTAGTTCATTGTGAAACATTTGAACCATTATTCCCTGTTTTAGAGGATGACTTTTATACCATGAAGTCTCGTCTTCAGGAGTAGCATCTAAGGTTTTGTAGATGAGCTCTGCCGTCTTTTCACAATCTTCTCGTGGAACTGCACCTCGAATTACCACATACCCTTTCGTTTCCCAATGGTGTAAATCTGCTTCGCTCAAAACAGTTGATTCTTCAATTGGTTCAGCTCTGCTATGTTTATTCGTCACAAGATCATTAAACTGCCGACACAGGTCTGGTGATACTTTTCCGTTTTCTAGGACCCAGTCTTCGAACACTTCAAAGCTAGAAGTTTCATTCAAAAGAAATTTGAGAGTAGGTTCTGTTCCCAGTCCTAAAATATTAAAAATGGCATTAATATATATCCAATCAACCTGAAGTTCATCTTTGTCGTACTTTGAACTTCCTGAATTTTGATAATAAAACCAAATCTTCTTTAGATAAAATATTTCGATTTTTCCAGTTTCAGTTATAGCGATTGAACTCATTCAGTTTTTTATGCTTTGAATTCACTAAAATAGTCATAGTTCATCACTGATCGATTAATTCTGGATTACCTTTTGAACTCGATACTGAAACATCTTGATCCTCAGTTTTATTGACAGTTTTCGAACTCACGAAGGTGACAAGCTCCTCGAATTCTGACGCCCCAATCTGGTTTTTACTAATGGCAAAGCCTGACGATCCTTCTGAATCAATGATGAGGAAAAGATGATCATTGATGATCTTATAGGACAAGATCAATTTCCACTTCATTCTCACATGTAGATCTTCCTCTTCACAGGATAGTTCGTCTTCTGTAAAATCGAATATAATGGGTGTTGTTAATTGAGACTTTCGTTTAACCTCCTGATCTACCTGCTGAAGGAATTTTACCTTAATCTTCTTAAACTGATAGATAAATAAGCCATACCAGCCAGCATAAAAGATCCCTATCATGCAGCAAAGAATCCCGCCAATAATTCCTGGACCATTTAAGCTCAGAGAGATAATGGTAAGACCAAAGACAGTGGGAAGAATAATGAATAATTTTGTTTTGTTTTTCCCTTCCTTTTGCTCTCTCGCAAAAGCAGAGAAGAGCAAATCCATTTGTTCTCGAAACACGAATTCATCAAATGGTATTTCAAATTTCATAGGGAGGCAGATGATTCATGTGCTAATGTAATGCTATTAATTAAACACAAAACGACCTGATTGCATGACAGCACCATCAACGAGCACTTGATAAAAGTAGGTTCCCGCTCCTAGGTTTTCTCGTTCTAGGTGTGCATTTCCATTCGTCACATCAACTGATCTTATAGATTTACCATCAGTTGTATAGACTACAACCTCAAAATTTGAAAACACATCTGATTTAAAGTTCACGTGATCAATAGCGAGTGTTGGATAGACAGTAAATGAACTCTCACCAATAGTTTCTAATTCTGCCGCGGCGGAATTGAATTCCCAGTAATCATTAAAATTAGTTCTGTTTGTACCTAGCCCATAGTAGACATGGTCTCCTACGTTCATGATTACTGCCCATCTACGAGTTGACGCAATCCAACATATGCTTTGTTCCCGATTCCAATTCCAACTCCTCGATGTCTTCCGAAACTACCAAAATCAGCTAACTGATTCCATTGCTCAGAAGCCAGAGAACCAGAAGGTTGCCAAAACAATGATAAAAGTAGTAGTAGCAGAATACGCATGGCGTGAATTATTGATAGATTCAGCTCAAGGTACAAAATAGTTGCGAATTGTGACCAACCTAGACAAGGGAATCATAGGACAGGCCTACTCTTTAGAAATTTTCTTTCTAGATTGACAAATGATATATTCTGTTTTTTTAAGGACCTGCTCCTGTGCCCTTATCATAGCGATTACGATCTGCCGTTAATTTCGCAAGAACTTTTGCTCCTTCTCCAGCACTCAAATTTAGGGTAGTCACATATGCAATCAACTCAGCATCTGATTTATTCGCATAGGTTTTATGCTCGTCCAATTCGCGCGTAGCATTTGTTCCTGCTCCAACATTCGCGGCAGCTGCTGCAGTTGCCATCCATGGTATTGCATGAATATTCCATTCGTGTAGGAACGTTGCATAGATTTCCTCGACAGTTGAGTGCATGGTTAAATTGAAAATAATCACGATTCTATATGCATGATTTGCTGTGGTCGAAAAATCAAAGGGCAGACCAATTTCACCAAAATTTGCACTGTCTCCTGCTGCATATCCAGATTGAGCAGCTTGAGTACTCACGTATAAAGAGGTTGAGGCGTAAAGTTGTTTGAGAACAGCCTTCTCCTGTGCATCTGCTGCTGCCCCAACTGATGTGGCCCAAAATACAACAGAATGCTTTGCAACTCCTCCAAATATAGACGCGGCGGCAATTGCATTCATTTTCACATAGGCCGCGCTCCAATTCTGATCCATTTTTGCTGTGATTTTTGCTTCTTTAAGCTCACCAACCACCCGTTGTAAAGGAGCCGATGTTCCGCCACTATTACTTGGACGATTCACTGGGAAACTGGATGTGTTATTTCCTTGAAAACGCATTTGTAAAGCCTTAGCTCCCATCACATCTGCCTCCTTCTCTAATCCTGCATCATCGTTGATATTTACTTTACTTTTCAGTTGAGTGGTTGGTCGTACCCTTCCTTGCTTCTGCTGTACGACGTGCCACGCCTCGTGCGGCAAATGTTTTTCTTGCCCAGATCCAAGATGAATTTGGCTCCCCTGGGCATAAGCATGGGCTTGCAATTGAGCTGGTTTAGGCGAATTGTAATGCACCTTCACATCATCCAATGAATAACCTGAAAGATTTTCCATTCCTGTCTTCAAAGTATCCGGTAGACCAGTCCTATTTGCTTTTCTCTGGATCGGGTGCTTTACTCCACGATGATTTTGATTTGCCAATTCTTGTAGACGGGTGACGTTTGCCCCACGACTGCTTCTATTGGCTACATCTTGCATCTTTAACTGATACAATCCTTGTGGCCGATTATCCTTAAACTGAACTTGTGCATGCGCAGAAATTGACTCACTCTGGTGTGAGGTGGTTTCATTTACTGGTTTCTGCGATTTCTCTTGATGAGCACTCATGGTGGTTCTATTATTCCTTCACAGAAATAGTCGTTTACCTAAATCTGCAGAACCAAGATACAATTTGTTGGACAAATACACGCTAAAAAGACTCAAACGAAAAAAGGGATGTCTTTTCAGACACCCCTTCAAATATATTCAATCAAGATTGAGCTTAATTTTCTAGAAGCATGCTCTTAATTTCTTCAAGCTCTTGTTCTAGCAATTCAATACGAGTGTTTTGATCCTCGATGATAACTTGTTGTTCCTTCATACCTTGCGTAAGGATAGGAATCATTAACGTATAGTTTACCACTTTGAACTCCTCGGTTACTCGCGCATCCGATTCCATATTCCCCGTTTTTTCGGTATTAGAATTTACCACTAAAGCTTTATTCTTTACCATTTCCGGAAATACAAGCTCTAATTCTTGAGCGATAAATCCATAAGTCAACTTTTCTTCTAGACCCATCTGTGGATACTTTTCTGTATCGTAGTAGTAAGAAACTGGGGCGATTTGGTCGATCAGATCAAGTGCATTTTTTACTGGGTTTATATCACG
>JBLHON010000308.1:0-4569 GCA_047621865.1 Crocinitomicaceae bacterium | reverse complement strand
AACGCAGATTAAAAGCCGCGATCATACGTGAGAAAGGAAGTAATAGCGAGCGTGAAATGGCAAATGCAATGTACCTCGCCGGATTTGATGTGAAAGATGTGCATATGACCGATTTAATTGAAGGTCGAGAAACGCTAGAAGATATCCAATTCATTGGAGCGGTTGGCGGATTTTCAAATAGTGATGTTCTTGGTTCAGCTAAAGGTTGGGCAGGTGCATTTCGATATAACGAAAAGGCTAATAACGCTTTAAAAAAGTTCTTTGATCGAAAAGATACGCTCTCTGTTGGAATCTGTAATGGATGCCAGTTATTCTTAGAACTAGATCTTATAAATCCTGAGCATGAGAAATTGGCTAAAATGAAACACAATGTTTCAAACAAACACGAAAGTAACTTTACAAGTGTTGAGATTCAGGAAAATAATAGTGTGATGCTATCTACTCTTGCAGGATCTACTTTAGGAGTTTGGATAAGTCATGGGGAAGGTAAATTCGATCTTCCAATGCCTGAAGATCAATATAATATAGTTGCGAAATATGGTTATGACAGTTATCCTGCAAACCCAAATGGAAGTGACTATAATACGGCAATGATGACCGATCCAACTGGACGTCATCTGGTAATGATGCCTCACATTGAGCGTTCTACGTTTCAATGGAACTGGGCGAATTATCCTGCAGGTAGAAAAGACGAAGTATCACCTTGGTTAGAAGGCTTTGTCAATGCTAGAAAATGGTTAGAGAATAACTAGTAGTTGAAAACATTTTTGATGCCACATTTCGGCGTTTGCATTAGGGTAATTAGACTCAAGACTGTTACTAATTAGAAATAGTGTTAGGTTTAAATCAATCTTAGACAAAGAATAATATTTAAAATATCAATACCACTTCTATGAAAAAAAGTATTCTATTTATGTTCCTTTTATTTGGAACGTTGGTTTTCTCTCAAAGCGAACAAGAACAGCATCAGCGAGCTAAAATCAATTTTAACTCCCCTAATGATCTAGCCAACTTAGATGCTCTAGGCATTCCTGTCGATCACGGAAAACATAAAAGAGGCCACTTTATAATTTCTGACTTTTCAATTTCAGAAATTGAAAAAGCTAGAAACGCTGGCTTCGAAGTAGAAGTTCTTATTGAAGATTCCAAAGAGTATTTCCTTCAGCAAAACAGTTTAAAAGCGCCAGTGCAAAGAAATCCGACTTGTAGTGGCAGTGGAGTGACAGATTATGAAACTCCTGCTAACTTCAATTTAGGATCTATGGGTGGTTATTTAACCTATCAAGAAATGCTTGATAATTTAGATTTAATGCAAACCCTCTACCCTAACCTAATTACTCAAAAAGAAAACATCAGTACTTTTCTTACTAATGGTCAGGCAGATAATTCTACAACACCTCCAATTGGCGGAAACGGTATTAAGTGGGTGAAAATTAGTGACAATCCAAATTCGAGTGAAGCAGAACCTCAAATTTTATATACAGCGATACATCACGCTAGAGAGCCTGCTGGATTATCACAACTCATTTTCTATATGTGGTATTTATTGGAAAATTATGATAGTGATCCAGAAATTCAAAGCATCCTTGACAATACCGAACTCTATTTCGTTCCTGTTATTAATCCAGATGGATATTTATACAACGAGAAAACGGATCCAAATGGTGGTGGTTTTTGGCGAAAAAACAGATTCAATGGCCACGGAGTAGACTTAAACAGAAACTACGAATATTTTATAAACGGTGATCCAACTAATGGAATGTGGGGCGGTGAAGGTGCGTCAAGTGATCCTAATAACCAAACCTATCACGGGACAGCGCCATTCTCAGAAATTGAAGCCCAAGCAATGAAATGGTTTGTAGAAAATCACGAGTTTGTAATGGCATTCAACAATCATACTTCTGGTGATTTGCTATTATATCCATTTGGCTATACAAATAATGCTCCTACTGTTGAAAATGACTTATTTCAAGGTATTTCTGAAGAATTGGTTTCCCAAAACGGGTTTAATAATATCTTATCTTCAGATCTATATCCAGCAGCCGGTGATAGTGATGATTTTATGTATGGTACTGTATTAACCCATGACAAGATTTACGCCTTTACACCAGAGATTGGGCCCCAATTTTGGCCTCCATCCAATCAAATTGAAAGTATCTGCAAAGGAATGATGTACTTGAATATCACAGCGTCAAAAATGGTGAATAATTATGCTACTGTTAAGGATACGGCTCCATTATATGTTGGAGAGTTAAATACAATCAATACCAGTTTCGATGTAAAAAGACTCGGACTCGCAGGTAACGGAAACTTCACCGTTCGTATTAATCCGATTTCAGCAAATATTACCGCCGTGGGAAACCCTCTTAATTACAGCGGGTTGTTAGTATTAGAAGAGACAGATGGGGTCATTCAATATACCTTAGCAGCCAATACTCAAATTGGAGATGATATTAGCTTCGAATTAATTATTAACAACGGAAGTTTTGACAGCACTACTTTGATCAATAAAAAATTTGGGACTTTAACTACGATATTTGAGGATGCAGGAGATAGTGTAAGTGATAATTTTGTGAATAATGGCTGGGGTACAACTATGACAACTTTTGTATCTCCATCAAGTTCGATAACCGAATCTCCAAATGGCAATTATCCTAACAATGCAAATGAAACTATAACATTAGAAAGCCCTGCAGACCTTACCAACGCTACAGGTGCTAATGTAACTTTTTATGCGAAGTGGGAAATTGAAAATAATTGGGATTATACACAGTTTGAAGTTTCTATTGACAATGGTGCGAATTGGATTCCGCAATGTGGAAACTACACGAATTCAGGAAGCACCAATAGTGGACAGCCTACTGGAGAGCCCTTATACGACGGAACACAAAATGATTGGGTGTTAGAAACGATCGATTTAAGCGATTATCTAGGAGAATCTATCTTAGTAAGATTTCAATTTAGATCTGATAATGGTGCTCGTGCCGATGGTTTTTATTTCGATGACCTAAAGATCAACATCTTGAGCGAAACTTTAGGAATTCAGGATACCGAAACTAGTTCATTTAACATATACCCAAACCCCGTTCAGAATTATTTAAATATAACAACTGCTTTAAACGCCTATAATATTGAAGTGTACACAGTTCAAGGTCAACTTATTAGCTCTAGTCTTGCAAATAATGGCTCAAAGACAATTGATTATAGTAGCTATGCTTCAGGGATGTACTTAATGAAGTTAACTTCAGAAAGTGCCATACAAACATTTAAAATTGTGAAAGAATAGAATTCATCATATTTTTTGGTATTCGTTAAAATGGAGTCTACTTATAGGCTCCATTTTTTTATATTCTGAAAATAATTGAATATTTTTTCATATTTTGCAAGTCCACAATATTAAGATTATGACAGACGTAAAAAGACTTTTTGACTTCCCTTATTATCAACTCGAAAAATACCCACAGGAAAAAGCATTGGTAAGCAAGGTAAATGGTGAATGGGTTGCAACTTCCACGCAAGAATATTTAGACAAAGCAAATGCTATAAGCCGTGGCTTAATTAGATTGGGAGTTCAGCCCAACGACAAAGTGGCTATCATTTCTATGACCAATAGACCTGAATGGAATATTTGTGACATAGGCATTCTACAAACTGGCGCTCAAGATGTCCCGATTTATCCAACCATTTCGGAAGGAGAATATGAATATGTCCTTAATCATAGTGAATCTGTTTATTGTTTTGTTTCATGTAAAGAAGTGTTAGAGAAAATTAATAAAATCAAAGCCAACGTTCCTTCCTTAAAAGGGGTGTACTCTTTTGATGATATTGGGAATTGTTCGAATTGGGATGAAGTTCTCAAACTTGGTGAAGATAAAAGTAATCAGAATGAAGTTGAAAGTCGAAAAGCAGCTGTTAATGAAGATGATCTTGCAACACTAATTTATACCTCTGGAACAACAGGAAGACCAAAAGGTGTAATGCTCTCACACAAAAACATCGCGAGTAATGCGATACTTAGCAAAGAGCGTTTGCCAATCGAAATGGGGAAATCTATGGCACTTAGCTTTTTACCTGTTTGTCATATTTATGAGAGAATGCTCCTGTATATGTATCAATATTGTGGTGTGAGTATTCATTTTGCTGAAAGCTTAGAGACCATTAGCGATAATTTAAAAGAAATTCATCCTCAAGTGATGACCGCCGTTCCGAGGTTACTAGAAAAAGTATATGATAAGATTATCGCCAAAGGAACGGATCTAACAGGCGTCAAAAGTAAATTGTTCTTCTGGGCTGTTGACTTAGGACTTCAATGGGAACCATATGGTCAAAACGGCTGGTGGTATGAAACTAAATTAAAAGTAGCCAGGAAATTAATATTCTCTAAATGGCAAGAAGCCTTAGGAGGAAACCTTGAAGCGATAGCGTCGGGAAGTGCAGCACTGCAACCACGTTTAGCTCGTGTATTTAATGCCGCAGGCTGCCCTGTAATGGAAGGTTACGGTCTTACAGAAACCTCTCCAGTATTAACGGTTAATGATATGCGTAATGGTGGTTTTAGAATTGGCACTG
>JBLHON010000307.1:0-4575 GCA_047621865.1 Crocinitomicaceae bacterium | reverse complement strand
AATTTGATCGAACGGGAAAGGTTATTAAAACTGGATTACGGACAAATCGCTTCTATATTTTCACAGAGTCTATCGTCTACGCGCCACATGTGAACGCTACAGTGAAGACTTACTACGAAAATGATCAAATTGTTCGTGTGGATACAGTAATTTCTATACAGCATCGTTATGAGCACATGGATACCACAATTCGTTATCAAAAACGCAACCACAGTAGTTATTACGCGGGATCATTACTGAATGAAAAGAACACTTATCTGAATGAAAATTATTTGGGGATGCCAATTATAAATCTTATGACCCCGTGTATCTTCTCAATTGGTGGTCTAAACGATCCAGATTACGTCTATGAGCCTCCAAATTACTTCGATTCACCTCTTCGCACAGATTATGATTCTAACACACTTTATTTAATAGAAACGAAGTCTGATATCAGCGATTTTTATGCCACTACCAACTATGATCGTGAAGAGATCAATATTGACGAACAACCAGAATTAAGAGAGCACCCGTTCGTTAAAGGAATGAATAGTTACTCCAGTAATAATTACTGTATTGAAGAAGGTACATGCATGAATGAGCCAATTCACATGCACGAAAGAATGTGGTGTGGAAGTAGTATGTACAGTGATAACTATGAATATTTCGCAAGTACAAAATATGGCTACGAAGTGAGAGAAGATGGCCTGTATGATTCATTTCATCTGGACTTCTATGCCGCAGACACAGCAAAATATGAGCCCCCTCCCAGGGATACTACATTAAAACTAATTGCTACAACACCAGCGTCACTTTTCGCCATGGATCCCTTGTATACCTATAATCAATCAAGAATTCGTCGCGTTTCTACGCCAAAAAGAACTCCACTCTATTCGTTCAAGTATGTCTTCTATGCTGAGAGATAATTTATTTATCTTGAAGTAATAAAATCATACATCACATCATCAATTTAATGCTAAAGTAGTTTTCGAATAAGCGTTAATTGCTAATTTCGTCTACACACTGAATAAACTGTGGTTAGCATGAATAAGATTGTCCAACTAATCCTCGCCTTAAGCATACTACTGTTCAATTCTTGTTCTGAAGCAGTTGTGAATGAACAGTGGGATGATAATAATATCGCAGAAGAAATAAGTCCTGAATTGATTGAAGAGTCAGATGTATCAGATGAATCAATAGACAAAATTGGGCCTCACAATAAGGGAAATAAAGTGATCTTTGACGCTTTGCCACGAATTGAGGACAACTTCCAGAACAAAGAAATGAGGTTGGCCGAAGAAGGTCCAAAACTGATGTGGAACGATTACGAATTGCTTCGTCCAGGTGGAGATTTCACCTATTATGCACTCGCGAGAATGGAGGTAAGCACGGGCAATGCAATCATTTTAAAAATTGAATCATATGCCCCCCAAATGATTGATAGTTTTAGAGAAAAGGTTCTCTACTTTTTAATCGTGTTTGAGGAAAACTGGGAAGTGAGCGATCGCAAACGAATTCATGAATATAATTCCATGAAAGAGGGTGTTTTAACTACAAGTGGATCTAATGAAATGGACGGCATCAATGTCACTTGGGAGAATCTTGCACTCGTAGCTGGCAAGGTTGAAGTCATTAAAGACGAAACGGAAACATTCGAATTTTCAGAGACGGGAGCAAAGGCAGCGGAAGAATTTCAAAGGAATTTGCATAGATTGACGTTAAAGATTGATCCGATTTTATACTAACCCTCATTGAAAAGCAAAATTCCCATTTGTTAACTTTTAGTTAATTTCTGGCAAGATTATTGGTTGATACTCAGCATGAAAATGCTTAACTTACTACTAATCGTTTCGATTGTTGCCTTCATAGCAATCACCTCAAGTTCTTGCAGAAAAGGCAGGAATCTTCCCGTAAATGTCCCCGTTTTTATAGATACAACAGGAATTCAAGCGCACGCAAGTGAAATCTATGTTGAAGAGTATGGCATTGAATTAGAGTATATAACAGAACGAATGCGTGAGGATCTCGTGCAAGCATTTTACCAAGATCTTCAATATTACCTCAAGAAAAACAATTGCGTCAAAGGAGATGAGAATTCAGACTACTCTGTAAGAGTCAATAGAATCTCCTTAATAGAAACAATATCGACAAAATCCTATGTTGATTCTTGCGCAACAAATAGCTCTGGATACCTCACCTATGATAATGTCTATTTAAGCGAACTTAGCTACAGTTCAGATATTCAGGTGTTCAAAAAAGGAGGAATCTTGCTTGGCGTCTATAATGAATTGATTAGCAAGAAAGAAAAAACATGCGGAAAAAATCGCTGTAACGAGCCTCGAGTTAGAGGTATATTGCTTGGGGCTGCAGGTATGCGAAAGCGTGGAACCAAGTCACAGCGGGCAAATATCACAAAGGCAATTCACTTCGATTGGAAGCATGGAGAGAACTAAAATCAAGTTGTTTTACGAATTAAAATACCGCGTGTTGATAAAAAATCGTTTAAAATCATGGCTTTGCTAATAAACTACTACTTTTGTAGGCGAAATTGCGAGTTGAGCTTCGAATTACAAGTAGAATCGAATAAACTCCAAAAAAGATTATATGGCTCAAGACATATTTGACAAAATTAGAAAGAACAGAGGCCCACTGGGACAATACTCAAAAGGGGTACACGGTTATTTCACCTTTCCTAAGCTCGAAGGAGATATCGGAAATCGAATGATTTTTCGAGGGAAAGAATGCTTAGTATGGTCAGTGAATAACTACCTAGGACTAGCGAATCACCCTGAAGTACGTAAGGCAGATGCTGATGCGTCAGCTGAATGGGGTTTGGCGTATCCTATGGGATCGCGTATGATGACTGGACAAACGAGTGAGCATGAAGCATTGGAAGCAGAGATTTCTGACTTCATGGAAAAAGAGGATACTGTCCTCGTAAATTTCGGTTACCAAGGAATGGTTTCTGCGATTGACTGCTTGGTTGACCGTAATGATGTTATTGTCTACGATAGTGAATCTCATGCATGTATTCTTGATGGAATGCGTCTGCATGTTGGAAAACGCTTTGTATACAAGCACAATGACATGGAGAGCTTTGAAAAGCAACTTGAACGTGCTACTCGAATCGTAGATGCAAGTGGAGGTGGAATCTTGGTGATTACTGAGGGAGTGTTTGGAATGGCAGGAGATCAAGGAAGATTGAAAGATCTTATTGAATTCCGTAAATCTGGTAAATTCAATTTCAGATTATTTGTTGATGACGCTCACGGTTTTGGTACTGTTGGTGAAAGAGGACAAGGTGCTGGTGAAGAACAAGGTGTTCATGATGAGATAGACATCCTATTTGGAACATTCGCTAAAGCAATGGCTTCTATTGGTGCATTTCTTTGTGCTGAAGAGAGCATTGCTGAATTCATGCGTTACAATATGCGTTCGCAAGTATTTGCGAAATCGCTTCCAATGCCATTGGTAGTTGGAGCTAGAAAAAGATTAGAATTATTGAGAACACAGCCTCAGCATAAAGCAAAACTGTGGGAAATCGCAACTGCTTTGCAAACTGGTTTGGTAAAGCAGGGGTTTGATATTGGTACAACCAATTCAGCCGTTACACCTGTTTTCTTAGAAGGAAATCTTGCAGAAGCAACAAACTTGACGTTCGATCTACGTGAAAATTACAATATCTTCTGTTCAATCGTGATTTATCCGGTTGTACCAAAGGATGTAATTATGTTGCGTTTAATTCCAACAGCTGCTCATACATTAGAAGATGTTCAATATACAATTGAATCATTTAGTACAATGAAATCGAAATTGGATGCAGGTGAATACAAATCTGAAGAAATGGCTGCCGTTGAGGTAGATACTAAGAAGTAACTCTACTTCGAATAGAAATTAAAAGCCATCCAACTTGAAGTATCAACGTTGGATGGCTTTTTTTTGACCTAATAAACAACAAGTCGCTTTGAAAGTGCATCGCCGAACTCTTTTTGGATCAGCAATCAATTTAAGGTTGGATAAGATTGGTGATTGATGTCCACCATGTCAATGACCTGAATTTCCCATATTCGTCTACACCACTGATTCGGGAAAATTCTCGAATTCGGCTTAATAGACAAAAGTTAGGCTGTTTTTGACCAGATATTTTCAAGTGGACAAAAATTAGGCTGTAAAATTCATAAAGTTTAGACCTTAAGATAAGCATCAATGAACTTCATTTTTCTCTTCATGGATAATCCATTATGATTTCTGAGTTTGTTCTTTAAATCAGCAAAATGACCATCAATTGCGTTTGTTGTATTAGGAATATTTAAACGGATTAACCATTTAATTCCCTTTCGCCTTAGAATAAGATAGCCAAGAGCATTTTATCATCCTATTTATTACCGTTATTGCTACTGATTGTTTTTGATTTCTTCTATTGAATCGGAAATGAAATTCATCAATGTAATGTTGTGCATGCTGGTTTAAAATATGATGATGTGTTCCCCTGATCCAGTTTTTGAGGTTAAATATATGCCAATGTAAGAGTTCAAAATTGGCTCCTTGATCGGAGTATTTAGACTGATGCTGATACTCTAAAGCAGCACTAGGGTA
>JBLHON010000306.1:0-4575 GCA_047621865.1 Crocinitomicaceae bacterium | reverse complement strand
ATAACACATCCCAGAAATCTCTTTTAATTCCTTCTTCAATTTGATCGTTTGGACAGGGAGATCATACTCATAGTCTATTTTGGAAATTGAACAAGCACTCACAATTCCGCCACAAATAATCGATAAAAGGATGTATCTAAAATGATTCATAGTTACTCTAAGTTAAACAAAACTAGCAGCCTTCCAATTAACAGACTGGCTTTTGAAGAGGATTAAAATGCCTACCTAAGATTTCGAACCCGCTCAATTTGATTGGAATCTTTTCTTGATTTTAAGGGTTTAACCGGGTTCACTAGCTGATCGTATTCTCCACACCATGAAGTTTCGAAAAACATCAGCGGGTACTCTTCTTTCAAGGTTTCTTCATACAACCAGTAAAAATTATTCTCCCAGTATGGATTTTTTCGTGCGAATCTTTTGAGTTGATGTTGATTGGTAAATTCATAAACGCTCAGACCTTTACAATCCCGAATAATAAGATCACCTTGATAAATAAGTGACGAGACATCTGCCTTTGCTTGACTGCCTTTGTAGATAAACTCAAGTATAATATGGTCGCTCGAATCAAATTCAATCCTTGGTAGATTGACGAATGATACTATATCCTTTGAGAGAACAAAAGTCGAAAATATCAGACTGTCACCGGCATATACATTGAGTTTAGCAGTAGGATCAAGTGGGATTAATTCTCCTTTAAGGTAGTAGGATAATTGGAGCGTGTCTGTTTTCTTGTCAACCATTGCTTTGGAGGCAAATGGAAAAAGAACCATGAGAAGAAAGATGAATTTCATAGGATTCAGATTAACTCGAGGAATTTATAACGTCGGAATTGTTATTGGTTAACGCCAACCTCTTCTCAAACTATTCTATTCTAAATTTTCCACCATCGTCAATTTTATAAGTCCGCTTTTCGATTTGTTTCATTGACACAATTGGATTGTCCATAAACCCATACTCTTCAATATCTCTTTTGTAGATGGGTTTCAAATTGATCACACTAATCGTATGGTTCTTCTTGAACTCAGCTTCATGATAATTCTCGTCCAAAAATTCACTTCCACCAATTATTAACTTCTCAATAAGCTTGCCTTCGATAGTAAATGTTGCCAATGTATAGGACAGAGGTGCTATTTTTTCTAGGAAAGCATTTTTACGCACATAGACGAGAGCTAAAAATTTTTCTGTTTCATACACTTTGCCATATGCATAAAACTGATTCATAACAGGGAATCGAAAACCAAAACCCATAGAATCTTCTTGAATAATTTCCAATTGTTCTTTTGATATTTCTGGTAGGTCTGAAAATAGTTTAGCATCAATTTCCATTGGTGTTTTACACGGAAGGTCTAGTTGAGGGAAAAATGTTTTGAACTCAAACCAAGGACCTGATTCGACACCATTTTCTTTATGATTTGCTGAATTTTTGGCGTCATCTGATAGACAGGACGAAAATATCATGAGCATTACTGTCCCAACAAACAATCCCGATTTAGAAATTTTGGGGGAGATCCAAATAAACATAGAAGTTACTCGCTTGCAGCAGTATCGTTTTCAGATCCTTCTGTTTCAACGATCTTACCATTTGCCATCACCTTATACTCATTGTATCCAATTTTTTTCGTGGACACAATTGGGTTGTCGTGATATCCTTCTTCCTCTGGATCCTTTTTATAGGTTGGTTTCATGATATCAACTCTAACCGTTCTATTCTTATTAAACGTGGTCTGCAAAACATTTTTATTCAGGTACTCGCGACCGCCAACAACTTGTTTATCGATCAATTTTCCATCGTGCGTGAATGTTGCAAGCGTGTACGATATAGGCGCATAATCTCCCATGAATTCGTCTTTTACAATATATACAACTCCAACAAATTTTTCTGTCTCGTAAACCTGTGCATAATGATAAAATCCTTTACTCACCTCTCGAGAAAATTTCTCGTCACGCATTTCAGAGATGTACTCTTCAAAATCGTAGGAGATATATTGAAGTCCTGCAACCATTTTGTCATCCATTTGCATAGGTGCTGTATGCGGAATTGAATACTTTGGAAATAACTTTTTGAACTGCAACCAGAATAAATTCTCAGGGTTGGACATTCCACGCAGGCCTTTTTCGAAAGCTGGTTTGAAATGATTTGATGCTCTTAATTCTTTCAGATCTGTGTCTTTCGAAATGTGATCCAAATTGTTGTAGCCTGCTTGAAGGGCATACTCCAGGTATTGAGCAGACATTTTCGTTTTCTTCTGAAGAGAATAGAGGCATGATTTATTGTACAAAATTTTGGAGAACGGCTGATAATCTAAATTTTCAGCAAGCTCAAACGATTGCAATGCTTTCGCGTAGTTCTTGTTAGACATATATACATTCCCCAATTCGAAATAAGCTTTCCCAGAAGGTTCTTTCAGAATAGAGTGACGTAGATAGTAATCCGCGCTGTCAAGATTTTTCTTATTCTTAAATGCATCCAATCCTTGGAGGAAGAGTTTATTCGCATCTTCCAAATATTTTTCGTCATTTTCCAGAAAGGCAAGAATCTTACCCGTTTGGAACAAGTCGCTTTCTGCCAACTCAATATCGATACGCTTTTGTTCTTTAATCTTATTGGTGATCGTTGCCGGCTCCCCACAAGAGGTAAGTAGTGCAGCTAATAATATTCCTGAGGCTAAAATCGATTTCATCATAGTGAACAGCTTTTTCTAAATGTACAGATAACTACTTAATTTGGTTCATCTTGACCTTGCTTTTTTTAGAAAAAAGTTTTCTGATCACGTACCATTCGTCTCAATAATGGGCTTGGTCTGTAACGATCTTCCCCGTATTCTTCGAACATGTTTTGGAGTTTTTTAAGCACATAATCAAGCCCGAGTTCGTCTGCCCATGTGAGCAAACCCTTCGGGTAATTGACACCCTTTGTCATTGCCAAATCGATTTCCTCCTTGGATGCAATAGTTAAAAATAAAGCATCAGCAGCTTCATTTATAAGCATAACTATTATTCTTTCAAAGATTTCTGTTCCAACTTTCAGGTCTTCATTTGGAATTGGTTTCACGGCATTTTCACTATAATCAAAATAACCACGCCCTGATTTTCGCCCTAAATAACCTGCTTCTGAATGTCGCTTTTGTGTGAACGATGGTTTGTATCTTGGATCGAAGTAAAAGGCTGCAAAAACAGTCTCAGTAACTGTATAATTAATGTCATTTCCGATGTAATCCATTAATGTAAACGGTCCCATTCGGAATCCTCCAATGTGCGTCATTGCCCAATCAATTGTAGCGAAATCAGCAATTCCTTCTTCATAAATTCGTAGTGCTTCACCATAGAATGGGCGGGCTACACGATTCACGATAAATCCTGGAGTATCTTTACATGAAACGATCACTTTTCCCCATCCTTGGATCAATGCTTTTGCTGAATTCAATGTATGTTCGGAAGTTTGAACGGCAGGAATAATTTCCACCAAAGGCATCAATGGCGCTGGGTTGAAAAAATGAATTCCCACGGCCAGAGATGAATCCAGAAGAGATGCTGCAATGGATGCAATCGAAAGGGATGATGTATTTGATGCCAAAATGCAGCCCTTAGGAACAATTTGTTCCAACTGTGCAAACACTTTACTCTTGATTTCAAGATTTTCAATTATTGCCTCAATTACAATCCCGCATTCTTTAAAATCATGAATGTCTTGGCTATAGGTGATTCTTCCCTGAACAGCAGTGGCTTCATCATCAGTTACCCTGCCTTTCTCAATCAATCGAGCCATGATCTTAGCCAAGTTCTCTTTCGATTTATGCAAAATTTGCTCGTTGAGATCAACTTGAATCACTTGATGTCCATTTTGCGCTGCAACCTGCACGATTCCAGCTCCCATTGTTCCTGCTCCTAAAACTCCAACAATCATATTCTATTTATTAATTAATTCGTTTGCATCTCGTAAGCTCACACTTACTCTCCCGTGAAAATTGGTTTCCGTTTTTCGATAAAGGCATTCACACCTTCTTGAAAGTCTGCCGTACCTCCAGCTTCTTTTTGTAGGACTTCTTCTAAATCCAATTGTTCTGAAAGCGTATTTGTCCACGTCTCGTTAACTGCTTTTTTTGTCAATCCAAGTCCGCGAGTGGGCATCTTTGCTAATTTCTCAGCAAATTCTTTCACTTCATTCTCGAATGCCTCATCATTCACAGCTTTGTAAATCATATTCATTGCCTCAGCTTCTTTTGCCGACACTTTATCTCCGGTCATCATCAATGCAAGCGCTTTCTGCATACCAATTATTCTAGGCAAGAAAAACGTTCCTCCTGAATCTGGTATCAACCCAATTTTTGAAAATGCCTGAATAAAACTTGCACTTTCCTTTGCTATAACAATGTCACATGCCATGGCAATATTTGCCCCTGCTCCTGCTGCAACACCATTAACTGCTGCAATAATAGGTTTCTCAATCGCGCGAAGTCGTGTGATAATTGGATTGAAATGCTCGCGTACTATTGATTCTAGCTCTGGACCATTTGGATCCATTGCTTCGGCCAAATCCTGTCCTGCACAGAATGCTTTTCCTTCTCCAGTGATTAC
>JBLHON010000305.1:0-4599 GCA_047621865.1 Crocinitomicaceae bacterium | reverse complement strand
CGCTCATGTTCAAGCCTGTGTGCTTGGAATGGAATCTCAAGGAGTGTTGACAAGCATTAAACATTTTCCAGGTCATGGTGATACAGACATGGATTCGCATTATGATTTACCACTTGTAGATAATTCATATACGCACATTAATGCAATCGATTTCGCCCCATTTCGTGCTGGAATTCGATCAGGTGCGAGTAGTGTAATGATTGGACATTTAAACGTTCCAGCTCTTGATTCAACAGGGACACCAAGTAGTTTGAGTGAATCAGTAATTAAGGGATATTTGCAAGGAGAACTTGGGTTTAAAGGGCTTGTAATAAGTGATGCACTTAATATGAAGGCCGTTTCTGATCGCTATGGAAAAACGGAAGTTGTGGTAAAAGCATTTCAAGCTGGAAACGATATTTTGCTCTTTCCAGAGAGTGTTCCAGAGGCGATGGCAGCTATTAAAGTAAAGGTTGAGAGTGGAGAAATAACGTTGGAGGAAATTGACGAACGTTGTAAGAAAGTACTTCGCGCAAAATACAAAGCGATTATCGCTCCGAAAAAATTCAAATCGCACACAACACACGAAATTGAACTGGCAAAGAAGCAAATCTATGAGAAGGCGATTGTTGTTCTGAAGAACGAAAATAGTGTGCTTCCAATTCAGCGATTTGACAAACGGATTGCACATATCAGTATTGGAGCAAACACAGATCCCTTAGGAGCTTCGATGAAGTTGGTGGCTCCAATTGATCATTTTCATTTCTATACAATTGAGGAGGCAGAGCGTAGAATGAAGGATAGTCTGGCCAATTATGACATGATTATCACAGCATTTCACTGTAATACTGTTCGATCACGGAATGATTATGGAATGCCAAAAGATTGGAAAAAATGGTTGAATAACCTGCCCGAAACAGAAAGTGTTCTGGTTGTTTTTGGAAACCCTTTACTCCTTCGTGGATTTGAGGCTAGTTCTGTAGATGCAATTTTGGTTGGCTACGAAAATCATGCTTTGGCACAGGATAGAATGGGGCAATTGCTCATGGGAACCTTTGCGGCAACAGGGAAATTACCGATTACTGTTAGTACTACCTACCCAAGAGATTTTGGTTTAGACCTCGCATGGGCGGGGAGATTGAAAGAATCTCAGCCTGAAGAACTTGGAATCAGTAGAACGAAACTGATGGAAATTGATCGAATCGTTGAGCGGGCAATTAATGCTGGAGCATTTCCAGGATGTCAGATTGTCGTTGCGATTAAAGGAAAAATAATTATTCGAAAATCTTATGGACATCACACCTATGATCGAGTTCGTCCAGTAGTGAATACTGATCTTTTTGATCTTGCATCAATCACGAAAGTTGCAGCCTCTACAGCATCATTAATGGTATTGAATTCTGAGGATAAGTTTTCAATCCATGATCATCTCGGCGATTATCTTCCCGAGTTGCTGGATAGCACTGTATATGCTAATATCCTCATGAAAAATTTGCTCACACACCAGGCTGGACTTGTGGCATGGATTCCATTTTACACGAAAACGTTGCGCAATCATCAGCCAAGTTCAGAGTGGTATGATTCTAAGAAAACGGACATTACAAGTGTAGAAGTGGCTAAAAATCTTTGGATCAAACCTGAGTACACTGATATTATGTATCAGAGAATTATTGAGACGCCTTTGAAAAGTAGAGGCTACAAATACTCTGATTTGGGGTATTATTTCGTTCGAAAAATTGTAAAGAAACAATCTGGGAAATCATTGGATGAATTTGCGATGGATGAGCTGTACCTTCCAATGGGACTAAATACGATGCGTTATAATCCATTGGATTATTTTCCTTTGAAAGAGATTACACCATCAGAGAATGATACTATTTTCAGGAAACAACTCGTACATGGTTATGTGCACGATCCTGGTGCTGCAATGGTTGGTGGTGTTGGCGGTCATGCTGGATTGTTTTCAAATGCAACTGATTTGGCCTCGCTCATGCAGATGTTCTTGAATAAAGGATCTTATGGTGGAATTCAATACATCTCGCCAGATGTACTTGCTGAGTACACGAAATGTCAATATTGTCCAGGAAATAGACGAGGTGCAGGCTTTGATAAACCAATGACAAATGGAAAAGGTGGACCTACGAGCAAGAGAGTTTCTATGGCAAGCTACGGTCACTCAGGGTTTACAGGAACACTTATGTGGGCTGATCCTGTTCACGACGTCAATTATGTATTCTTGTCCAATCGTTGTTATCCAAGTGCTGAGAACTGGAAGATTGTGAGCATGAATGTACGAACGCAAATTCAGGATGTAATCTATGAAGCATTAGAACAAGCAAAATAAGTATGAAAAGAGGGACGATTCTACTACTAGCTACTGTTTTCATTCTTCTTGTTGCCTTCGGATTTACATTTTTCCTTCATTTTCATGAGACTAGGGCAGACGCACTTAATTGGAAGTTTGATGATCCTGTCTTTAAGTTGCTTCCAATAGCAGATGTATCCATTGCGATTTTTTCGATTACCTATGGGGCTATGTTCATATATGCACTGAGTAACTTCAGAATTCCTCATTTTCTGAGTCGTGCATTTTTGGGATATGGAATCCTGTTAATCTTTCGAACTGGTACGCTTGCTTTAGTACCATTAAAAGAACCCGATACAATTGTATTTCTAGATGATCCATTTTTGAATTATTTCATCTATACAGGCGAAAATAATGCTGATTTAATTAACGCAGATCTTTTCTTCAGTGGACACACGGCACTCCTATTCCTGCTCTTCTTCCTCACTAAAAAGAAGTTACTCTACCTCGTGCTTGGAATCATTTTAGCGATCTTATTGATGATTCAACGGGTTCATTATTCTATTGATATCCTTGGAGCCATACCGTTCGCCTATCTTTCTGTTCGCTTCGCCGATTATATCTTATTTAGTCTCGCCAAGCGTACTTAAATGGTTAATTTAGCTTTCGATTAAGACGTAAAAAGGATTGAATGAAAATAGGCATAGTATTGTACCCGACATTTGGGGGGAGTGGAGTTGTAGCGACGGAATTGGGTAAATCACTTGCAAAGCAAGGACACGAAATTCACTTTATAACCTATTCTCAGCCAGTTCGTCTGGGAACATTTCGTGAGAACGTTGTGTATCATGAAGTCTCTGTTTCCGATTATCCTTTGTTCGAATATCCACCTTATGAAACTGTCCTTGCCAGTAAGATGGTTGATGTCGTAAAACGAGATAAATTAGATATTCTCCATGTGCATTATGCAATTCCACATGCATCTGCTGCATACATGGCAAAGATGATTTTAAAAGCACAGGGAATTGATATTCCATTCGTTACAACTCTGCACGGAACTGATATCACACTTGTTGGGAAAGATCCTTCTTTCGAACCTGTCATTACATTTTGCTTGAATGAATCCGATGCTGTAACTGCAGTTTCAAAGAGTTTGAAGGAAGATACTTACAGTCATTTTTCGACAAATCGGCATATAGATGTAATTCCAAATTTCATCCCTATTCAAAAAGATTATACTCCACCTTCTGATGCTCTTCGAGCTAATTATGCTGAACCTGGAGAACGGATTTTATGCCATATATCCAATTTCAGAAAAGTGAAACGTGTCGAGGACGTGCTGTTAATGTTCGAGAAAGTCAACGAAAAAATTCCATGTAGAATTCTGTTGGTTGGAGATGGTCCCGAGCGTTATAAACTCGAGGAACTTTGTACAAAAATTGGATTGTGTGATCGCGTGAAATTTCTCGGGAAGATCACAGATACATTTCATGTACTTCAACTTTCAGATTTATTCGTACTTCCTTCTGAGACGGAAAGTTTCGGACTTGCTGCTTTGGAAGCAATGGCAGTGGGGGTTCCAGTAATTTCTTCCAACACTGGAGGATTGCCAGAAGTAAATGTCCAAGGAGTTACCGGTTATTTGTCTGACGTTGGAGACGTCGCTGATATGGCAGCAAATGCAATCTCAATTTTAGAAGATGAGGAAACCTTAGCTCGATTCCGTAAAAATGCTCAAGAAAGAGCGCGTGAGTTTGATTTGGAGACAATCGTTCAAAAATACGTAGAGGTTTACAATGCTCTTGTACCTGCTAAAGCTTTAAAATAGTAGAGAGTCAAGGCTGTTTTTTATTACGAGAAATCATGTGACAAAAAAAATCCTTCCCTGAATCAGGAAAGGATTTAAATCAATCTATAAAATTGGTAATTTCTTAAACGTTCTCTATAATCATAGCAGAAGCGCCGCCGCCTCCATTACAGATTCCAGCACCACCATATTTTCCACCATTTTGTTTCAATACGTTAATGAGCGTAACAATGATTCTAGATCCAGAACTCCCGAGCGGGTGTCCAAGTGCTACAGCTCCACCATTCACATCAACTTTTGCAGGATCCAATCCCAATTTCTGAGTATTTACGATTCCTACTACTGAGAATGCTTCATTCAATTCCCAATAATCAATATCGCTGATTTCTTTCCCAGCTTTTTTCAATGCAACAGGAATTGCTTTAGATGGCGCAGTAGTGAACCATTCTGGCTCGTGTGCAGCATCACCATATCCAATTATTTTTGCAATTGGAGTAAGTCCCAACTC
>JBLHON010000304.1:0-4620 GCA_047621865.1 Crocinitomicaceae bacterium | reverse complement strand
AACTGATGATCATGAGTTTGTGAAAATTTCAGTTCCCTATCTTACTGTTCTTAATTATATCTCTAATTTGCCAGCACCTGAGTTTGTTGTAGCACGGCAGTTCTCATTGATGCAAACGTCCATCAATGATGATAAAATGAAACTTATTTTCTTATCTGATCTACACAGAATATAAATGTTGATCAACCAATTTTCAGACCTTCAGTTTTGCCTCCAGCTAATTACGGTAATCGTTTCGATTGGATCAGTGATCTCTAGTTTAGAAGATCTTTCGATTCTTCGCAATTTCAAAAATGACGGCATTCTCAGTTGGGAAGTCTCTAGTTTGAATTACCCTTGGATGTCAAGAGGTAGAATTGCTCCAATTCTGGATTACCTATTGGATTATAAGCGCTTCAAATATTTGATAGTGCTTAAGCTCCTATCGTCAGCATCACTTATTGGCTTGGTCTTTTTTATAGATGGCTGGATAATTAGTGTTCTACTATCATTTGCGACCATCACTACATTAAGTTTTAATGTGAGAAATCCATTTGGAATTGATGGCTCGCACCAGATGACCTTGATTATTTACACGATGCTCTTTTTGTCAAGTATTTCAGCTGATGGTTCAATCGCGCAAATAGCCTGTATTTGGTTTATAGCCATTCAATCCTGTCTTTCTTACTTTGTAGCAGGTGTATATAAATTGATCTCACCTGTGTGGAGAAACGGAATTGCACTGGTTGGAATTTTAAGCACGGAAATGTATGGCAATAAAATGGTGTACAATTTGATGGCAAAAAATTTACGATTATCTAAATTTTTCTGCTGGGTTGTAATCATCTTTGAATGTGCATATCCACTAGCACTGATAAATATTGATTTTGCGTTCGTATTTGTTTTAATAGGAATACTTTTTCATTTGAATACATCAATAGTTATGACACTTAACATTTTCTTCTGGGCATTTTTGGCGTCATATCCGGCCATAATTTACTGCGCCAACTCTTGGTGATTCATGATCTCTCTTCTACACGGATCAAGGATGAGCGCACTTCTAAAACTTCCTTTGAACTCTGATGAATTCAACACGAATCGCCCACATTCAAAGCTCAATGATATTCTTGTTCAGGATTCCAAATACATAACAGTAAAGCTTGCTATCATTAATAACCAAACAACTCTTCCAGGCTTAATTCTTTTAACTCACCTAGTTCTTCAAGAGCTTCCATATCCATTTCGGATTTCTTTCCAATCACACAAAATGCATACTTACGATTCTTTATATTTTCATCGAAAAACTTCTTTAAATCGTCAATTGACATCCCTTTGATTTCAGAATAGATGTTCTTCCGAATATCGTAGTCCAATCCTCCTTTTTCCAACATTCTAGCTTGCCAATAGATCTGCGTTTTTGTGATTCTATCTGATTCAATTTTCTTTAGTGCCGAAATTTTGGATTCATTGAATTGAATTTCTGCCATTGGCATTTCATTCATTAATTCCATCATTGCATCTACAGCTTGCCCAAGTTTGTTCACCTGACATCCAATAAATGCTTGCACGTAATGTGACTTGTCAATATCATAAGGGGCCGACATATATGAATACGCACTATATGCTAGTGCTTTTGACTCACGGATTTCTTGGAAAATGATTGATGATAGTCCCGAACCAAAATATGAATTGTACATCGTGGCAGCAGGAATCAATTCAGGGTTCCACTTTGCCCCTTTCGAAATCATAAGGAGTTGAGTCTGCACCATATCATAATCAACGAAGTACACGATATTCTTGTCAGTAACCAATTCCGGATACTTTACCTCGGGAGCTACTCTCAGCATACCCGTTGGCAATGTATGTGCGGCTTTAACTGTTTGAAAGACCTTATTAAATTCCGTTTCTCCATAGTAGAAAAGCGAGTGCTTAAATGTCGTCAACGAATGAATAACATCTACCAAATCTTGTGCTTTTAAGGTCCCTATTTCGTCATTGTCAAGGACATCGTTTGCCTCATTTAACGGGCCAAACTTTGCATAATTACTCATCTTACTGCGCAAAATATTCCCTTTACTTTTCTTCGCATCCGCGCGTTTTTTCTTTATATCATCAACAAGATTGCTCATTGCTGTATCATCCACTTTGCAGTCATGCAATACGTGTTCGAATAATTGAATTGCTTCATCAAATGACTCATTTAGTCCAGTCATATAGATGTAGGATGGCTGCACGTAATACTGAACGCCAAGCGTATAAAACTTCTCTTTCAACTCCTTTGCTGAGTATTTATCTGTTCCTAGAAACTTTAAATACTGAATTGCGACTTTAACATTCTTGTTGTCTCTAAGATTTTCGTCAAGCTCTATATAAAGTGTAAACAATTCATTAGACTCATTTTTTACGTAGTAAAATGGAATGTCTTCATCGAGATCTTTCTGTTTCAATGCCTCATCATAATCAATGAATTCAGGCTTTAGTCGCAGAGATTCCATTTTTTCAAAGTCCTGATAAAAAGCAGACTGACTTTCACGATTTAACTCAATTGGGGTAATAGCTGGCTTGTCAACTTTATAGACACTCTTATCTTCTCCAGTTCTTTTGTACACAACACAGAAATCATTATTCATGTGCTCACTTACCCAAGCCACAACCTCTTCTTTCGTGATTTTAGCCATATTGTCGTAATAGTTGACATAGTCACTCCATTCCGCCTCCATAATGAATGCATCAGAAAGTGTATACGCTCTCGACTGATTGTATTCATATTGATTCAATTGATTTTTCTTTTCGTTTCTAATAATCGCTTGCATTAAAGCGTCATCAAATTGCCCCTCTTTTAATTTTTCAACCTCCGCAAGTAGGAGACCTTGCACCTCTTCAAGTGTTTGGCCTTCCTTTGGATTGCCATTTAACTGAATCGTTGAATAATCAAGAAGTGGATTGCTGTATGCACTGGCTCTAATTACCTTCTGTTCCTGCATCAAATTCAAGTCCATTAATCCCGCCTCACCGTTTGATAAAATCGAAGTGGCCAAACTTGCCATCATAGCGTCATCAGTATGATATCCTCCAAAACGATATCCAATACTCACCCATTCTTGCATGGGTCCAAATACTTCTAGTGTACTAATTCCAGACAATGGTTCTTCTTTTGGCATCACTCTAGGATTAACCTCCTTTGCCTCCATTTTTCCGAAATACTTATCAATCATAGCGATCGTCTGATCAAAATCAAGATCTCCAGCAAGTGCGATTGACATGTTATTTGGAACATAATATTTATCAAAATAAGCATGGATTTGTTCCATAGAAGGGTTCTTAATGTGTTCCCCTTCCCCAATCGTAGTTTGCGTTCCATATGGATGAACTGGGAACAATAACTTATTCATGGCGGCGTATGCTTTTCGGTAATCGCTGTCTTGTCCCATGTTAAACTCTTCATACACTGCTTCTAGTTCCGTATGAAACAAACGCAATACCAGTTCACTGAAACGCTCGGATTCAATGTGCATCCATTTCTCCAGTTCTGTCGCTGGAACATCATTGACATATGCCGTTCTTTCAAGAGACGTAAATGCATTTGTACCAGTAGCTCCAAGACCTGAGATCATTTTATCGTACTCATTTGCAATTGCAAACTTGGCAGCCTCATTGGATACTTTATCAATTTCGATATAGATTTCTTTCTTTTTGTCCTCATCCTTTTCCGCCTTGTGCTTTTCATACAGATCAGAAATTTGCTTTAAGAGTACCTTCTCTTTTTCCCAATCCGAAGTACCATACTTGGAAGTCCCCTTAAAAACCATGTGTTCCAAGTAATGGGCAAGCCCAGTAACATCAGCTGGATCGTTTTTACTGCCCGTTTTTACTGTAATGTAAGTTTGAACTCGAGGCTTGTCTTTATTGACAGATAAATACACCTTTAATCCATTATCGAGTGTGTAAATTCGAACCCCAAGAGGATCATTTTCAATGCTTTCATAAGGATATTGCTGTCCAAATACAGAAGCAGTTGAGAGGATAAGTACAATTAGAGTGAAGAAGCGCGTCGTAATTTTCATAGCGGATGTTTTTTATTTGAGCTTAGAGAGACATTAAATTAGAAAACTTTCCCGTTATTACTACTAATTCTTTAACATGTGTGATAACATGGTCAAGTTTATTTCGTTGCACGGATTACATCTATATGGTGCTTTTAATAAAAAGGTAACCTTAATTGATAATAACTATTTCTACTCTACTCAATAATCATGAGCTATAAAAACGTTTCTGAGTCCTGATGATCAATGTTTTAGATATCTTTTGAAGACTCCAATCACATTTAGTAATTTGGATCTTATGCTCTATTCTTTTCTTTCGAGAAAATAGGTGATACTAACTCCATCGGGCATACTACCTCGTATGTCAGGTCCAAAACGCCTTTCACAAAAAATAATATATTTTCCATGGTCAAAACTGAATAAATGGGAATAATCAGCGTCACCATAAACGAAAGCATTCCCACTATAGGCTTCTCCCAATGGGCTTAATTTTCTGTATGACCTGCATATCAATTGAGAACCTGTTTCAGAATAGCTGAGTTCAGAACTTAATACGGCCAAAGTTTGCTTTAATTTGGTCTCACTGACATAAGAAGTA
>JBLHON010000303.1:0-4623 GCA_047621865.1 Crocinitomicaceae bacterium | reverse complement strand
AATTCTTATAGTCACTGCAATAAGACAAGTGTTCGCATTAAAAAATTCAAAAACAGTATACACATTTGATCAGAATCAAATTTCATTATTTCTTGGAGGTAAATGCATCGAACATTTCTCAACCAAAGATGTAACGCGCGTTTTTGTGCGTGGAACGTTAGGCCCGAAAGGGAAAGAATATTGGATCTCCATAGAGACGAATGACGACAAGGTAAAGGATCTGTTATTAATGACGAAAGGCAAAGAAGCTGTAGATATTATCGATGGAGTTCCTGTTCTAAAATCTGAAGCTGATCTGATATGCAATGAAATCAATCTTTCTATTGGTGGGCATGATGAACCCTCAGAAAGCTAAATAGCTTCAATTCTTTATTTAGACAATGACACCAACTGTGCATACTGGATTCGTGCACAATCAAGGTTATAGGTGCGCTAGTCTCCAGGATTGCCCTTAATACGCGTCACCCAAAGGATTAAAATAGCACTTTTTTAAATTTATTGGAACAGATCGTCTATTTATGAAATGATGAGTAAATAAACTCAACAAGCGAGTATATCTCGAGTAGGTTGTACCATCCCCTTTCAATTTGGAATTCCAGATCTCACCATTCTCCCAAATCCCGAACTTCTGGCCGTAAATAAGGACTCAAATCAGCATACGGGAGAAAGAATCCATGATTGAAGGTTGGGGTTAATTGAAGCCCACCTTTTGTGAAAACAAAATCTACTTCTGCAGACTCAGCAAGCTTATTAATATCTGGACATTGTTCAAGCAATGATTGATTTTTGTTCAACTCATCTTTAATAAAAGTATAAATGAATTCCTGTGCCTTAGAAGTGTCAATAAACAGATCCCATAAATTGACTTTTATCGCCCGATCTATAAAAATGAAATTCTCATGCTTTTTCGCATAATAGCTGTAAGGCCGCCTAGGTTGCACAGTTCTTGACAGCACAGCATTATTGGTGTAATTCAGCTTTAAAATCCACGGTCTGTTATCAATTACTTGGGACTGATGAAGTTCGGCAGGATAACGGAATTGGATGTATTCGGCAGTAGGATTACTTAATGTAGAGACATCTTCAAAAAAGGATGGATCTTGCTCATTTGGATGACGTGTTTGCCATTCGAAATCGACGGAATATCCTCCATCTCCTGGCACAGTGAGCTGCCATTGAGCTTGTTCTTTCAAATAGACATTTATGATCATTTCGTTATTTTGAACTTTCCAGGCGTCAGGTTGATCAGGATAGATTGCTAGCATTTTTGAAGGAAGCCCAGCGTAATTCCCAATCTTGAGTTCTTTCTCAAAGGAATATAATTGAGCGGCCTCATGTATTTCTGTAAGTGGGATAATCCATTCAAAATCAGTAAGAAAAGAAACGATTCCAATGAGCGTATCTGTTTCTGTAAATTGGAAAACGCCACAACATCCATTAAAATCTTCTAAAGAGCAACTGCTGTATTCTTCTGACAATTGTACGCCTGAGCTATGCTTGAAAGTCCATTTGCCTTCTTCGTAGATGATAAACAACTCTTCATTAGTTGTCGGTAGAATAAACTCATGCACTGGACTGAAGATTAAGTTGAAATTCGAGTCTATAATTCCCATTCTATCATTTGACTCAAAATAGGCCCTCGAATGATCATAGAGAAAGGGTACATATTTAAATTCGAAGTCGAACATGTCTTTTCCATGAGTATCTATGAGCTTCCATCCTCCCGCGAAGCTTTTAAATGTCTTTTCCTTCCTATGAGTTGTAAATTCAATGGGAGTCGTTTTTACCCACGTTTTGTTCGGGAAGTCTGTTCCAAGTGTGATGTCGTAATAAGTAGGAGGGAAGAGCCATCCAGATCCATCTAGGCGTAAGATTCCAATGTGATCGTTCGTTAGTTTAATTTTTAAATAATTGCCTTCTCTCTGGGCAGCTTTAAAATTCTCAATCCTAAGACTTTTTGATCCCTGAAAAGAAATCACCTCTGCAATCGAATCATTAATCAGTAAATAGAAGTGCTTGCTTTTCTTCAGCTTCCCATCTTTCGAACTCAAAATAACTTCTCCTGTCTTGTCGATCAATGTACCTTCTACGTGTAACAGTGGTTCGCTAAAATTCAAAATGGTAGAATCACAAATCTCAAATTTTCCATTGTGAAGTGTGTGTAATTTACCCTTAATAATAGCGAAAGGATGATTCTTTTTGCTACCAATTAATTCTAAATCTTCTTCTCCAAGTTGCCAAACATATCGAGAATACAATTTGGATATGTCACTAAAAAACAATGTATCACACTTGTTCACATAAACCTTCCCATCAAGATCTTTTAATCCATATAAGTTATTTCGCTTATACAAATAGAGATCACCAGCGAAATTCATTTGAAGATCTTGATAAATACATGATTCTATTATTCGCCCCTTGTAATCAACTACTCCCATTTTATCATTTTCCCGAATGTAATATCCCTGAATAGTGTCGTGTTTCTTAGAATAGCGAACTCCATGTGAGTCATATGAAAAAGGAAGAACGAGATTTCCTTTATGGTCGAGCGCTCCCCATTTTTTATCCTTTGAAAGAAATAACAACTCTTCTATTTTGTCACCAGGGAACATATCAAACTCATTCTTGAAAAACGATTGGTAATAAATTCTGTCAGATGCATATTTCTTTATGAACTGACCATTTGATGTGTACAATTCTAATGAGTTGAATTGACGATGAGCATCATATTTAAGGCGCCAGATTAAGGGAGTGTCATCATCGTTCGTATAATACGTTGAGGCAGTTGCGAGTGGGAGGATCAATTCTCCGTTTTCATCTATGACACATGTTTGGCTGTGTCCTGTTGAAATTAGATACAAACTATTCTCGTCCGGAAGTAGGAAATCCATTTGTATTACTCCATAATCGGCCCTGTAGACCACTTCTAGGTTTCCATTCAGGACTTCAGATTTACCAGACTGATCAGTGCTGATAATTAGATTCCCTTTCCATATAGTGTTATCACGGAATTCTTCCCTTACAACATTCGTAGAAATATTCGCGAGCTTACTAGTGTTGAGGGCGCCATTTCCTAACCATGCTACTGTGAATGGTTCCTTAGATTCTAATGTTCCAACTGCACTCGCGTAAATTGTGGTAGACTCTTGATCTTTTAGTAACTGGATTCCATCAGAAGAAAATAAACGTACCGAGACACTATCGTTTGCAACAAAGTATCGCCCATGAGGAAGTTCTTTCGTGGGTCCATTTATTGAAAATTTGAATTTAATGTGTTCGAATTCTGGTGGAACAATCATTTTTCCGTCTTCACGAATAATGCCCTTTTTTAAGGAAGTAGATACTTCAAAAAAGGAAATGGAATCTCCACTTGTAGGATATACATTCTTATACCCATGATACATCTCATCCTCTTTAAAGTCTCGCATGTATGTGAGTTTGATATCATCATAAATTGGAGGAATAATGGTGTCAAATTGACGATTCAATATTCCATATCCATTGGTTGATTTGAACTTCCAAAAATATTGATCATTTACTGCTGAATGATAATAGTACTTAGAGATCCACTCAAGCCCATCATAAACAGGTGGTTGAATGTATTCTAATGCGCAATTCATAACGCCAAATTCCCCATCAAGGTTTACTAAGATCAGGTCATTTGGCAAAAGATCAAGATCAGTAAACTGAGGCTCCATTAAAACTGCATTATCCTTTGACATGATGCCTTTCAGACAAATTGAATAATCGTAGAAAGGAATTATCTCGCAGTAGGAGTTGTTGTCTTCGTACCCCTGACTGAACAGGATATTTGGCAACATTAGAGTGAAAACAATGAGGTGTTTGGTCATAAGTTGTAACGATCAAGATCGTAGTTATAAGTGAGGATTGGTCGATGGTTACATTAAATAAGAGCGCTCGAGCTATCAATTTCACCTCACGTTGGATACACCAAATTAGTACATTTGTATGGAGGAGATTTTTAATTATTTACAATTGAATCTCTGATTTTTGCATTACATTAACTGTTCAAAATTCGACTTATGGAAATTATCGTGAAGGATCAGACGTTTTCTGGAGAAATCCTGGAAGAAATCAAACTGAAAATTGAGAAAGAGATTGTAACCGTTAAAGATGTAATTGAGCAGCGTGTAATCCTTGAGGTCGAAAGGTATAATAAAGATATAGGGAATCATTTCAAAGGATTGGTACAACCATCAGAAAGCGAAAAAGAACTCAATGGATATAAGATGAAGAAGCCAAAAACGATTGACTCAGAGCAACAAGTTTACATTGCGTTGGAAGCTTTTAATTCGAACGGTTTTTTTGTTTTGATTGATGATGTTCAGGTTGATTCTCTGGAGACACAACTTTTAGTGGAGCGAGCTTCTACAGTGTCGTTTATTAAGTTAACGCAATTAGTTGGAGGCTAAATCATGGGGTTATTTGATTCGATTAATCGATTAGTAAAGAGTGGATCATCAGGTAAGTCCGCGAAGCTCGTTTCTCTTGAAAAGAACAATTTCTTTGGCTTAATTGGTGAAATTTACCGCGTAGGGAATGAAAATAAAGAGCAAGAATGGGATTCAATTAAATATGCTGGAATACCTAGATCGGAAGAGC
>JBLHON010000302.1:0-4634 GCA_047621865.1 Crocinitomicaceae bacterium | reverse complement strand
TCTTTGGGCAGCATAAATTATAGAAAAAAAAAAGGGAATCATTTCTGATTCCCTCTAAACAAAATTTCAATTTAGTTTCTTGATGGGTAGAGACCTGTCAGAGCAATACTGACATAAATCCCTAAAAATGGATTTCTTGAATTAAATGGTTGTGAACCACCAGTTTTTGCAGTCATCCCAGCTCCAAGAAAAGCTCCAGATGAAGGTGAAGCATTAAAGGCAAAAGTTCCAGGATTTCCTATGAAAGCATTATTTGGATCGTCACCAGTAGCTCCGTCTTGATCATTCACAGCAATTTGCTCAACGTGTGAGTGAGACGGCATGCTTGCTTGTGTCAGGTATATCATATAAGCACCTCCTCTTTCACCCCAAGCAGTAGTGTCAAGTCCTGGACCATTCCCAACTCCAACGATACTTCTACTGCGTAGATCTGGAAGTCCAAATGTACTTCTACCATCTCCTCCGAAAGTTGCTCCTAATAAAGAAAATAAGGCTTGGTTTGAAGCTATTGACAATATCTGCCCTTGACACAATGCCCAGCCACGTGGTGGGAAATTGAATCCGAATGCTTGAATTTGACCTAAAAATGGATTCATAGTGGTTATTTTAGTTAGATGAATAAGAATGTGATCCTAAACTTAATCAATTATCTTGAAAAAAGCCAGTTAACGACTTGGAAGCAACTATTGGTTCCAAAATAAAGTGCAGATTAGAAGAAACGATTCATTGTAGGTCAATTATGATCATGAATCCAGCTAAAATTTTGAAATTCTTTCGTTCTATTTCCTTCAATAACACAAATTATAGGCAAAAAAAAAGGAATCATTTCTGATTCCCTCTAAACAAAATTTCAATTTAGTTTCTCGATGGGTAGAGACCTTGGATTGCGATACTTACATAAATCCCTAAATATGGATTTCTTGAATTAAATGGTTGTGAACCACCAGTTTTTGCAGTTATCCCAGCTCCAAGGAAAGCTCCAGATGAAGGTGCAGCATTAAAGGCAAAAGTTCCAGGATTTCCTATGAAAGCATTATTTGGATCGTCACCAGTAGCTCCATCTTGATCATTCACGGCAATTTGCTCAACGTGAGAGTGAGATGGCATACTTGCTTGTGTCAGGTATGTCATATAAGCACCTCCTCTTTCGCCCCAAGAAATATGGTCTAGTCCTGGACCATTCCCAACTCCAACGATGCTTCTACTTCGTAGATCTGGAAGTCCAAATGTACTTCTACCATCTCCTCCGAAAGTTGTTCCTAATAAAGAAAATAGAGCGTTGTACTGAGCAATTGGCAATATCTGCCCTTGGCATAATGCCCAACCGCGAGGAGCAAAATTGAATCCGAATGCTTGAATTTGACCTAGAAATGGTTCCATAGTGATTTTGGTTATGTTAATATAAATGTGATGTTAAACTTAATCAATTATTGGAATAAAACAATTGGAACTCAGCCAAGAATTGACAATCATTATCCATGGGTTAATCCAATCTACAGCTGAAAAAGTATTGGATGGAATCACGCAGATGGAAGGTCCTTAAGTGAACAATTGACATGTGATAAAATAACGACCTAATTATGAGCTACTTAAAAGAAAAAGCCAACTGAAAATTCTTATTGAACAGTAAAATAATCGTGAAACCAGCTAATATCTGTGATTAACATGGAGTAGTTCTTTAAACTGCGACATAAGTTAATCCCTGGATTGAGAGGTAGGTGTAACGATCAATTTAAACGCTGATGATCAAGGCGTAAAGATAGATCGATTTCCAAAAGTGATGAATCGATTTTCTAATCCACTGGACGTTCTACGAATTCACGACTCTTAGGTCAACCATTCGTTATTTCTTTTCCGCATTGATTGCAATAAATTGATCCAAATGGGTTGTCATTCTTACAATTTGAACAAAGATGCTCTTTCTCTCCATCTGCCTTATATCGCGACATTTCAACTGTAATTAATCCGGTTGGGACTGCGATAATTACATAACCTGTAATCATCATAAGAGATGCCAGAATTTTGCCCATTTCTGTAGCTGGTACAATATCGCCATAGCCGACGGTTGTCGTTGTCGTTATCGCCCAATAGATACTAGCAGGAATACTATCAAAACCGTTTTGCTTATGTTCAATCACATACATGATCGTTCCTGTGAGGATCATCATCATGACAACAAAGAAGAAGAAAACCATGATCTTATAGTACGAGGCTTTCAGTGAGTGAAAGAGTGCCTGAGATTCTGATGTGAATCTACTTAACTGCAGAATTCTAAAGATCCTTAATAAGCGTAGCGCGCGAATGGCTCTGAAGGAATCATAACCTGAGAGGAAAGGCGTTAAGAAAGTTGGAATAATTGATAACAAATCGATGATTCCCCAGACGCTGAATATATACTTCAAGGGTTTTGGTGCAATCAGAATCCGCAACAGGTATTCAATGGTAAAAATAATCGTGAAGATCCATTCTGAGTAATAGAATAATTTCGAATATTTGAGTCCCCATTCTGGAACAGAATCGAACATGACAAATAATACAGAAATGACAATGAGTACAAGCAGAATGAGGTCAAAATTTCGACCTGCTCTCGTAGTTGTCCCAAAAATCACTTCATGTATCTTTTTCCGCATGATTTACGTTACGTAATGAAAGCGCAAACAGTTTCATAATACCGAATATATCTTAGCATCAATGCAGTAAGAAACTACCTTACGAATCGATTTTCTAACTCAAACGAAATTGGAAATACTTGCTTAACAAGAACAGGTTTAGGATTTAAGCGCTCATTTATTTTTAATGACATGCATAAGCATTAAACCAACCAAGTGAATCTTCGTCAGTAGAGAGTACTTCCATCTCTTCTGTAGCTTCTGGAAGCTCTGTTACGAGTGTTTTTGTATACGCATCTCCATCTGCAGTAATCGACCAGAGATAGTGATTAGAGCTGGTTCGATTTGTTTGCGGATCAATTGCCAGTTTCCCTCTTGGTCCAACAGGTGCTTCACCACCATCCAATTCTTGTTTGATTAACAATCCATTTTCATAACCAAGGACTGAAAAAATAGACGGAGGCACGTTATATGCCTCTTCGTATGCCTTCACAAAGTCTAGGTTATCTTGAGTTTGGAGTTCTAACAACCATGAACCAATGCAATAGGTTCCATCGAAGACTTGTGGAAATGCTTTTAACACTTTATTATCCATCGCGAATGGAGTACCATAGAATGGGCTGCCTAGTTTATTCGCTCCAGACTCTTTCAAGAATTCAGCATGTTCTAGGGCATAAACCCCATTACTTGTAGTGAAAACAGCATCTGGCTTTGTTTCAGTAACAAACTCCTTTAGTATCTCTGCTTCGTTTTCTCTGGGGTTTATTGGGGTAATATTGTGACCGGCAAAATTAATCGCAGTTCCATCCCCAAAGGAGGTTGCAAGGAAATCAATAAAGCCATATCCAGCGTCATTATAACAGGATGATACGCCAACGCTTGACACGCCGTTCTCCCCAAAATATTTCCCCAATCTGTAGACTGATTTAAACATTTCCAAGGAGTTGCAGGATACTCCAGATCTATCTTTCAATGAAATTGGTCTTGTAGCACCAAGATCTGCAAAAATTAAACGTTCTTCGAGCTGAGACACGAAATCACAGACTTCTGATAATTCACGATGACCAAGAATCCCTGTGATCAATGTGACATCATCTTGTTGAGTCAATTTCTGAATTGCGTCAATAATGCGTTTAGAGTTTTCTCCGAAACCTATTCCTTCAATAGAATAGCTAACCTCTTCACTTGAGCCTAATGACAATTTTAACCCCTTTGTAAAGTCCTTGCCCATCGTTGGAAATTCTTTCGACTGTGGCAGAAGCACTCCTATTTTTTTCTTCATCAATTTAATTTCTTATACAAAAAAAAGGGAATCATTTCTGATTCCCTAGAATTACAAATTTCAATCTAGCTTCTTGGTGGGAAAATTCCTACCATCGCGATGCATACATACAATCCCAAAAATGGGTTTCTTGAATTAAATGGTTGTGAACCACCAGTATTTGCAGTACTTCCAGCTCCAAGAAATGCTCCTGGTGATGCTGCAGCATTAAACGCAAAAGTTCCAGGATTTCCAAGGAAAGCATTCTTTGGATCATCACCTGTAGCTCCATCTTGATCATTCACAGCAATTTGCTCAACGTGTGAGTGAGCTGGTAAATTTTGTGTAGTTAATGTTTGCGTGTAGTGACCCGATTTTTCACCCCAAGTAACATTATCAAGTCCAGGCCCTTGCCCAACTCCAACGATACTTCTACTTCTTAGATCTGGAAGACCAAAAGTAGTTCTACCATCTCCTCCAAATGTAGTTCCTAGCAGAGAAAACAATGCTGTATTCTGTGCAATTGCCAACAATTGCCCTGAGCAAGTTGACCATCCTCGTGGTGCGAAATTAAAACCAAAAGCTTGAATTTGTCCAATGTACGGTTCCATAGCGGTTATTTGTTTAAATTAATATAAATGTGAAGCTAAATCTAACATTTATAACCGAAAAGGACAAGGTGGGCTTCCCTTTTTTTTTGATCAAATTCCACGCAATTAAAAAAGCCGCCTCCAAAGCATTGAAGACGGCTTGGAATTAATTTA
>JBLHON010000301.1:0-4694 GCA_047621865.1 Crocinitomicaceae bacterium | reverse complement strand
CAGTACGCAGTGCATTGTGGATACTATTGTAGGGGTTGGGCAGTTTCACTACATTAGTGTTTTTTACAGACTGATGTGGCCACTCGCCATATCTGATCGTTACTTGCCATACATAAATCACAACTTTCATCTGATACTTCTAATTTTTGCTTTTGGTTGTAATCAACTTAGAACAATGAACGAACAAGATTTAACGAAACCAGAAGCAACGGATGAATTTAGAGACTACCTAACAACTGCTCACAACTACTTAACTGAGCAACAGGAGATCTGCCGGAACGAATATGGACTTAACGACTGGGAACGTTGGTACTATGATGATGAAACTGGCATAATAGAATTTTTCAACGGTGACACGGTCAAACTTCGGATTAACTACCTACAAGTAGGAACGGTTTCTGAAATTTCGAATACTTGGCTCTGGGCATGGGCGAACCCGAACCTTGGAGACAACATCAAAACCGATTCGAAGAAACTAAACGAACTAGGTGAACAAAAAAGCTTCGAACGACTAACCAAAGAAAAATGGAATGCCGACGAAGTGGACGGCTGGGAAATGACTTCCATCATGGCTTACCTAACTGGTGCGAAGGGAGCATATCGAATTCCTGGAGACAGTGTAATTAAATTCATCGTCTTCAAAAATCTCGAACTGGTGAACTGAAAAGAAACGGCAAGTAACAGGCGCTATCGGTTATATGCCAAAGTGCTTTCTGGCTGATTTCAGTGCGAACATCACCGTGAATCTACCGCTGGGAAAGTTCGGTGCTTTCTACTGAGTGCAGCTCGCAGGAATTTTTATCTTTTGGAACGCAGTGCTACTTTGAACCGTTGTGAGCTTCGGCAGATTTCACTAGATTGTGCTCTTTACTAGCTGTGGGCATACAACCGATAGCTTATCGTTATCCTCAATTCAAAACCGCATATGAACCGAATTCTATTTCTTTTAGTACTCATTGTTTTTACAACTGGATGCTCATTTCTGAACTCTTCATCAGAAGGATACGACAATGCAGTAAGTCAAGTAAACGCAATTGTCAGTGGGGATTTTGACGAAGCTATATCATATTTTGACATTGACTTATCTGATACAGCTCAAGTCAATCAACTGAAAAGAGCAATACCGAACATTCAGAAAGCCATAACAGAAAACTTCGGAACTGAATATGACTTATCCTTTTCAAAATCAGACAAGAGTTTCAAGTTCTCAACCGCTGAAGAGTCATCCGTTGAGCCTCTGAAGATCAAGATTCAGATAAAGAACGATACACATTTCGGAGTTATTGAAGCCACTATTAACGAACAGAATAGCAAAATTCAGTACATCAACTTATTAAATTATAAGGAAGAAATACCTTCATACCTTTTACTGTATTTAGCCGGACTAATTGCTATTGGAGTAGCTGCTTTAAATGTCATGGCGATTCGAAGAATCCGAAAAAGCAACTTGAAAAAGAAATGGTTACGAATAATTGGAGTTTTAGTATTTAACGTCCCTGCCATCACATTAACTGCTCTTGGACATTTTAGTCTAGACATCTCATTCCAAATACTGCTGGGTATTGGATTTAGCGCAACTGGAATTGATGAAACATTGGTAACTTTTGGAATACCAATTGGGTCAATCTTAACACTAATAATGATGAAAACAGGTGAACAAAAGAGGATAACAGACGATAAGCTCAATGAGCAAACTGAGCAATCAGCAAATGTCAGTGAAGAAAATTAACTTTGGAGTCATTTAGAAAGGGTATGCTCACATGAGCTTATCTGATCGTTACAGGCAATTATCTTCTATGCGTAGATTCTTCGGTATACTGATTTTCTTACCAACTTTTCTTTTTGGACAGGACATGGCCAACAGTATCGGCGTGGTAACAATAGGCGAAAAGTATGATGATTCCGACCACAAGATTGAACTTCTGAACGAAGACGGATCCATCTGGTATTTGGTCGACTGCTATGAACCGCTGACCTACAACCCGGATTTCAGAATTCTAGCTTTTAAACCTGACTACTTTCTATTTAAGATCAAGTGTAAACGAGAAACCCCAATGCATTACGAGGTAGTGGTTAACGAACAAACTGGTTTGACTAAAACTCTAAAAAAATCAACGAAGGTCAAGCTTGTGAACTGGGAAGAGTATGTAACTGATGTCTTTTCCGTAGACTTTGAACCAACTGACATTCAAGTTTTGGATCGTATTGGTGGAACTGCAATTTCTGAACAGCCAAAAAAAGAAAGCCTAATAATACCGAAAAAATTGAACGGAGAATGGCTGAGGATTATCTGGACATCTGGTAACTATGAATATCCGTCTGATAGCTCTAACGTTCGAACTGGCTGGATAAAATGGCGAGTGAACAATCGGATAGTGATAACGCTCTATCATCTCTCGTAAACTAAAAGCCTGTAACAGGTGCTATCGGTTATATGCCAAAGTGCTTTCTGGCTGGTTTCAGTGCAACTCGACCGTGAATCTCCCGCTGGGAAAAGGCAGTGCTTTCTACTGAGAGCAGCCTACGCGGCGCGGCTCGCAGGATTTTTCATCTTTCTGGACGCAGTGGTTATTTGAACCCAGCCTGCGGCAGGCAGGCGTTGTGAGCTTCCCCTTGCTGGGCGCCCCTTGTCGGGCACGACAGATTTCACTAGATTGTGGTCTTTACAAGCTGTGGGTCGAGCCGCGTAGGCATACAACTGAGCTTGGCGTTGGAGGTAATACCGGTTAAGGATAGTTTATTTGTTCCGCTTTCCGTGATAAAATAGCTGGAACACTCTCATCTTCTTCATCAAAGCCAACCACCAACGCATGGGCTAAATTTTCAAAGTCTCCGTTTACCAAAGGATCATAAATGCAATCAAGACCTAACTCTTTAACAAGAGTAACTGAAATTCTGTAAAGGATAAACTTTATTGGATCAATTATAGCATTTTCAAATGAACTCATTGACTCAATATCCACAGATAATTTCCCCTCATCTTTAGGTCTTGGAGAGAATGCGCGTGATGAAGGCCTACCGGTTTTTGGGTCACGGTATCTTTTATCTTCACGATATACCCTTCTCAACAACGTATCATCAATCGAAACAACGTCACCTTTTTTCATATGTTGAGCCATTCGATAATTTCTGGGAGAATTTCTAAAGTAAAATCCCCTTGTTTTTCAAATTCTTCCTTACTGAATGTTACATACTTGGATTTGTTGGCATATTGAATGATTTCAACTTCTTTTTCAGCCTTTTTTAATTGAATCATGACTTCTCCATTAGGACCTGGAGAGGAAAAATAAATTTCTTCATCCAGTTTGTCTATTTCCTTAATCAAATCAACAGATTTAGCAATAGCATCTGGAGATATTTTTTGAGCGTCATAGCTGTCCCAATTTTGCTCCAACTCAGCAAATGATCTTACTTTTTGAATCTCAAGTCGATTAACTGGCGAAATGAAATCGTATGCCTTAAATAATAACGACTGATTATCTACAACAACTAACCAATTATCCATAACTGAGTATTGATTATTTAGTCCTGTAGTAGGTGAAGAATCAAAACTTCGTATTCTATATGTATTACTTAAAGCCGTCATAGAAGTCTTTATTAACTATGTTTTTAAACAAATTACTGGTCAAATCATGTGCTTTATTAACCCATGATACTATTTCTTCCTTATTCTTCCTTGAATTTGATATTATGTGCGTTTGCCAAATTATTGCTGGCTTCTTGAACTTATTAATTCCATCATTTACAATAAGGCTCAATTTTGTATCCTTATCAACATCAAACGTTTGGGTTAAATTCACATGAGACACACTACCTGGAAGGTCAAAGTTATTTGATATTGAAAAATTAAACTTCGAATTAACATATTTTAATATGCTTTGTCTGTCGATTTCACTAATCTCTACAGCATCGATGTATCTCAAACTCGAATTTTTATAAACAAGTTCTTTACCATAAGACCCTTCCAAATTTTTAATCTGCTTTTTAATTAATGGATAAAATTTAGACGACCAATCATAATTGTGCTCTGTCTCATTTACTGCCAAAATTCCTGGTCCCAGTTGAACAACAGGCCACACATTATGATCCTTCCAAAATTGGTGAATTGTCTTTGGATAAATCTTGATTGGTGCTCCTTCAGGCATTGTCCTCCTGCGTAGTGGGAAATCTTTACGAACTTTGTCCGCAAATAGCCCTTGAGCTAATTCATAATCTTGATCAACTGGATTGCCTAGCTGATCAAAATCAATTTCCCATAGAAGTTCGAAAATAACTTCTTGTAAAGGAGCATTTGGTAATTTTCGATTATTATTTTCTTCCATACCTTAAAAGTCAAATATAGGAATCATATATGTAAATAAATGTACCACCCCCAACAAACACTAAAATGAATATGCGAACTGATCCATCTGATATGACAGTGCAAACTAGAAACCTTGCTGCTTCTAGCAACTGGGGCGCATACGCACTTTGAACTTGGCGTTATGAACAAAAAATACAAATCGCATGGAACAAATTGGAGGTCTAATTAATGACATACTAGTATTCGGACTATTCATTTATTTAACTCTTGTATTACATGGAGTGCTAAACGCTCCAAATGAAAAACTTCAAATCAAAGTGCAGGAATTCCGACTTAAGAAATTACCATTTGTAATTGTGTGGGCGGGAGTTATATGCTTTTCAATCCTAAC
>JBLHON010000300.1:0-4753 GCA_047621865.1 Crocinitomicaceae bacterium | reverse complement strand
TGTCTTGTCATTTTTTCCTTGATGCTATTTGTCTTGGCCAAGCCTGTACAAGCAATTATGTTGCATCTTGCCACTGATGACGATACAGAATTGTGCGTAGATAACTCAGAAGAAGATTCAGATGAGAAAGATTCACTCGATGAAGATGAAAAAGAAGATTCGTGCTTGAATTCTTCATTTGAACTTCAACAATTTTCCATAAAAAGTAATAACAACAATCTCGATTTTAATCTCTCCAGTGATTATACGCTAGGAATGGTGCCACCTCCTCCTGAGATGGTTCACTTGTTTGTATAGCTCTGCGCTGCCATCTATTTCCCCAATCTCTGCGATTGATAGTGGTCCAAGGATACAGCAATAATTCAATAGACAGTTTCTCGATTTCAAATGACCAAGTCATGCTAACAACTTGAGCTTTTTTTGAATATCTGAGAATTTATATCACAAAAAATATTGATAAATCACGAGATGAAAACTCAAACAAAAGAAGAACAATCAACGATTACACCCGAAATTGCACATGATATATTAGTTAAGGGCAATGAAAGATTCGTACAGAATATCAAGGCGAATAGAAATTTGCAAGAGCAAGTATTACAAACAAGTCATGGTCAATTCCCATTTGCAGTAATCTTAAGTTGCATTGATTCAAGAGCTCCAGCTGAGTTGGTTTTCGATCAGGGGATTGGGGATGTTTTTAGCGTAAGAGTTGCCGGGAATGTAATTAACAATGATATTCTTGGGTCAATGGAGTTTGCATGTAAGGTTGCTGGCTCAAAGATCATTGTTGTCATGGGACATACCAAATGTGGAGCAGTAACTGCTGCCTGCAATAATGTTGATATAGGACATATCACAACCCTGCTTGATAAAATTAAACCAGCTGTAGAAGCAGTTGAGGCAACTCATAATGGTGATAGAAGCGAGATTATTGAACCAGTATCTGTGAAAAATGTAGAGCTCTCCATTGAGAGAATCAGAGCAGAGAGTGCGATCCTTCGTGAAATGGAATGTGCCGGAGAAATTGAAATAGTAGGTGCTATGTATAGCGTCTCTACTGGTGAGGTTGAATTCTACGAACAAACGAGCATGGTGAACATCTGTGAGTAAGTAGCGAAATACATTTTTCAGGATCTTCTGTAGGCGATTAGTGCACTATAAATTCTTGTAAGATTAGCATCATTTGTCTTGTATTGCATGCTTGGAGAACATTAGAATTCATCAAATTCATTGTATATTTGGCGTGAGCGTACAACCAATTATTACATGCAGAGCATTTCCTTTTCTGAATTTGATGAAATGATTAAGAGACTATTTGAGTCTCAATCTTCTGTAGATACTTCTTCCGTGGAATCATGGTCGTCTATGCAGTCATTAATTGCAGTGAGTGCTATCGACGAACATTATGATGTGTTAATTAGTCACGAAGAACTTAAACGAGCCAAATCATTGACAGATTTGCATGGGATTTTAATTACCAAAGTCTCATAGATGGCTGTATTCACAGTATCAAACACCAAAATTGCTGGAATCTCTGGAGCGATTCCAAAAAACACTGTTTCCAATCGTGATTTAAATGGATTATCAGGGGAAGAAATTGATCTTCTGATTAAAACCACAGGAATAGAAGATCGAAGAGTTGCCAGTAAATCACTCTGTGCATCTGATCTCTGCATTACTGCAGCCGAAAAATTGATCAATTCCCTCAACTGGAACAAAGCGGATATTGAAGTGCTCATATTTGTGACGCAAACCCCAGATTATATACTTCCAGGAACGAGCATGGTGATTCAAGATAGACTTGGCTTATCAACGTCCTGCATGACCTTAGACATCAATCAGGGGTGTGCTGGTTATGTCTATGGACTCTCAACAATTGCAAGTATTCTTAGTGCTTCAAAACTGAAAAAAGGTCTTTTACTCGTAGGAGATACAATTACAAAATTGCTCAAAGAAGACGACAATAGTACTGTTCCCATTTTTGCAGATGCAGGCACAGCAACAGCATTGGAATATGATTCATCAGCAGAGGAAATGCATTTCAACCTACAAACGGACGGCTCTAATTACGATGCCATAATAATTCGCGATGGAGGAGCTAGAAATCCTATTGATGGAAATCCTGAGATGAGTGAAGTCCACATGAAGATGAAGGGACATGATATTTTTACCTTTGGATTAAGAGAAGTTATTCCAAATTTGGAAGTGCTTCTAAACCATGCGAAAAAGCAGAAAGAAGAAGTTGATTATTTTCTGTTTCATCAAGCAAATCTTCTGTTGAATGAATCCATTCGTAGGAAATTTGGAATTCCCAAAGAGAAAACGCCCATCACCCTGAATAAATTCGGGAATACTAGCTGTGCAACAATTCCCATCACCTTAATAAGTGAAATTCGTGATAAAATATCGGGAAAGAATCTACAACTCGTGCTTTCTGGATTTGGAGTTGGACTTTCATGGGGATCTGCATTCATAAATATTTCCGATATTGAGTGCTCTGAATTAATCGAAGTAGACCTGTGAGCCAAGTTGAATTTACCGTCATTGTCCCTGTCTATAAAAGCGTAGATACGCTCGCGCCTTTATTTGCGGGGATTAGAGATGTAATGGATGACATGAAACGAACTTTCGAAGTGGTGTTTGTGGAAGATTCTGGGGCAGATGAGAGCTGGAAAGAACTGTTGAGACTGAAAGCTGAATTCCCAGAAGCAATTACGATCATTCGACTTTCAAGAAATTTTGGACAAAATGGAGCAACACTCTGTGGGATTGATCAGGCGAATGGTAGAAAAATTATCACAATTGATGATGACTTGCAAACGCCACCTGAGGAGATTAGAAAATTAATCTTGTTCCAGGAAGAGTCAGATGCTGATGTCGTGTACGGGAAATATCCTGAAAGTAAAACCTCATGGATACGAAAAGTAGGAGGGAATATGATGAAGCGCCTTTTCAGAAAGAATGATGGGGGCTCAATTGGATCTTCATTTCGTCTGATTGACAATCACATTGTCCAAAGATTACGTTTCCATGCTCAAGATCATTTGTTTATCAATCAAGTGATTTCATGGTATACCTTGAATGCGCAATTTGTTGAGATCGAACATGCACCTCGGACAGATGGTAAATCAGGCTATTCGCTTTTTAAATTGATTGGTTTGTCGATTCGTCTAATTCTTTATTATACGAGTATTCCACTAAAAATAATCATTGCACTCTGTTTAATAGCTGCTTTTGGAATTATTGGTATGACTATCTATTACATCCATTACCAGTTAGATGCAGGGAATTCAATTGACCTCTTCATGATTACTGTGCTCGTTTCAATGGCATTAATCTCTGGGAGTATCAGTGTATTTGGGGTGTATATAAATAGGATTTATGCCGCGAGGGTAAAAAAGCCAAATTACGCGATCAAAGTGAAAATGTAATGATCATTAGGAAGTACGGAATTGAATTGCGTTCTCTTACTGTGAGCGATTTAGAACAGGTCCGCGGATGGAGGAATGATCCTTTTGTGCGCGAAAGAATGTTCTTCCAAGATGAAATCACTCAAGAAGATCAGAAGCGTTGGTTTTCTCAACTCGATGATTCAAGTCAATATTATATAATTGTGTTTGATGAGGTTCCTATTGGTGTAATCAACGTGAAGTCCATTGATTGGAAGCTGAGAACAGGGGAAGCTGGAATCTTTATTGGTGTTGAGGAATATCGAAATTCGTTTGTGTCAATGCTCGCTATTTTGTGTATGATGGATGCTTATTTTGATGCCTTTGATTTTACGAAGTTGACGGCAATCATTCGCGCTGATAATGTTTCTGCGAAGCGTTTTAATCTCGATCTTGGTTATCAGATTGACCACGAGGATGCTGAACGAATTGGAGTTCATATTACTCCATCTGCTTACAAAGAGAAAACTCAAAATGGAAATCTTGGAACGGCTAGTCTTGGAAAATCACCCCTTGAAACAAGCCTCAGTGCAGAAGAGAGTCATTTGTTTTTACGGAAATAGCCAAGAAATCGCTCCTTTTCCAAACGAAGTCCTAGACGAATTGGAATACTAGGCTGAAGTCCCCAACGAATCAATCTAAATGGCAACCAGAGATTATTGTAGGGCAATTTTCTCGATGACATCTTCTCACGAAGTGGTGAGTTCATGGCCCCCCAAAATTGTTTTTGGTTATACCTGAAGTAATCCTTGGCAGCCCTTCCTTTGAAAATTTCCATCCCTATGTGAAAGGTGAGAATCTCTCGCTCATAAAGTTTGAAATTCGTGGAGAGCGCGAATAGATTTTGAGCGAAAGTAATTCCAATAAATGGAACGCCAATGCAGACTTCTTTCAATTCAAAGTGAGGAAATAGATCGCGATGAAACACAAAACAATCAAATCCAGGATGTTTTTTTCCTTTGTCCAGAATTAACTTGGGAATATCCTCAAGACTCGTGTAATCAGCCTTTAACCTTCTTCGATTAATGATAAAGGCATCTAATCCCTCATCAATGAACTCATTTACGCGTAAGTAAAAATCAGGATAGAGCCCAATGTCAACATTGGTATAAATCAAATATTCTGCATCACTCTCATCGTAAAGTCGCTGAAGGATATCTACCAAAATCGGCAATTTCATCTTCTTGCTGAAAGATCCAAGATCTTGGACAGATCGTGTTAAGTCTTTGGTTGCCTTGAAATCTACTGGAACAATTGTGCGATCTTCGGGATATTGAGCGCTTAAGAGTTCTACATCAACAGTT
>JBLHON010000299.1:0-4757 GCA_047621865.1 Crocinitomicaceae bacterium | reverse complement strand
TTGGGATCACTCAGAGATTCTTTTGTGACAAAAGATCAGCTACTCGCGAATCCAGGGTTAATTGTATCCTATGAGCCCCAGATTGCAAGACCATGCACTAGAGTAGTAGATTTTACCGGTGAAATCATAAAGCGAAATGGCAGACACATTCCTTTAGAAGATAAAAAATCCAAGAGGTATCAAAATTGGAGCAATGAGAAATGGGAACGAAAACTTCTGAATTTTGAAAAAAGAGGAGGCACGATTTACAATGGCATGAATGTTTTCAAGAGCATGCAAGTCAAACTTATTGAGAGAATGAAAAAGGGCGATATTCTTCAATACCATATGGTAACACTATCCTGCTCTTCATGTGTCAAGCGAAAAATGACGGTTAATTTGCGTTTTATACTGATTTGAACTATTAATCGAGGCCTACTTCAAATCAAACAAACTCTCCACTCCAATAAATCGTTCTACGGTAAATCCTTCAGCATATTTGACTCCAATAGGCCGACCAAACTCCATCATTCTGGCTTTTATGAAATCAGTGAAACCTTCACCTGAGATTGGTGTTTCTGGCTCAGTAGATTTCGCATCAAAAAATTGTGATTTGAACGCCTCAATTGTTTGCAACTTACGATCTACAAATTCAGTGACGTCCACCACAAAATCAGGCCTGATGTAATAATCCTGAATGTAATGATAAACAGCTTTCGGACGAAATGCTTCTTGAGCAACTCCCTCCCACTCTGTCTCAACTTTCCTCAATCCTGCAAGAAAACAGGCTTCGGAAACGAGTTGACTTCCTCTTCCATGATCTGGATGACGATCACTCACTGCATTTGCAAGTACAATTTCAGGTTGAAATCGACGAATTTGCTCCACAATCAAACGTTTGTTGGCTTCAGTGATCTCGAAAAAACCATCTGCCATCTTTAGATTAGCGCGCGCGTGAATTCCCATGATATCTGAGGCACTAGCAGCTTCTTCATAACGTGTCTCAATTGACCCACGTGATCCCAGATCGCCTTGCGTCAAATCAACAATACCGACTTTCTTTCCATCTGCAATGTGCTTCATTAAGGTACCAGACGCCGATAATTCAACGTCATCTGGATGTGCGGCAAATGCAAGGATATCAAGCTTCATAACTCGTCGTCTAGGGTTACATTCGACTTGATTCTACTCGAAATTACTAGTCTTGAAATACCAAATAAGGATAGATTCACTATAGCTATGATCACGAATATCATTGAGGCAAGTTCTGTAATTGGTCCCCAATCAGATAATCCAAACATTTTTGTCCAGAGAGACAGGAACAAAATCACAATTGCGTAGATGATCAATTTAGTTCTGAAAGTCTTGAAAGGAATCATTTGAGCAGCCCCAAAGAGTTTTTTACAAAGCCATGCAATCTCTGTAAAGAGATACATAATAAGAACGAAGAAGATCAATGCCATTGGAATCGTTCCCAAACCTTCACCTTGTGCATATGAGTGCAATCCAACGAGGTAAAAGTTCACCCCGAAAAATGTAAACAAAATCGATGCATACCCCCATAAACCTACTACACTGAACGTGAATTTACCTTTCAATGCTGGTAAATATCTCAAGTGAAGAATAACTGCATAAACTAAAACGGCCACCAAGGCCCATGTCTCTTTAGGATCCCAGCCCCAATAACGTCCCCAGGATTCATTTGCCCAAATCCCACCAAGGAACGTGCCTATGGTTAGCATAAATAAACCAATGGTCATGACCATTTCTGAGATTGCCGTAAGCTCAGTGATATGAGTCATTACTCGTTCAGAATTTTGCTTGTTTCTGAAGATGTAGAGAATCAGTGTGAGGAATCCTAGAATGCATGAGAGCCCCAATGGAGCATAACTCCCTGTAATAATTGCGACATGAATCATCAACCAATACGACTTCAATACAGGCTGCATTGGAGTGATTTCTGGATCCATCAAGTTCATCTCTGTGACAAAAAGCATTAGAAAGGCCAAGATTGCACCTCCTGCAAGAAGAACTGGGTTTTTACGCGAGAAAATAAAGGCGAAAAACATGGTCATCAATCCAATAAAAATCACTGCTTCATACCCATTACTCCAAGGTGCATATCCGGTAATGTATGAGCGCATGAGCACTCCAGCCCCATGGTAGAGAAAAGTTGCAAAGAGTATAGCTCCAAAAATTCGAATGACAATCTTGAATCTCTTTTCAGATTTATGAGTCGGAAGTATGAATACCTGAACAAAAAAGACAATCAGCAGAATAAAACCAAGTGAAAGATAAAGCATGGCAGCATTACTAAAGATGTTCATCTTGTTGTAGCTAATCTCCATTTTGATTTTTTCTCGACTTGGTGCAACAGGCCCAGCCTCGCTGTACTGATAATCAATAATTCCATCCAGGAGTTTATCCGCTTCTGAGAAGGTTCCCGAATTTGATGCTTCATTAACTGACGTAAAATATTTAAGCACCTTACGTGACATAATACTATCATACTGGGTGAATTCCGCATTTAATGGAACGTACCAAGTATTGTTCTTATCTTCTTTGAGTGGCAAAACTTTCATGAACTGCCAAACGAAAATACCGCCTACAATTTGATAGCGCTCTCCTAACTTGAGCAGTTGCTTGTCGTACTCATCTCGAAAACGCTCTTCTTTACGATGAGACTTTTCATAGTCGTCTAAAAGCTTAAAATTTTGCGTGATCGAATCGGATAAATCCCAATAGGAGATATATGATTCTCCTATTTTCATTCCTAATTTTTCGCGTAATCCTCCCTTCATAGAAACATGAATCAGGGGTTGATTTACCCAATATTGAGGGTACATATGCATACTAATAATAGTCTGCACGGCATTGAGATCATCATAGGATTGTGATCTTCTTATCTTTCTTAAAAACTGATCACATAAGGTATGCATTGGAATAATCCGTCCTCGATTATCCTGAACGAGCAAGGTGGCAAACTTATCAGAATGCTCAACTGACATTACCTTTAATGTTGGTTCTTCTGTATTTCGTCTAGCTGGCTGCTGAGTTTGAGTTGATCCTTCAGGCTCCACTGCAACCACTTCCGCGCCATGATCATGTCCATCATGTTCACTGTGTACTTCTGCGCCATGATTATGTCCGTCATGCTCATGGTGTTCCTCCTGAGAAAAAGCACTGGGAGACAACAATATAAACAGAGCAATTGCCCCTAGCAGGTCCGTTCTTCGCTGTTTCGATTTCTTCAATTTTTGATTCAGCTCTCTGAAACGACCGTTCTTTACAAGAAGCGTCAATACCATTCCAAGACCCATAAAGATATATCCCCAATAAGAAATCCATGTTCCCCACCAATCGTGGTTAACGCTCAAAATTGTTCCTTTTTCATCAGCATCATAACTCGATTGAAAAAATCGATAGCCACTATAGTCCATGACATTATTCATGAAGATTCGCTGAGTATGTTCATAGTTTTTTACAGTATCGAGCACTGTTACTACACTCGCGAAGGATGATGGAGACATCGATCCAGGATATCGATCAAGTTGGAAATCATCACAGCGAATTGCAAAGGGTAAATCGATCTTTTTTGGACCATAAGTCATCTCATATTCCAATCCATTCAGCTCAAAAAAGTAAGGCTCAGGTCTAACAGCAAATCCACCTTCTAGGCTAACCACTTTTGAGGTAGTTCCGTCAGTGACTTTTAAGGTTAAAATATCTACCCCTTGATCTCTACGACCAGAAGGCATCTTGACGATTTTCGTGTGCTGTTTTAAATCTTTGTAAACGAATTGAACACCTGCTACTGCATACAATGTTGCTTTTTCCAACACAATTAATGTATCAACTGGAATTTTGCGATAGAGTGAGTCCGGTATATTTGGGTTTTCTCGATCCGAAACCCGCAGAACTGACATAGGAAGACTCGTTCCTCCTGCCATCATTACTTTCATCGTCAATTTGCCCTTATCACGGAAGATTTCTATTCCAGGCATGGCATTCTGCTTCTCATAGGAGACTGCCAAATTGCCCCAGAGCAAGAAACCGCCTTCAGGAACATATTCTGATTTGCCTTCGCGAACGAATTCAACGGTCGATTCCTTTGTCTTAGGATTCGTCATCATTGAATCAATCATTTTCTTTTGAAAATCAACGTAATCAAGGGTGATTCCCGTTTTGTGCTCTGGGTAGCTAATATCATATGAAAAACCATTCCAAGCATCTACCTCAGAAAGCAACATTTTATGATCATTTGTCAATTGCAATTTTCGATCTGTGATTTTATACCACAAATAAGGATCCGAAGAGTAAATAAAACTCGTTGAAGCTCCTTCTCGAATGAGCATTGATCCTTCAAAGCTGACGAATCTTGTAACTGCCGCCCCAATCATTATAATAATGAACGCTAAATGAAAGGTAAGTGCTGCTAACTTTTCACGCCGAAACATTTTGTAACGAAAGATATTGGCTATTAGGTTAAATCCTAGATATACTAAGAGCAAATCGAACCATATCGCATTGTAGATATAGATCTTTGCTGTTTGAATGTCGTACGTGGACTCAACAAGTGTTGCAGTCGCGATAGCAACAAAGAAGATGAACATGGCCAAAGCCATCATGCGCATCGAAAAAAAACCGCGGGCAAATTTTTCCATTAGATTGTCTGATAAACTGAGGACAAATATAGTCATTTGAAGCAGTTTAATTGGAGAATTATCAAGTCAAAAAGAGCAATAGTCAAGTTGGCGGAGACATCAAAAAAAAATCTT
>JBLHON010000298.1:0-4775 GCA_047621865.1 Crocinitomicaceae bacterium | reverse complement strand
GAAGATTGTGTGATTATTTTTGTCAAAAGGAAACTTGATGTCTACTTCATTCGCCTCTCTGGATGGAGTAATATTGGCAAATTCATGGAAATTTTCAATTGGACGATTTGTAATTTTGGCAAGACGGGCAGCAAAACTTGCACTGAGTGTTAAGACTAAATCGGGAAGTAATAAGTCATTTTTTTCACGTTTGTACCAAATCCATGGACGACTCAATTGTTTTCGAACAATACCTTTTGTCCAACTATAGGATTCCATAGCTGCTGGCAGATGCTCATGTAAATCAAGCACAAATGGCATTTTTTTTCCGCTCTTTTTTAGGGCTTTAGAAACGGGACGAGCCATTTGCAGGTCATGGGTGTAAATAAGGTCAAAGGATTGTTTAGTAAGGACTTTACCAATATGATTTACCCAAAAATTTGAATAGAAGGGGAGCCACGAAGCGAGAAAAAATAGTTTATCTTTTTTTGATTTAGTTATTCCTACACGAATAATGTTCAGAGATTGGTTATCCTTGGGTGGATAATTTTTGCCGACGTAACCAAAACAAAGCAAGGTAATTTCAAATCCTACTTCAATCAAAGCAACAATTTCATTTTGAACACGAATGTCCGGATTGAAGTCATTGTCAAGAATTACGAGGACCCTAGGCTTTTTTTCTTTCACAGTAAACGATATAATATCTCGGGTAAAATCGTCTTAATAGGGGTCTAATACCTCTTGGAAAAGAATCGTAAGATTTCCAAAGTGCAGAATCCTTTATTTCCCAACCACTTTTTTCTAGTAAAAAATCAAATTGCTTCACTTCAAATTCATGATAGTGCTTGTCCCAATCGTTTTTGTTGTCCCAATATGCACTTGCAAACCACAATTTTAACGGGATGGATGCTACCAATTTATCTGCCTTCGAGTTATTCAGAATATTAAACGGGGCAAGCATGTGTTCGAAAATTTCGAATGCTGTTAGAACGGTGCGATCTGAATTAGCATAAATTTGGAAATCAGTGTCTAAGTTTTCCCCACCTGTATTTTGAACGTCAAAACCATTTTCTTTAATGAAGCTAGAAAGATCATTTTCAGTACCAAGATCTAAAATAGTTTCTTCACGCGAGATATGCTTCTCGATGAATTTAAGGGTGTTCTCATGACGTATAATGTGGGTTTTATGCATATCAATTTCTTAAAGCTGCAAATATATAAAATTGTACGTAGAATAGGTGATTGGAAAATTTAACAGATGATTGATCGTTCAAAAAGGAAAGTATAAATTGTTACATTCGTAGTGTTATGGGAATAGTACAAAGAGACGCGCTGAGAACAACCATCATTTCTTACGCAGGAATGATATTGGGATATCTCAATAAAGTCTTTTTATTTCTTGCTCTGTTATCGACAGAGGAAATGGGCTTACTCTTCTTAGTAGCCAATATAGGTACACTTTTCGCCCAATTCTCGAATCTTGGAACGATAAACACTGTATGGAAATTCCTTCCTTATTTACGAAACAAGGAGAAGAATCATCAGGGATTTTTGGGGTATAATTTACTGATCCTGGGGAGTGGAATCGTCTTTTTTACGCTGATAGCTCTCGTTTTTGAACCAGTTTTTTCAGCATATTTCCAAGAGAAATCTGCCCTTTTCATTGATTATTATTATTGGATTATTCCGATTGGTATTGGAATTGTGCTTTATCGATTTTTTGATAGCTATGCGCGCGCACTCTATAAGAATGTGTATTCTGTTTTTGTCAACGAAATCCTTTTTCGGATTCTCACCAGCATCTTACTTGGATTCTATTGGCTAAACTTCCTAAGCTTTCACGAACTTGTTCTCTACAGTAGTATTTCCTTTTTGGTTCCAGCACTTCTGATGTTTTTTTACTTGATGAAAATTGGAGAGTGGCATGTTCGATTCAGGGAAATTAGCATTCCAAAGAAATTCAAGAAGATTATCCTTTCTTATTCGCTATTTTCCTATGTGAACACATTGTCTGCTCAGCTGGTTATTTCGCTTGATGCAATTATGATCGCTGCAATAGTGGGGCTGAAGGAGAGTGGGGTATATATGCTAATTCTCTTCATGATGAGAGCCTTGATGGTGCCGTACGCATCAATTATGCGTGTAAGTTCGACATTGGTTGCTCAACACTGGCGAGATCGTGACATGGTTAAAATGGATGAGCTCTACAAAAGGGTAAGTTCCATTTCTTTATTCATTGGATTGTATTGCTTTTTGGGCGTTTGGATCTCCCGTGTTGATCTCTTTTCACTTCTTCCTGACGAATATGCGCCCGCCGTTTATGTGTTCTTATTTCTGATGAGTGCGAGAATTATTGATATGTACATGGGGCTCAATGGCACCATTCTGGTCACTTCAAAGAAATATCGCTACGATGTTCTGCTCACAGGTACCCTCATTATCATTGTGTTCGCCCTGAATCTTCTGTTGATTCCTATCTGGGGTATGATTGGTGCAGCATTCTCAACTGCGACTGCCTATTTAGTGTACAACCTGGCGCGACTGATCTTTGTTTGGGTGAGTTACAAGTTGCACCCATTCACAAAAAATCAAGTCAGTGTGATTTTACTATTTGGCCTGGTTCTCACAGGTATCCAGCTCTTGCCTTATGATCTTGGCAACGTTTGGGTGAATATTATTACGAAATCTGTACTCGTCACAGTTCTATTCCCAGGTGTAATTTACTTGGCAAAGTTTGAACCTGAAATAGTCAATTATGTAAATAAGATTGTAAACGCCCTGAAAGGGAAACTCACGAAGCAGAAAGACTAAAGCACGAATGCGCGAATCTCAATCTTGTGAATCTTTTCTCCCGTATTTGCAGTAACAGTAACCGTTTTGCGAATTTCATTTTTCTGCCCTTCTTTTGGCTTGAAGGTCACTTTGATTACATCTGATTTACCCGGTGGGATTGGTTGCTCAGGTTTTTGAGGTAATGTACAACCACAGCTTGCAGCAACATCTAGAATAATAAGTGGCTTATCTCCAGTGTTTTTTACAATGAACTCAGTAGTGTTCTCACTTCCTTGTTCAACATTTCCAAAATCATGGAGAAGCTTGTCAAATTCTAGTGAGCTTTTTGAGGATTCCATTAATGCTATACGCGCTTCTTCTTCTTTTTCGAATTCCGCTAATTCTTTTTCAAGTTCTTTGTCTGATTTAGTACTTGAAGAAATTGTGGAAATAACATTACCATCAACCGCTGAAATTTCATCAGTGGCAGCTGGTTCACATGAGAATATTAATAGACTCAAGGCGATAAGAGGTAGGATAGCTTTTTTCATGTTCATCATTAATTGAATAAGGCAAAAATAATAAAGTGGAACTAGTTTCGATGAATTTTTTCTTCGTATTTGTCAGATTCAATAATCTCTATTGCTTCTAATAAAATCTCGTTGGTACCATTGTAAACTTGATAGAATTCGCTATAGCCCCAAAGATCTTGCGCTAACATTGCTTTCAATCGCAATTTGATCAGGTTTAAACTCGTCGCATATTCTTCCTCGTTCTTCTCGAGGTCTTTTTCTTCTTCTGAGACATAGTCCATAAATCCTGTCAAAAACTTCTCGTCGATTGAGAAGTTTTTATTGAATGAATTAAAATCAGGATGCTCTTCTAACAACTCGTCACGATTCTCATCCACATAAGTAAGTGAATATTGGTTGAATAATCCTGCTCGATTTAGCGCTGAATAATAATCACTCGTTTCAGTAGTGTCCAATGGAACAAAGAAATCGGGCATGATTCCACCGCCTCCATAAACAGGGCGTTTTTCTATCAAAGTCTCAAATTTGAGCGAGTCAGGAAGTTTAATTGAGTCCACGTTCGTGAATTCACCTCCCTCGAAACGATCTACCAAATCATTGCGATAATCCTCTAGATCATCATAGGGTTTTTGAATGAATCTTCCACTTGGAGTGAAATACCGCGCAATTGTTAAGCGAATTTGCGATCCATCAGTAAGATCAATTGGACGTTGAACCAATCCTTTTCCATACGTACGACGACCCACAATCAATCCTCGATCCCAATCCTGAATTGCGCCAGTGAGAATTTCACTTGCAGATGCAGAATATTCATTTGTCAGTATAACCAAACGACCTTCTTCCCAGAGACCAGGTTTTCCAGCTCTTAAGTCCAAACGTGGTTGAGAGCGACCTTCAGAATAAACAATTAATTTATTATCTGATAAAAATTCATCGGCTAAGTACTTTGCTGCATAGAGCAAGCCACCTCCATTTCCTTGGACATCAAAAATTAGATTCTCCATTCCTTGACTTTTCAAATCTCGCAGGGCGTCTTGAACTTCTTCTTTTGAAGATCTAGAAAAGGAATTAAGTTTTATATAACCTGTTTTCGGCGTTACCATATAAGAGGCATCAACAGAATTCAAAGGGATCAGATCACGCGTGATCACAAAGTCAATTGAACTTGTTTCCTGTTTTCGCTGAATTCCAACTGTTACCTTAGTTCCTCTATCACCAAGAAGACGCTCTTTAACACCACCATTCTTCAATCCCACGCCTGCCACATTTTCATTCTCGATTCGAATGATTTTATCGCCTGGGCGCAAACCAAGTTTTTCTGATGGTCCACCTGGAATAGTTGCAACAACCATTAATGTATCGCGCAAAATCTGGAAACGAATGCCAATTCCTACAAAATTCCCATCTATTGACTGATTTGCATCATGAACTTCTTCCTTCGAAATATAAGTAGAGTGAGGGTCGAGCTTTTCAAGAAGTGCTTCTATTGCT
>JBLHON010000297.1:0-4787 GCA_047621865.1 Crocinitomicaceae bacterium | reverse complement strand
TGAAGTTTACACTGTTTCGAACATCTGCAATATTTCCAACACCAACCAGATAAACGATCCCTTGGTCATTGGCCAACTGCAAATCAAAAAATGATCCATCATCAACACTCGTAAGTGCCTGCCCTCCTCGAACGGCATAACTACCAGAAATGAATTGACGCTCACCTATATTAACATCAGAATTCTCAACGCGGTAAATTCCCGTTCCAGTTTGCTGAAAGAGATTGTCAGAATAAGCATTCCCTTGCATCTTAATCAGGCCGTCGTTATGCAAATTGCCAGTTGCTTGAACATTATGGACATCTCCCCAAACATGTACTTCAGCACCCGCCTGAACGTGAACTAAAGCTCCATCATTAAAGAATTCGTTGTTATGTTGAGCAAATGAGGAAGTAGCTGATAAAAGGGCAATAATTAGTAGAGTTTTTTTCACAACTTGTTGTATTTCTTGTTCTTACTGATATGCAATTTAAAATAAGATTCCAAAGGACGCAAGAGAACGGGTGACTAATTATTAACTACAGTACTCTAAATGAACGAAATAGCACTATTGTCGAATATAACCAACTTAGTATCGACTATAATGAGTTAGCCATTGACTTTCCAAAAAGGAACTATTTTGGACTATTAAAAGGAATTATTTTCTGTAAAAAGAGGCGGAATCCAAGCTGCATGTCATACCAGAACCCTCGTGTGTTATAGGGATCATTTGCAATACCTATTTCCTCCACTTTTTCGGGCCGATGATATGTGCCAAAAATTCGATCCCATGTAATGAAAAAAGTGCCGAAGTTCTTGTCAAAATGAGCCTGATTTGCTGAATGATGCACACGATGAATATAGGGTGTTACGAAAACGAATCTCCCAAACCAGCCCAGTTGAATATTAACGTCAGAATGAAGCCACATTGCCCAAATTTCTCGTATAATAAACCAACTTGCATAAACCATTGGAGGAGATCCAATTAGGGCGAAAAAGAATGCGTCAAACACAATTAGAATAGCTTTTCCAAGAAAATGCCCACGGCTTGTAGTAATCATATTCATGGAAGTAGCAGAATGATGGTACTTATGAATTTCCCAGAATGCGCCTAATTTATGCATTGTAAAATGCCAGAGATAATGCTTAAAATCACTCAGAATAAAGACAAAAGCAAAGATGAGTACATCATTATGCAACCACTCTCCAACGCCGACATAGAAATTGGATTGGATGATACCTGTTAAGAAATAAAAGAGTCCCAAAGTGGATAAGAAGACGAGGAAATCATACAAACCAACCAATGATAACAGCCAGCACATGAGATCCCCCATTACTGATTTATCTGTGATTTTAAGAAGTCTTTTGATTGAACTTCGTTCCCAACCAAGGATGAGCAATTCGATCAGGAGAGTTCCAAGGGTTATTCCAAGATTGATAAGAATGACTGTGAGCGTGACATTCAAAAAACCGCCAGCAGCAAGGAGTTTATCCAGGAATACATCAGGTGATTTCATATGTATGAGCAATTTATCCCAATAAAAATATGCACCAATACTCAGGAGTACTAGGACGATTACCAGGATTAGTAAATTGCGTTTCATATTGGACGAAAATACATAAATAGTGCTGAATTGGAGGATTTGATACTCCTAGAATCCACACTCCTAAATTACTTAATTTACATGATCATAATCGCGCTCAGGTTGACATTTAACTTCATTATCAACAGTTTATATGACTTGAATCATAATGGAATCCTGAAATTATTCCGTATTTTCGCTCAGCTAGCAAGGATCAAATCAAAGACCTTACGTGGCATTATTTTACTAAGATCAAGAAATGAAATATACTACTCAACATAGAACCATGACAAAAAAACTACTATTCGCATTTATTGGAATTTGCCTATTTACGACGAATCAAGTCCAAGCTCAGTGCAGTTCATGTACAATCACAATTAGTGGAACAGAAATCCTTCCTCAGATTGTGCCAGTTGGGGTTAAACTCTGTATCACAGCTACAGGAGATCTTCAGGGCGCGTTACTCATTAATGGCGGAGAAGTTTGCAATGAAGGATCTATAAGCTCAAATGGCATCACATTACTTGATGGAACTCTAACGAGCACTGGAACTATAACTTCCGTGAACTTTGCGATTACAGCAGGTACAGTTGATCATCAAGGCATCTCAACAATTGATAGCATTGGCATTTTAGGCGATTATGTAGATTTTAATAACTCGGGCACAATTACAAGTGCGGCATTAGGAATAACTAAAACTGGTCCAGGTCTTGATCCCACGGTAACTAACAGTGGAACGTGGACAATGAACAATCTTGGGGTCTATGTAGGAGGTGTAATGAACAACACTGGGAACTTGATCGTTAGCAATGACTTCGGAAATTTTGCTGCTGGTACCACTACAAATTCTGGATACATGAGTGTAGGAAATGACTTTGGAAATACTGGAGATTTTTATACTGATTGTATTATTCCCGTTGGAAACGACTGGGGGAATGATGGGGTAATTACGGGTCCTATGACAGGAGGCTGTGGAGGTTTTAATGTAACGGGAATTTCGGCAAATGCGGGTGATTTCGCAATTGACAACTCCTTTTTGGACATGTGTCCAGTATTTACATTAAACACTGGTACTCTTGGTTCGAATGTAACGATTTGTAGTTGTACAAATACATGTCTGTCGACTGTCTCAATTAATTCAGATGAACTCAATTATGGTGTCACACTTTATCCAAATCCATTTTCAGAGTCAGCAACATTGACGATAGAAAATTTTCAGCTTGAAAATTACACGCTTTCTATCTATAATGTCCAGGGCCAATTGGTGCGAGAAATTACAGATTACTATGTAGATCCAATAATTATTGAGCAAGGCAATCTTAGTCGCGGAGTTTTTTACTACACTGTGAAAACTAATCTGAATACGATAGCTTCAGGCAAATTAGTCGTGAATTAATTTTGAGCCTAAAAGTGTCTTCCTGATTGCGATTGCTGAACTGTTTTTATTTCTTAATAAGCTCTTCTATACGTTCCATTCGTTTATTGAGTTCTTGCAGCTGATGTAAGATTAGAATGTGCGTCTTTTTTGCATCAATGCCAACAGGACTTGATTCACTGTGAATTACTTTGGCTATTTCATCGTAGGTTTCTGTGTCAATTTCAAATTTCATAGTCGATTATTTAGTGATTGCCCTTCTACGGTACGTTCCGTAAACTTAAATCAAATGTGTCAATATACACTGCTCTTTTGCGGATGATTCTTTGTGGTTTGCTTCGATTTACAAGATAAAATTCCTTGGATTCAATGATATTTCTTCTTAATTTATTAAAAGGAAGTTAAAAACCACCTAACCTAACAACTTAACAAATGATCACAAATTTGAATGTTCCTGAGGAGCATATTCTCAACAAAATCTATGTAATACGCGGACAAAAAATAATGCTTGACATGGATTTATCCGAACTGTATCATGTTGAAACAAAACAATTAAAACGGCAAGTACGCAGAAATATCGCACGATTTCCTTCTGATTTCATGTTTGAACTAACACTTGATGAGGCGGAAAACTTGAGGAGCCATTTTGGCACCTCAAGTTGGGGAGGAACTCGTTATCAACCTAACTCTTTCGCTAAAGCTTCAGCGAAGGCGCATGGCATTCACAGAGCAAGGAGTTCCAATGATCTCGAGTGTTTTAAGCAGTGCCGCCATTTACTGTGACTGTTGAATAAACATCAGAGATCGATCCTCCAAATGAATAAAGGATTCCTAGTCTTAATCGACTGTTTATTAGCCGTACTATTTAATAAAAACCAACGCGAAGGTTACAATGATCAGCACAGAAATCACATTTAAGACAAATCCTGTTCGTGCCATTTCGCGTATTGTCAATCGCCCTGATGAGAAAACGATTGCATTTGGCGGAGTCCCAACGGGTAACATAAATGCACAACTCGCGGCGAGTGCAACTGGAAAGCAAAGTGTAGTAATAGGTATATCAGCACTAACAGCAAATGTCGCAATGATTGGAATGAAAACTGTGACGAGTGCCGTATTCGACATGATTTCTGTTCCAAATATCGAAATCGTGACAACTACCAGGAGAATTAGGATAATATGTAGGTTACTGAAACTCTCGAAGAGCGCGGCTATTTCAACAATTACACCATTCACCTCTAGCATTTTTGCGAGCGCAAAGCCTCCACCAAATAGAATCAATATTCCCCAAGCTAGCTTAGATGTGTCCTTCCAAACTAGAATAGGTTTACCATTTGCACTTGGAAGAATAAACATAACTAGAGCCCCAAGGATTGCAACATTTTCATCCGAATATTTAATCCCAGTCCACTCAGTGAGCAACTTTCTAAATGACCACAGAAGAACGACAAGAAGAAAAATTAAGATGATGCGAATTTGGTCCCTATTCCATGGTTTCTTCTCTATATCAATTTTTATTTCGTCTCCTTTATTTTCCCCGCGTAATTGAATCACTAAGAAAAAGAAGAGCACTGACAACATGATTAAACTCAGTGGCAAACCAAATTTCATCCAGTCGAGAAAACTAATCTCTATACTCGGATTTAGATCGTGTAAAATTCCCGCCATAGCAGCATTTGGAGGTGAGCCAACAAGTGTCGCCATTCCACCAATACTTGCAGAGTATGCAATCGACAACAAAAGAAATCGGGGGAATTTAGAAGTAGATTCTTCTGTAAGATTTCCGACTACAGCCATCGCCATTGGGAGCATCATTAAGGTGGTTGCAGTATTCGAAATCCACATACTCA
>JBLHON010000296.1:0-4797 GCA_047621865.1 Crocinitomicaceae bacterium | reverse complement strand
ATAATCCAGAGTATAACAAGAAATCCTTGACCAAATGCGATCGGAAATATGATCCAAAGACCTGCTGCTTGTAATAGAATTGCAGCTGAAATCAGACTCAGTATTAGTAAAATGACCGCCCCAAGAATATTTTTTTCATCAGAATTCTTCTCCGTCTTTTCTCTGACCTATAGGTGCGTTGCGTATGAAATTTTGTTAAAAGTGATTTCGCTCGTTCATACTTAATTTCAGCTCGTTCAGATTTTGTTGGAGATTTCACCTCAGATGCTCCGCCATTTTCTTGGTCAGAAAATACGTCAGTCGTTTCTGAATCTTCAGTCGCTTGAAATTCAACTGTATCAGCAAGCTCAAGAAGAAGTGAATTCGTTGAAGAAACGTCGGCCTCTCCAGACTCATGTGCCTTTTTCTCCTTATCGTCTGATAATGATGAGCTACTTTTTTTGTAATGCTTATGCCATTCAATATGATATCCTGATCGATGTACGCGCTTTGTGATTGTGCAGCCAGATACTATAATTAAAAGTATCAGTAAACCTGTTTTCACCCTAAGGAGTTTCTTTCAAAATTAGAGCATTTCTGATATTTCGATGCTTGTTTTGCACAAGTGACATTGACGGTCTTGCGCTTTTCACAACTAGAAGAAACCTTCCCAAAAACTATAGCTATTCTAAGACCGATTTTCCCGCTGGACAAGTGCCTGGAGTCTATGTCCACGATTCATGAAGACGTACTTTTTTATTCTTCAATTGTTCGGATTTCAAGCTAGATATCCCAGTCCTTAGCTCTCCATTTTTGATGATTTTTTAGAGCGTATGGAAAGTCCTATCACAATTTGGTTTTGACGTTCCCAAGGAGAGTTAATCGCTCCTATTCTGAAATTAGAAAAATCACCCGTTCTCAGCAACCACCTCCGTAACTTCGGGCAAATGTTGCTTCAATAATGACTCAATTCCTCCTTTCAAAGTATTCGTACTAGAAGGACAACCTGCACAAGATCCGCGAAGCACAACAGTCACAACACCATTGTCAAATCCACGAAAATCAATTGCTCCACCATCGTTCTCAACTGCAGGACGAACAAATTCATCTAGCAATCCACGAATAGCGTCATCGTATTCCGATATAGCAAATTCCTTTTTTGGTTCATCCTCGTCTGCTGTTCCTGGTGCATTTTTAGGAGGCATCATCACCAATATTTCATTGTCATCAAAGATCCAAGTACGAATAAATTCACGCAATTCCATCGTAATGAAATCCCAAGAAAGATTATCCGTTTTGGTAATCGTAACAAAGTTAGATGCGATGAATACGCCTTGTACAAAGGGGAAACTGAAAAGCTCTGCCGCCAATGGCGAATATCCCTTAGCCTCAGCCATTGAATTGAACTCGGCAGAATCTCCAGTTCCTAAGATGTGCTTATTTGCCACGAATTTCATGGTAGATGGATTTGGAGTCATCTCTGCGTATACTGTAACTGGAACTTTCATAGTCATATTGTTAAAGATTGCGAAATTACGGGAAACATTTCAAGAATGACCCACATTCTGATCGAATAATACCACCAAAAGATTGTATCTTTGATTCATGCGTAAGCTCACAACCGCCTTTTTTCTGGTAGGAGCAATATTCCTACTCTTCGGAAGCATTGGTATTAATGTGTTTTTCCACTCATGTAATGAGGATGGATTGTTCATCTCCTATTTTATAGAAGGTGAAGATCACTGCGCGTCAAAACATACCGAAATTAAGAGCTGCTGTTCAGAAGAGGTAACCAAAGAAACAAATGACGATTGCTGTGACGACGAGATAAAGAACTACAAAATCAATCTCGATTATTTTCGAAATGCGGTCTCAGGTCAGCTGTTTAACGCTGAATTTCAAGACAGTTCTAGTGAGACAAAGGAAATACTGAGTCTTCCACATTTTACTGTAGCCAATTATGCAAACCCGCCTCCCCAATCTAGGAAGCAGCGGATTACCCAATTACAAGTCTGGATTATTTGATATCAAGGAATTAGTGTATTCCTCTTTCACGTTGACGAAAGCGTAGGAAATAAAGTTAAACCTTTTGATATTATATGATGATAAAGAATATTTTGATAACCATGCTTTGCTCTATGGTTCTATTCGGAGCAAACGCACAAGTGAATGGTGTCGTTTTTGGAGAAGAAAATGACAACAAAAAAGAACCAATCTATGGAGCCAAAGTAAAACTCTTAAGTAACAACACAGGAGCTATAACTGAGGATGACGGTACCTTCAGATTAATACTGTCCGGAACATTTCCAGATACACTCGTTATAACGGCAATGGGTTTTCTCTCAGATACGATTGTTGTGACAAGACGAGATCGTTTCGCGGCCTTCGAAATCACACTCTACTCAGATCAATTGTTACCAGAAGTTGTGATTCGTGCCAAATTGAAAGGGCACTCCATTTTAAGAATGAAAACATTGCTCGTCGAAAACATCTCTTCAGCTGAATTGCGAAAAGCTGCCTGTTGTAATCTTTCTGAATCCTTTGAAACTAATGCCTCAGTTGATGTTAATATTACTGATGCAGTTTCTGGTGCCAAGAAAATTCAAATGATGGGGCTCGATGGTGTCTATACACAAATTCAACTCGAGAATATTCCCTACTTGAGAGGGCTAGAAAGTTCCTTTGGACTCAACTCCATGCCAGGAACCTGGATCGAGTCAATGCAGATCACCAAGGGAACAGGAAATGTAGTGAATGGCTACGAATCAATGGCAGGATTAGTAAACATTGAACTAAAGAAGCCACAGTCGATGGAAAAAGTTTATCTGAATGCCTACACAAATAGATTTGGTAGAGCAGAGGTGAATTTTAATACGGGTTTCTCGATGGGAGAAAAATGGAGCTCTGGATGGTTCGTACATGCGGCATTAATCCCAATTGCGTTTGACGAGAACAATGATGGTTTTAGAGACTTTACAAATGGCACCAACTTCGCCGTGTTCAATCGCTATAATTATGAGGGCAAAAATATGGAGGCGCAATTTGGTTGGAATGCCTATTGGGATAATAAAATTGGCGGACAAATGGATTTTGACGGGGACAACACCAATTTTTATGGAGTCACCCTGGACTCTAGACATATTGACGCTTTCGGGAAAACAGGTTTCTTCATGAAAAAACGATTCCATTCATTGGGCATTGTCTATAATGCAAAATACCAGACATTGGATGCTGATTTTGGAACACGCAAATTTGAAGGCACTGAAAAACGAGGCTATGTGAATGCAATTTATGATGGAATAATCGGCAACACTACACATAAGTTTAAGCTCGGGTCTAGTTTTGTTTATAGCGACATTACCCAAAAAATGGATTCATTGGCAAGTGATCGCTTGGAGCTTGTTCCCGGTATATTTGGAGAGTATTCATATTCTGGTTCGCGCCTTGCAGCAGTTACTGGGGTGAGAACAGATTTCCATAATTTGTATGGAGTTCAGGTCGCTCCAAGGATTCACTTAAAGTTTGCTCTTACAGAGTATACAGATCTTAGAGCGACTGGTGGAAAAGGATGGCGCGTTCCAAATTACATGATTGATAATGTCTCTCTGCTGGCATCATCTCGTGGATGGGTCGCACCTGATACTATCGCGCCTGAAATCTCGTGGAATGTTGGTGGAAGTTATATTCAGCGCTTCAAACTCTTTAAGAAAGCCCATTCATTAACAGTGGATTTCTATCATACAGAATTCGAAAATCAATTACTTGTGGATCGAGATGCTGACATCAATTCAGTTGTCTTTAGTTCATTGAACGGCAAATCATACTCAAATAGTTTGCAAGCTGAATTGGCCATTAGTGCTGGGAAACAGCTCAATTTTCGGTTCGCGTATAAATGGCTGGATGTAAAAGCAACCTATGGAGGCGAACTTCAACAAGCCGTTATGGTGCCAACACATCGTGGATTCTTTAATGCTTCTTACACTTCGAAAAGTAAACGTTGGCTCTATGATTTCACCTGTTCTGTATTTGGAGAAGCGCGCTTACCAGTAGCTCAACTTCCTGGAGGTTTGACAACTTCAGACACGAAAAGTGAAGTCTATCCAATCTTTAATGCACAGATCACGCATGTTTTTCATGCTTGGGAATTCTACTTGGGTGGAGAGAATCTAGGGAATTATAAACAACGAAACGCAATTATTGACGCAGAGAATCCATTTGGTACTACCTTTGATGCAACAAGAATATGGGCACCAGTAGTTGGAGTTAATGTGTACGCTGGAATTCGATATTCATTGAAACAATCGGAAAAGAAGGAGGAGGATGCAGGACGTACTGGTCTTTGATAATTTGAAAGTTTGCTGATGTCAGTTCTGGTACAACTCAATTCGTCACACATTGTCAGTTCGTCTTGATAGCTATCGGGAAGAGCTCTGCTAGTAGTGCCTATGCTGAGCCCTTTCGCTTTCGCCGTAGCTTTAGCGAATGAGTTCGCCAGAGGCTTCGGCCGCCTGAGAAAGCTTTGGCATAAGTATATCGAGAACAACAATGAAATAAAAACAAGTTGAATAAATTAACGTGCATACTCTTCCTACTGATTCTCCTTTTAGGAGCAGAGAACCCTGTTTTTGGACAAGGGTTGACGCCACGTGTTGATTTTAGTGCAATAAAGAGTTATGATGGCTTTGATGCACAGAAATTTAATGCCTGGGACGATCGTTATGACGCGATGATTCTGGCAGATTCTAGCAGTTATTCAATCCCCTTTAAGTCTGTAACAATTGGAGTGTTAGATAGTCTGAAGATGAGTTGGAAATCACT
>JBLHON010000295.1:0-4811 GCA_047621865.1 Crocinitomicaceae bacterium | reverse complement strand
ACCTTGGCTTTCTTACGAATTCCAGCAGTGTCAACGAGCATGAAATCAAACCCAAAGGCCTTGAAACGCGTATTGATGGAATCGCGTGTGGTACCAGAAATATCAGTCACAATGTTTCGTTCCTGACCAGTTACTGCATTAATTAGGGATGATTTCCCAACATTTGGTTTTCCAACAATGGCAATGTGTGGAAGATCATCTTCCTCTCGTTTCGATTTATCTTCTTTGTCAAACTCTTTTACAATATCGTCCAAAAGTTCACCTGTTCCACTGCCGTTTGTGGCAGAAAGATCATAGACTTCACCCAAACCTAAAGACCAAAATTCTGAGGAGAGTCCAACGCGTCCAGTATTGTCAACCTTATTCGCCGCGATAAAGACTTTTTTCCCTGACTTACGTAAGAGTTTCCCAACCATCTCATCGAGGTCAACAATCCCTACCATTACGTCTGTCATGAAGATGATCACGTTTGCTTCATCAATTGCAATTTCGACTTGCTTGCGGATTTCAGCTTCGAAAATATCGCTAGATCCTTTTACATACCCTCCAGTATCGATCACTGAAAAATCGCATCCATTCCATTCTCCTCGTCCATAAAGACGATCGCGCGTCACACCACTCACCTCTTTTACAATTGCACGTGTGGATTCTGTCAATCGATTAAAGAGCGTTGATTTCCCAACATTTGGTCGACCTACTATTGCTATAATATTTCCCATGATCTATACTTCTTGATTGAAACTATTGACTGAGTGCTGTCAAATGACTAGTAGCCGTATTTCTTCAATTTATTTTCAGAGGCACGCCAGTCTTTGTCCACCTTTACGAAGGTTTCTAAAAACACATGACTCTCGATGAACGTTTCTATTTCGAGGCGCGCTTCTCGTCCTATGCGCTTCAGCATTTCGCCTCCCTTTCCAATGATTATCCCTTTTTGAGAATCGCGTTCAACAATTATTAATGCACGAATTCGGGTTATATCGGGTTCAACTATATATTCTTCAATTTCTATCTGACACGCGTATGGAATCTCTTTTTTACAATGAATAAAGATCTTTTCGCGAATTATTTCTGATACAAAGAATCGAACTGGTCGATCTGAAATTGCCTCTTTGTCATAATATGCTGGACCTTCTGGAATATTATCCAAAATACACTCCCAAACACTGTCCACATTAAATCCATGAAGGGCAGAAATAGGAAATACATTCGCATTTGGCAAACGTGATTGCCAATATTGAAGAATTTTCTTGAGTGCTTTCTGATCAGATAAATCCATTTTATTCACCAAACAGATCACTGGAACAGTTAATTTTTGAATGCGTTCCAGAGTTGCAACGTGATTCATTTCTGTTTCCTTGGTGTCAGTAATGAACAATAGAATATCTGCATCTTGCAAAGACGTATTCACGTAGCCCATCATGTTCTCATGCAGCTTATAGGCTGCGTTTACCACACCAGGAGTATCAGAAAAAACGATTTGATAATCTTCTGTATTTACGATACCATGAATTCGGTGCCGAGTGGTCTGTGCCTTCTTGGTGACAATGGAAAGCTTTTCGCCAACAAGACGATTCATAAGCGTTGATTTCCCAACGTTTGGACTTCCCACAATATTTACAAAACCAGACTTATGCGCCATTTATCGCTTATTTAGAGTGCAAAGAAACGGATTTTTCGTTGATGAGTGGTTAGAATAGTGAATCCATCAATAAGTGACCTTGAATTATGAAGCTCATCAAGGTTGATTTTGGCAGCATCTTTTGAAGCTATTCATGAGTGAAAGCGGCAAAGTAGGGCATAAAAAAAGGGAATCCAATGGATTCCCTTTTTGGTAGTTAAAAGAGCCTTTTAACGTTTTCCTTTGCGTGCTCCACCACGACTTGAACCTTTTTTAGCTCCTTTTTTCTTCACAGCACCTGGCCGTTTTGTTGGCGTCACTGATTTATTTCCTCTCTTGGATCGTGCTCCTTGTTTCTTACTTGCACCTCCTTTTTGTCCTTGCTTCTTGCCACCTGCATGTTGCTTTCCTCCAGGTTTATTATGACCTGCTGGCTTGTGTCCAGCTGCTTTGTGTCCACCATTATTTTTATGAGCTGCATGTTTGTGGTGGTGATGCGCATGAAATGTTTTTGAGTGCGCGCGACGAACATGATAATATCCGTGTGCTCTGTGGCAACGACGAACGGTTGTACGTCTGTAATAAGGACGGTGGTAGCGCATTACACGTGGATGATAAACTCTCCATGCTACACGTTTCCAAGGTTTGAACCATCTTGGATGATGACGATATCTGTATGGTGATGCATAGACAACATATCTTGGTCCATAAATGTGACGAACCGGGCGCCATGCATTTACATTTACAACCACGCTTGGATTTTTCTCATCCATAGGCTCTAACATGTAATCTTCTCCATAAAGCTCAGCATCTCCGATTACCTGAAGATTAACTGTTTCATCATCTACAGCATCCATTTCAATAACTGCAACATCTTGTGATTCGTCTTCGCTTAGAGGAACCTGTAATGCAAATGAGTGAGATGAACTGTCAGCGTGATCGACTACTCGAATGTAATCCACTTCGCCATCACCATCTAAATCGAGGTTGTTTACACCATTCGATTCAGTATTCAATTTTCTTTCGAAATCTTCAATATCTTCTGATTCTTCAAATAATTCGAGTACCCCGTTCAAGTCGAGATTATCTCCTTCTAATCCCGTCGAGTCTGAGTCCTGAGCATAACTGAACGTTAGCAGAGACATCATCGTGAGTATTAAACCTGTCTTTTTCATAGTATGTTTTTTTAAAGTCAACAAGTATTGGACAGTGGGTTTATTGAAAGGTTTAATCCCTACTGTTTTTTTTTATTGCATTAAGTTATGAAACTTAGTCCACATAAGGGATACAACGCCAATATTTTTTTTGTATTTTGAGCGCATGGAAAACAATCTAACCTGCTCATCGTGCAATTATGAAGTAAGTGATCATGATAATTACTGCGGAAATTGTGGCAACTCATTGAGCTTAGGAAGTCGTGATAATAGTCAGAAATTATTATTTGCTGCGATCACTGTACTATTCGGAACTGCCTTCTATTGGTTTTTTCTAGAATTGGTCGTTAGTATATCTGGAAGCTATGAACTCTATGATACACTTCATTGGTTTGGTGTACTTATTGGATTAGCTGGAGTGAGTGTTGCACTCTTGATTGCACTAGCGATGAAAAAAGGCAGTATGAGATCTCTTGCAATTGTTTTTGCTTCTATCTGGACCTTTATTGATCTTTTCTGGCTGGTGAAGCGAACTTTCCCTGGAACTTTGGACTTCTTTTAAGTCTAATTTGCTCGTACCAAATGGATGGTGCGTTTTCGTCTGACGAGATAGAGCTTCAATTTTTTCTTCGTTAGTTTTTTGACGATTACTTCATCTTGCCTTTCTGGTTTTTCCGAAACGTACAACTTTTTGTTCTCAGGATTATAGTCCCATTCTCCAAGCTGTGGACTTTTCGTTCCTTCTCCCATTTCAAGAACGCCATCTGTTTTGAAGTCGAGGTATGCTCCTTTAGTATTATTTAAATTTTCCTGATTGCCATTCTTGTTCACCATCTTAACCAAGATCCATTTTCCGAGAATGTCTTCTTTAACGATACCTGAACTTAATAGAAAGCCTAAGAATAAAAGTGGGGCAAGTATTTTTAATGTCTTCATCTTATTTTTTTAGGCAGTAGATTAGTTTCTACCCACTATTAATCCTTTCGTTCTAGGTATACAGTAACTCCCTCTTCCACAATGAATAAAATCAAGTTCTTTTTGGATAGCTTTTTAATAATCACCTCATCTGTTTGATCGACCTTCTCTGTGATATACAGTTTCTTGTTTTTTCTATCATAGTTCCATTCTCCAGCCTTTGGCTCTCTACTGCCTTTTACGAAATCAATAACGCCGTCTTCCTTAAAAATCATGTAAGACTCGTATTCACCAGTTGGAGCATCTTTGGTTTCGTCGCCTTTGACCATTTTGACCATCACCCATTTCCCAAGAATTTTCACTTCTACCTTTGCGGAACTTAATAGAAAGCCCAAGAATAAAAGTGGAACAAGTATTTTTAAGGTCTTCATATTTTATTTTTTTTGATTCAATGAATTCTAATCTGCACGAGTCAGGTGTATTGAAATTTTCTCCCTCACAAGGGTTAAAATCAACTTCTTCTTGCTTAGCTTTTTAATGATCATTGGATCTGTTTGATCAGCCTTCTCATAGAGATACAAGATCTTGTTTTCTTTGTCATAAGCCCATTCTCCGGGTTTCGGTTGTTTCGTACCATTTCCGAACTCTACCTTTCCATCTTCCTTGAAATCCATATACGCAGATTCCTCACCAGTTGGTGATTTTTTAGATTCGCCACCTATGACCATTTTGACCATCACCCACTTCCCAAGAATTTTCACTTCTACACTTGCCGAACTTAATAGGAAGCCCAAGAATAAAAGCGGAATAAGTATCCTGAATGCCTTCATCTTATTTTTTAATGTCTTCTAAATCGAGTAAAAACGCATATTCTAGAGCGACCTCCTTATACCGTTGAAACCTTCCTGACGCCCCTCCATGTCCAACTTCCATGTTACAATTCATGATCAGACGATTATCATCTGTTTTGTACTCACGCAATTTTGCAATCCATTTTGCTGGTTCCCAGTATTGAACTTGGCTGTCCCAATAACCTGTCGTGATTAATAAGTTTGGATAGTCCTTTCGCTCAATGTTGTCATAGGGCGAATAAGATTTAATGTAATCGTAATATTCTTTGT
>JBLHON010000294.1:0-4813 GCA_047621865.1 Crocinitomicaceae bacterium | reverse complement strand
TATGGTAGAAGCTGGAATGCCACTTATGGAAGTAATTCAGGCTGCGACAATCACGAATGCAAGCATTTTGAAAAATGACGAAATAGGCATTATCAAGATGGGGTATTTAGCTGATATCATTGCACTAGATGGAGATCCATTCGAAGATATTGAAGTAATGATGAAAGTGTCTTTTGTGATGAAGGATGGTGTGATCTACAAGAAATAGAAATCCATGCTTACCTTGAGCAAAAATTCTCGCTGAAATGCTTACTTTGTGTACAGCTAATTGAAGACATAACTGCACTCATGTCAGACTTCTCAGAAATCAAATCGTCACTTGATGCTCAAGTTATTAATGTTGAAAGATACAGGAAGAAGAAATTTACGCTCTATATTTTTCTATTCATCTTCTACCTGTTCTTGCTCTCACTCCCTGCAATAGCAAGCTATTATTTCCCGAAGTGGATGATTGGATTTCTGATCACTTATGTAGTGATCCTGCCCATCTTTTATTATTTTCTCAAAGCCAAGAGAAAGCGCCTTAACTATCAAGCATTCGCGGCTGAACAACTTTTGAAGCCTCTTGTAAAAAAGACGCGAAGTACTTTAAAAATTAAGACAGGAACACAGCTCACCAATGAATCATCAATGCCCGAAATTTGGGAGTCAAAATTATTTCCAATACTTGAGAATATGGGCGATTATACATACGTAGAGCAGCGCAATAGAATTTCAGAAGCAGTCAGTTCATCACATCTTGAATTCTCTCAAATTGACATTAGCAAAGAGGAGTATTCTCGAGGCAATAGTTGGGCTGGTAAGCATTTATCCCGAAGCATGTTCTTTTGCATTGAAAATAAAGGTTGGAACTTTGAAGATTTCTATCTTTTACCAAGAAAAGGTGGACTCTTTGGGAATACTACGTCCCATGCCTATATGAAAAAAATAGAGCGGGCAGACCATGCTAAATTTGCCAATAGATTTGACTTTTATGGAAGTCCGAATACGCTTGATACATTTATAAAAAGCACAGTGAATCCAATCAAGGAAATTTCAGATAGATGGAACTCAGAAATTCGATTACGAGCTCACAACGAAAATATTCACATCAATATCACGCTTAATGATGCATCCTTTCTACAGCCCAAACTATTCAAAAACCTCAATCGTTCCAATGAGCTGGAAAGGATCTATAAAAACCTGTTGACCTGTCTTGAACTCGTGTCAGTAGTGAACGAGATAAAGTATGTAGATAAAAAATCATAGAATAAATGAAATCATTCCAGAAAACAGATGGTACTTAAAATCCTAAAACGGTTATTCCTTCTCGGTCTTTTGATCGCGATCCCCATCTACTTGTTCGACATTCGAATGTCAGACCTTCGTGCCCTGACGGAGAATGGAATTATGGCGATTGGTTTTGTCGCGATTGGGGTAATCATCATGCTTTTCACTATGATCTCTAGCAAAAATTCCGAGCGTCGAGATCGCGACCCTAAGGTGTTCACAAATGAGGCAAAATTTACACGTATCTTATTAAAGCTTGTTGCACTTGTAATGCTCGCTGACGATAGAGCAGAGCGAGAAGAGTTCGAATTCGTAGAAAAGCAACTGGGAAAACGATTTTCAAAACGCTGGGTGAAAAAATATATGGATCGTTTAATTCAAGATTACGTCCCAGGAACCATCAATAAAGAGGAGCTTTGCAACATTATCAACACTGAATTTAATCATGCGGAAAAGCTTCATCTAATTAACATTCTTGCTGGTGTGGCAGCTTCAGATCGTATGCTCACAAGTGCCGAAGAGTCAATGTTGGAAGAAATTGTTCGCGCTATAGGGTTGGAAAAGGAGGAACTGGCTTCGATTTTAAACATGCATAGGTATGAGTCGGAACGGGAAAACGAGCAAGAAGACAGAGAAGAAAAGGAATGGGAGGGACAGAAATGGAGCTTTGGTGGGGGCTTTGGCAATGGTGAAAAGTACAAAAAGCAAGAGGAGAGACGAAGAGCGAATTGGGGTAAGCCATCTACGAGTGAGCTCGATAATGCCTACAAGATTCTAGAACTTACTAAAGCAGCAAGTGATGCAACTATAAAAAAAACGTATCGAAAGTTAGCCATGAAACATCACCCGGATCGCGTGATTCATCTTGGAGAGGAGCACAAAAAAATTGCTGCTGAGAAATTTCAGAAGATCAACATGGCTTATGAATTCATTAAGAAATCGCGCGGATTCAAATAGATCTAACAATACTAACTATTGATGCTTATCGGTCGAATTTATTGCGTCTATTAAATCTCATTCATTTAGTTGTTGGTTGTAAAGCACACTGTCTCTTAGAGTTTTAACGCAGCCGCGCGCTTTTTGGGAGCATCTCTTGTAACAACTGGGTTGATCCGTGAATCGTCAAATAGTGCACGTCTTGATGTAAAACCAATTATAGCATTAGATTCAATCTGAAAAATAGACGCATTCGGAATTGCACTTATGTAAATGACTTTACTTTTTTCACTATGTTTAAAGAATAATAGCGTTTATGAAAGATTTTTTTGGCGGGATGACATCCCTTGAACAGGCGTTTTGGATCATTGCTCTGGTCGGCTCACTTATCTTCATTGGCATTTTAGTGATGTCTTTATTTGGAGGGGGGGATTCTGATATGGATTCTGACATGGCCGAATTGGAAGATGGCGATGGCGGCGGATTTCAGTTTTTCACCTTCAAGAACATCATGGCATTCTTCACCATCTTTGGGTGGACGGGAGTAACGTGCATTGATAATGGCCTAGCCCCAACGCTTTCGATTATTATTGCAAGTGTTGCAGGGTTAATCATGATGACGCTTACTTCTTTATTGTTCTTTTGGATGAACAAATTGGCCCAATCAGGTACAATGGATATCTCAAAGGCCATAGGGAACATTGGTGAAGTTTACCTTCCAATAGGTGCTAATCGATCTAATATCGGCAAAATTCACCTCAAAGTGCAAGGAAGCCTAAGAGAACTAGAAGCAATAACAGATGCAGACGAAGATTTAAAAACTTCCTCATTAATAAAAGTATTAGAAGTGATCAGCGATGAATTGCTTCTAGTGGAAAAACTAACTAAATAACTATTCAAATAAAGCTAACATGATTCAACCCCTAATATTACTCGTAGAAGAGAGTTCAGGTATCTCAGTACTCTATCTAATTGGAGCCGCTGTATTAATTCTCTTTGTTTTCGTCTTCTCATTACTGAGCAGATACAAACGTTGTCCTTCAGATAAAATTCTTGTCGTCTATGGTAAGACCAACAGTGAAGGTTCTGCAAAGTGTGTTCATGGAGGCGCTGCTTTTATCTGGCCAATTATTCAAGCATATTCATTTTTGAATTTAACGCCAATCTCCATTGAAGTAAATCTAATCAATGCATTGAGTAAGCAAAATATTCGTGTGAATGTTCCTTCTCGATTTACGATAGGTATTTCAACAGAACCAAGTATCATGCAAAATGCTGCTGAACGTCTACTTGGGCTTTCGCAGAGTGCTGTACAGGAATTAGCACAGGAGATTATTTTCGGTCAATTGCGTCTTGTTGTAGCATCAATGGACATTGAGGAAATCAATACAGATCGTGATAAATTCTTATCACACATTACTCACAGTGTTGAGGCTGAATTGAAAAAAGTAGGACTTAAATTAATCAACGTGAACATCACGGATATTCACGATGAGTCTGGATACATCCAAGCACTTGGTAAGGAAGCTGCTGCAAAAGCAATTAACGATGCAATTATATCTGTAGCACAAAAGGACAGAGATGGAGCAATTGGACAAGCACATGCAGTTCAAGATCAAAGAACTCAGGTAGCTGCGGCGAATGCGAAAGCAGTTGAAGGAGAGAACACGGCAAAAATTAAAGTTGCCAACTCAGATGCAGACAGACGTGCTCGTGAGGCTGAGGCGGAAAGAATCGCAAATGCATCTGAAAAGGTACAAGCTGCGAAAGCATTAGAAGAAGCATATGCTGCTGAGAAAATCGCTGAGGATGCGAGAGCACTTCGCAAGGAAGCAGAGCAAGGTGCAGATATCATTGTACCAGCCGAAATTGACAAACGAAAAATTGAAATTGACGCAGAAGCATCTGCTGAGAGAATCAGAAGAATTGCAAAAGGGGAAGCTGATGCGATTTTCTTGAAAAAAGAAGCTGAGGCGAAAGGGATGTACGAAATCCTAACAAAGCAAGCTGAAGGACTTGATCGAATTGTAAAAGCAGCTGGAAATGATCCTAAAGATGCCGTTCTATTATTAATCGCAGATAAACTTCCTGAACTTGTTAAGACGCAAGCGGAAGCGATCAAGAATATCAAAATTGATAAGGTTACTGTTTGGGAAAATGGTGGAGGAAAAGATGGTAAGACATCTACTTCAAACTTTATCTCTGGGATGTATAAAGCAGTTCCGCCACTTCAGGAGATGTTTAACATGGCAGGAATGCAATTGCCAAACTATCTGAAAGGTCCAGATGTAAAAGATGATGAGAAGGATGCTAGTACTGAAGAGTCAGCAGAATAAATCGAAATATATCTATTGAAATTCTTTAATCCCTTCCAGAAATGGAGGGGATTTTTGTTTCCTATCAGTTAGACAACCCTGGAACTTAAAATAGGTTTGATATCTTCTGGTTTTTACACCTTTTCCATACCCTTATCATAAACCATCACTTGCGAATATCACAAGTGCGTTAACTCGACATTTGCAATTCAGTAGAAGAACGAGGTAGGTTACCCATAGATTTGATGGAGTTAAATAACTCATTAAAACATCAATCTTATGAAAAAAGTAGT
>JBLHON010000293.1:0-4814 GCA_047621865.1 Crocinitomicaceae bacterium | reverse complement strand
TTTCAGATGCGTTAAAGGGGTTCACAAATCAGGGTTTGACTGTTGAAGAAAGAAATGGTAAAATCTACGTTAGCTTGGAGGCGAAATTACTCTTTGCTTCAGGTAGTACGACTGTTGAACCAGCTGGAAAGAATGCGCTCGTTGAATTGGCTAAGGTTCTGGAGAGTGAAAAAGAATTGGAAGTAATTGTTGAAGGTCATACAGACGCAGACAAAATGGAAAGTGCATCTCATCCAAAATCCAATTGGGAATTATCTGTGCTTCGTGCGACGGCAGTGATCAAAATTATGCTCGACAATTCATCCATTGATCCAGCACAATTAATGGCTGCAGGTCGATCAGAATTTCATCCTGTTGATTCAAAGGATAAAGCTAAAAATCGACGGATTGAGATTATAATTTCCCCGAATCTAAATGAGCTTTACGAGTTGATTTCGAATTAATCCCGCTTATTTTACGGGTACTTTCACTTCGATAGTCACTTTTGTTTTCTCGCGCTTCTTCTTATCCATAATCCCAAAATCGGCAGAATAGATTGTCGTCTTGAATTTTAGTACTGCACCAGTATTGATGATCCCGAAGGTTACTTCTTTCTCTACTCCCTTAATCGTGAGTGTCCCTTTGGCTTGATAAGCACCGTCCACTTCAGTAACTGAAGTACTCGTAAAAGACATGGTTGGGTATTTTTCTATATCGAAAAAATCGCCCGATTTCAGGTGCTTATCTCTCCCCTTATTTCCAGTATTTAATGTTGATACTTTAACAGATCCTGTAATAGTAGCATTCGATAAATCCGCGACATCTAGACTAATCGTACTCTCAACATCGCTCAACGTACCTGCCGTATTATCACTCACAAAATTAAAATCTACCGTCGCCCCTTGCACCTCCAATTCCATTTTTTGCGCAATTGCTACCATTGGTAGAATAAAGATCACGGCTAAAAGTCCTTTTTTCATCTGTTTTTAATTTTGATATAAATCTAGTATAACTAATTTTCTACTTTCTATTCTCGATATGACGTGCGCGAAGTCTAACTCGTTGCGTATTTTTGTCTACAATCGAATTTAGCAATAATTGAGCCAACTCGAAGAAATAAAGTCCAAGATAAAAGTACTTCCAAATAAACCTGGAGTGTATCAATATTTTGACCTCCATGGAACCATCCTTTATGTCGGCAAAGCTAAAGATTTAAAAAAGCGTGTAGCCTCTTACTTTAATAAAAATCTAGATTCGGGAAAGACGCGCATACTCGTTCGTCAAATAGTAGACATCAAATATATTGTTGTTGACACGGAACTGGATGCACTGCTGCTGGAAAACAACTTAATTAAAAAGTACCAGCCAAAATATAATATTCAACTCAAAGACGATAAAACCTATCCTTGGATCTGCATAAAAAAGGAACCTTTTCCACGCGTTTTTACGACGCGCAGAATGATCAAAGATGGATCAAAGTATTATGGGCCCTATCCAAGTGTGAAGGTGATTAATACCTTGGTGTCACTTATTCGAGATGTTTATCCTCTTCGCACATGTGCCCTCGATTTATCTGCTAATAAAATTGAAGAAGGCAAACATAAAGTGTGTTTAGAATACCATATTGGCAACTGCAAAGGTCCATGCATTGGAGAGGAAACTGTGGATGCATACGCAGAATATGTAGGCAACATTGAGCATATTTTGAAAGGAAATCTTGGAGCAGTTATAGGTTCGTTGAAAAAACTCATGCAAGAGTTTTCAGAGAATCTACAGTTTGAAGATGCACAAAATGCAAAAGCGAAAATAGCGACTATTGAAAAGTATAAGGCAAAATCAACAGTTGTTTCGCCTACGATACATCAAGTAGATGTTGTAACGATTCTACACGATGAAAAGCGCGCTTATGTCAACTATTTGGTGATCAATAATGGCGCAATCATCCATGGTTATACAGCTGAGGTGAATAAAAAATTGAACGAATCAAGTTCGAGTATCATCAGTTACGTCCTGCCTGAATTGCGCGAAAGGTTCGAGAGTTTATCCAAGGAAGTGCTGATTTCTGAACCCGTAGATTTCGAATTAGAAGGACTTCGTTTTTTCGTTCCTCAACGTGGAGATAAAAAAGCATTGATTGATTTATCGCTCAGGAACGCCTTTTTCTATCGTCTTGAGAAGAACAAGCAAGAAAAAATAATGCATCCTGAACGTCATGCTGATCGAATCATGGAACAAATCAGAATCGATTTTCGTCTTCCCGATACACCTGTCCACATCGAATGTTTCGACAACTCGAACATCCAGGGTGAGCATGCTGTTTCCGCGTGTGTAGTTTTCAAAAATGGCAAGCCGAGCAAGAAAGATTATCGAAATTTCAACATTAAAACGGTTGTGGGTCCAGACGATTTTGCGTCCATGGAAGAAGCTGTTTATCGCAGATACAAACGGATGTTGGATGAGAATCTCTCCTTACCACAATTGATCGTTATTGATGGTGGTAAAGGGCAATTGAGCGCTTCACTGAAGGCACTCGAAAAACTGGATCTCCGCGGAAAAGTTGCCATTGTAGGAATTGCCAAACGATTGGAAGAAATCTTTTTTCCGGGTGATTCACTTCCTATTTATATTGACAAACGTTCTGAAAGCTTGAAAGTGATTCAGCACATGCGAAATGAAGCACATCGATTTGGGATCACACATCATCGCAATAAACGAAGTAAGGCTGCATTGACATCTGAAATCACTGGAATCAAGGGGATTGGACCTAAGACACAGGAAGATTTGATGAAAGCATTCAAAACGGTCGCTAAAATTCGGGAAGCTTCAATCGAAGAAGTGAGCAAAGTTATTGGTCAAGCCAAAGCGCAAATTTTGAATGATTACTTCGCTGATTTGTCCCCTAAAACAAACGAAGCATAGCTGGCTTCTTGAATTTCTTGCTGATAGGGTTCGTGATTTTTCATGTTCTCCACGATTGCATTTTTATGTTTGGCCAATTTCGTCAAGGCTTCAGGAAAATCAGGTAATTCATAGTAGATGCTTGCCGTTTGCATTTCGACAACTGATTCGTATGCCGTATGAAGAAGCAGCGGGATTTTATATGAAAACGCCACGATCATGGCTCCTGCAATTTGATTGTTAAAGTACTCTTCAGCACTCTCTGTTTCAGGATGAATGAGCGGAAGAATTGCATCTGTTTGCTGAAGTTGTTTACTGAAGACTTCATGAGAGACAAATTCCTCGAAGAGCGTTACTTTGTCGATCAGACCTTGATCCTCCAATTTTTGACGGAAGTGTTTTACCTCATCGCTCGTTGGATCACTTTTCCCGAGGAAGACGAAACGAACATTGGTTTCCACCTTCGCGAGCATCTCAACAAACCCGTCCAAATCTTTCCGTCTGTTTTCTACGCCTCCTATAATGGTAATTTGCAGCAGTTTTTGATCATTCTCAAGCTTCTTGTCTATTAGAAATCGCAGTGGATAAAAGGCTTTCAACTTGATGCCTTTTGGAGCTTCCACCTTTTTCATGAGGTGATCACTGAGCAAGAAGTAGTTCTTAATTTTCCAATTGATCAATTTCTGTGTGAAGCTTCCTTGAAACTTGCGAATGGTATGTACAATTCCAATGAATTTCACTTTCGAAAAAAGCGATAGCAAGACTGCATTTCGAACGATTCCTCCTTGAGCAGTATTGAAAACGACATGAGACACTTTTCGCTTCTTGATTTCTTTCATCATCCTGCGAACAATCATGAAATCTTTCCAAGCTTTAGAGACAAAGTCAACTTCCAGCCACTCGTCCACGTAGTCATTAAAATGCGGGTTTCTATCTCGAATTCGCTTATTACACACCATTAAAACGCGCCGTTTTCGCTCCTTGAGAGCTGCCAATTGACTCAAAAGGCACTCATCGTGTGAGCCTGCGACTTCGACTAGGGCTACAGTACATGGATGGTTCATCGAGGATTTCAACAATTTGTGTTTGGAAAGCTTTTTGCTCTACAAAGAAACGAAAAAGTATTCAAGGTAAATTTACAGTAATGAAAAATGCACTGATTCTCTTCGCAGTTATTCTCTCCTGTGCTTCAATCTCAGCAATAGGTCAGACAAAACAGGTCGTGGTGGTGATTGACGCCGGTCATGGAGGAACTGATCCTGGGCATGAAACTTCCACGACTGGACATCTCAACGAAAAGCATTTGAACCTAAAAATCGCGCAATACTTTGGCGGTTACATTGATAAGTACCTTCAAAATGTCAAGGTAATCTATACGCGTACAAATGATGCTACTGTTTCCTTGGATGAGCGTGTTGATCTGGCAAATAATTCAAATGCAGATTACTTCATCAGTATCCATTGCAATGGGAATGATCGAAAATCTATTCATGGAACAGAGTCACATGTGCATTCTATGAGCGCCAGTAAGGCTGTATCATTTGCAAAAAAGATAGAAAGACAATTCTCTTCGCGAGCGGGTAGACACTCACGAGGCGTGAAGGATAAAGTAGATTTGACGCATTCACTCCAGGTTCTCAAGTACACGAACATGCCAAGTGTCTTGGTAGAATGTGGTTTTATCACAAATTCAGTGGAGTCCAATTATTTGAATTCCACTCAGGGACAGGAGGTTATCGCATCTGCAATCTTCCGTGCATTTCGGAGTTTTATACAAGAACAACACCCAAGTACAGCGTTTGTAAAAAGTGCTCCTAGCACTACTACAGTGGCCTCTTCTGGCAAGTTCTCTATACAAATTATGTCCTCAAAAAGTGCCGTAGACGAAGAAGATCCAAGTTTCAAACGCTTGAGAATGAAAGTCAAACGGGAAAAAT
>JBLHON010000292.1:0-4820 GCA_047621865.1 Crocinitomicaceae bacterium | reverse complement strand
CAGCTTTTTTAAGAAGTTTGTAGATTGGGTCCTCTTGATTTCCTCGGAATTTTTCCACATCGAAATGAGCATTGATTGCACTTTTCGTGAACTCTTCTTGTGGAAAGCCTTGTCCATAAGGTTTTAACGTGAAGGATACAGAGTCATATTGATCCACTCTGGTATGAAACGTAATACTGGTTGAATCAGAAGAAGTAGCGCATAAGATGGATTCAATTTTATGTCTTTTTAGTCGAGGTGAGATAGCCCGAAACACGAAACTTTTATTCTCGAATGTTTTGTCAGCCAGAAATTCCTTCCATCGTGATGAGAGACCATTATGTTTTGCATTCACCACGTGATTCAAATAGGCAGGAAATTTATTGGTTGATGCAATAAGCATCCAATCCTTGCTATAGCTCATGACTAAATTCAGATCTGGACTCGTAAACGCATGCATGTTCAAAACAGTTGTATCGTGAATATCTCCAATATTGGCCATGTTGCGAATTCCTTCAAGCACTTTGCTGCTGTCATCAACAGATATGAGTAATCCCCATTCTTTCAGTCTATCATTTTGCACTGAGCCAAAGAAATAGATTGGTTTTTGAAAATCAAGTCCATATGCTTTTCCTTGCCCTAGAATAAAATCGGGTGAAACAAATTCACGTATTGGAATCTGATAATAATAGAGTGTGGGCATGATCTCTGTGGCGAAATCGAGCACATTGGCCTTGCCGATAATATCAGCTTCTGGAAGACGATCTAGAAACCTGGCTGGTTCCTGATCCTTCGGCCATGTAAGATAAAGGTAAATTGCTGTGCCTACTCCTATAATAAGGAGGATAACACCTAGTATTCGATACATCAATTAGCTATTTCGAGATAACGTACAGGCTATTAATTAGATCGAGAATGTACGTTCCTGAGTTTTCATATTCTCCATCGAACGCATAAGAGACATTGAAATTAGTACCCGTTTTTGTAGTCTGGCTACTGGTAATTTCCATGGTTCCTGATTTTCCACGAACGACATCTACCAATTCGTTTTCTGACTCGTTAAAAATTCCCTTTGGAAGATTTCCAAGTGTTTTGCTCGCATCAATACGTCCGTACATAATACCACTTTTCTTTGTCTTCTTTGCTTGCTTTTTTTCAAGGGCCATTGAGCCATATCCGCTCGAATACTTCAGCGCTAAATCATCATCATTGGTTACAATGAATAAATTGTTTTTAAGGATGAAATAAAGTGGAGCGGTATTCAAAACGCCATTATCAACGATCCAGTAATCTCCCATATCACGAACTTCGTCAAATGCACGAGCTACACTTCTCAAAACTTTTAGAGGAATGTCATTTCGCTTTGTCGTGAACCCTAGCGTAAAAACTGGCATATCTTCTTCTGCTTCAACCTCCTTTTCGGTATATTCAAATGTTTCGTCATCATAATCAAATACGATCTTTTTGGTCTTTATCGTTTTGATACCATTATAGGTTCCAAACATGCTTCCTTGATAAAGTCCAAATACTGCATCCTTATTGATGAATTCATCCATCAATTCAAAAGAGAGTGCACTCATTGAAATATTTCCTTCAGAACTTCTTAGCATAGGCATAATTAGTTCAAAGGTTTTCTCGTAGGCTTTGCGCATATTAATGTTGTACGTGAAATATGCGTTGTTCTCCTTGTGGATATATTTCAAGACGTTCTTGTCGAACTTTGTGTCTGTCATCTCCGAATAAATTTCACCCAAATCTGCACCATACCCAACTTCCAAGGAAAGTTCAACAGAGTGATCTAGAATGTTTAAATCTCCCAAAATCACATTGCCTTCATAGATCTTATCCAGATTACCTGCCAGCATTGGATAGAGCATACGCATGTATTTGATCGATCTTTCGCGGTTATAGTTTCGTGAATTGTCGAGATAAAAAACACCATCTGAATTGTGAGTAATCCGTTTTGCAAATATTGGATCTTCCTGAATTAGCGTTTCGTTGTGAATGAAAAGTTCATCGCATAGGCGTTTGACACATTCTGCATGATATGCTGTTTCAACAGAATCGCGCAGTTCATAGTACGTTTTTTGCGTTGGGTCCTCATCAGCAGTTGGAAATGTCCCATCTTCTATTGGAGTGTTTGTATTCTCTTCTGTTTCATTTTCTTCGAAAAAATCTGGCTCTTCAGGATCATAAACTGTTTCCTCAGTATTCTCCATCATTTCCTCTAAGTCATAGAAATCATCATAATCATAGCGATACCATGGATAATCATTTCCTTGAGCATACCAAATTGAATCTGTCACTTTCTCGATGTGATCACTGTGCCCTTCAACGCGAAAGAGGATGGCAGAATTTCCTTTGATTGCAATTCGATTGAAGTAAGACTCATAAAAATCGACTCCAGGATACTCACTGTCCATTGGCGAGAAATCATCAAAAACTTCAAAAAGCAAGTTGCGATCAGTAATCCCAAAAGTAAAACCTGTGACTTTAAAACGTCCTCCTGTACCCTGAAAAATATTCAAGCGCTGATCGAAATCTATTCCAGAATCCTTCAGTGTTCTGTCAGATGTAGATCCATCAAATAATTCCTGTTGCACCTCCTCCATGAACTCATACTTCACCAGATCATCCATCGAGATTTTCTGTAAAAGATTAATGTTATTGATGCTAAAAACGGAGACGGCATCTTTTGGTACTAGATCTTCCGATCTCTGTGCAAATAGTGAAACGCTCAGTAAAAGAATTGCGCCTGTGATAAGTAGTTTCATTGATAGTTGTTTGAGCTTATTTTTTGGTAGTGAATGTGCTGGTCAAAGTTAAGAATATTCTTAGTTGTCACTGTCCGTTTCGAGTAGATAAATAGTGTTATCCAGCAGATTGCTTTTTTGAATGAGCGAATAGGGGTCTGTTCGCATCATTACTGCTTTTTTATTTTTTGCGAGAATGGCAGATTTATTGTCAAATTTAGCCACTTCACGGTCAAAGCGAGAAATAGAAGTGTAAGTTCCTTTTTTCAAATCACTAATTTCATCGGGCTTGAGTGTACTTGCTTTTCTGATCTTTAACTCAGGAACTGATCTAACCAATGAAGTGCCAGAATAGGTTAACCATTCATGATTGAGCTCATCGATTTCTTTTCCTTTGCTCTTTTCTCGAACAACTGTCTTAATGGCGTTTTGCAATTCGGGAATAGAAGCGAAATCCAACTTTAACTTAAAGATGAAATCAGTATAATTTGCATCGAAACTAACATTTGAAATCCCATGTTTCTCTTTAAGAGAACTAACAATTTTATCCAATTCAACAGTGATATCACTAATAGAGGGTACTTTTTTACCGTCTAAACTATCCAAAGCGAGATAGGAATTGAGTTTAATCTTGCTCGAGCTTAAGTTTACAGTGTATTTGAAAGTACCTGATCCGTCTTTATTAACAGCGAGATCATCAATGATCTCAATGCAACTAGTCAGAGAGATTACAAGGCCTAAAACAAGAAAAGAAATCAACTGTTTCATAGTACAAAGTTAGTCAATTCGGAGACTGCAAATAGTATGCCTGAATAGTTGTTGTTAAAAAATTAGAAATTGCTGGGTTATTCATTTATGGAAATTAGTTATCGATGCTGTAATTCAGGTTTGTTGACTCTCGGCTTTTCAAGGTTCTTCAGCAATCAATTTTAATTATTTGGATTTTTAGTTGTAAATTGTAGTGATTCGAAAATGAAATTAGTTCGATTGATTTTATCATCATATAACTTAACCTACTTATGAAACGACTATTCTTAATCTCAAGCATCCTATGTATTTCATCCCAATTGTTTTCCCAAGGCAGCGGAAATAATAGCAATTGGAAAATTGACGGAAATACTATAAATACAGGCGAATTTTTAGGCACCACGAATTTTCAAGACCTTGTATTTAAGACCAACGGCAATGAAGGTCTGCGTCTTGATGTAAATGGGAATTTTAGAATCGGAAGTCTCATTCCGGGTAGTCCTCTTGAAAAATTTTCGCTTAATGGCAATATGATTGCTAGTGGCAACATCGCTGCCAATGGGTTAAGTGTAGTCAATTTTGTGAAATCAGATAAAGGAGTACTCCTGAATAGCGCTTTTTGTTTTGAAGGAAACAATGGCAGTGCTGGGAGTACGAATAGAATGTGGTCCATGAATGGTGATATGTACATTCAAAGTAATAATTCCTATGGTTTTAATACAATACTAAACAATAGTAATACAGGCTTGGTTGGTGTCGGAACTAATACTCCACAGTAAAAACTTGATGTAAATGGGAATGTCATCTTGAGAGATCGAGTTATAGTGCCTAATCTCGGCGCATCAAATAGTACAAACAATATTGTGTTTGTTGATGCGAATGGCGATCTCAAAAAAGGAGATGTTGGTGCCCTAGGAAACTATTTGTACGAAGAAAAACAATGCCCGCTCGGAGATATTGCAAATCCACAATGGGCCAACGGAATCAATAAAATTTACAGCAATTGCCCGCAAGTATTTGTTGGCATTGGCACTTCTACACCACTTTACAAGGTTGACGTTCGTGGTAACACGTATACTACTGGAGCTGCAGGAATTGGTACAGAGCCAGCCCTTTCGGATGTGCAACTCTTACTCAAAACACAATTTAACCGAGAGGTAGGAATTTGCGTAGATCAACAAGTGAGTGAGCCTTATAGCTATGCCTACAAGGCAATTGTTCACGATGAGCAAACCAAAGGTCTTGGAATTTACAGCGACTTATACGGAAAAGATATTTTCACGATGTACTCGAATGGAAAATTGGAAATTTCAAATTCAACAGGAAAAATCCTTCAGCTCG
>JBLHON010000291.1:0-4843 GCA_047621865.1 Crocinitomicaceae bacterium | reverse complement strand
TCTCATCATCCAGTCCAGCTGCTGCTGCATTCAAGAATACGAATGGAATTACGAAGATGGCAAGTAAGAGTCCCCACCAGGGAAGAATCACAATAATTAGCATTAAGAAACTATTCGCCAGCCAAATTCCAAGTATTCGTTTCCTCGCAAACTGGAAAAAGCTTCGCCACGAGAAAGGTTCTTGGGCGGTTTTAACACTCCATAATACAGAGGTAAAGATCAATGCGAAAATGACAGTCCACGCGAGTACCATGAAAATATCGAGCACGTTGTGATAGCCATAGCCAATCATGAGTTCTAGTTGAGCCGCCCAATCATACCAATGCTGTCGCTGTTGTAATTCCCAGTGGCTCATATCTTGAAAGAAAACAACCAAACCTATAAGTGGAAACACAATCAAGAAATTAATGGTCATGAATTTTTTAAACTGCAGGCGATACATTCTGAATGAATCTGCGATTATCTCGCCTATATCACGAATTTTATCGAGTCGGAATGTTGTCTTTGGCTTAAAGTGACCTACTTGTTCTTCGTGCACTAAATCTGGATGTTTTCGAGCGACGTACATTGGGTAGAACACGTAAAAGAACAGAATTAGGCCGAATGAAAACAGAATTAACGCCCATTTAGACCAGTTTGGAAGGACTTGATAATTCGCAGTGACATAGCTCTCCAAAAATCCTGCGGCAACAATGAATGGCACAAGGCTCATCATAATTTTAAGTCCTCGCTTGGTGGAAAGTTGGAGTGATTGCATTCGGGTATAACTCTTGGGGAAGAGCAGACCATTTCCAGCAGTAATTCCTGCTCCAGCGGCCAATACAATTGCTGATATTTCAAATGCTCCGTGAATCCAAATCCCAAGAAAACTCGTTACGAGCAATCCTTTAGAGTGGAAAAAATATTGAAAAGCACCCAACATGACTCCATTGTAAAACATGAGCATGTGTGTTCCAAGGGTAAAGAAGAAGCCCACGAAGAAAGTCAAGAATGCGACTTTCAAGTTATTCGTAGTGATGCCAATGAACATGGCGAGCTGGTCATTCGTCTCGTATACTGCCAGTGGATTCCCGTTCTGAATATTTTCCAAGGTCATATTCACATAACCATCACCCATCACAACACGAGGGAAATTAGGATCTATAGCAGTAGTTACAACACCAATTGCTGCATAAACCATGAAGGCAATGAAGGCGAACAATAAATTTTTCCGTGATCTATAAATTTCAAGAGGAAGCGAGATTTTCCAAACAGTGACAAATTTCTTAAGCGATTCACCTTTTTGTTTGTGAACACCTGTATATACTCTTTGGGCAAGTTGATTCAGATAGACGCGAACAGTTCTTCGTCTGTAGAAGGTTTGCGCATAGCTTAAATCATCTGTAATGTCCATGTAAAGATCGCTCAACTCTTCCGGGTCCTGCGATTGGGATTCATACAGCTGTTCAAAGCGATTCCACTTTTTTTTATTTTGTTCTATGAATGAAGTTTCTTTCAATATCCGCTTACGTCGTTCTGGTCTAGGGGTAGTAAATATAACGGATTTAACTTATGATCACGCCATTCGCATGAAGGAATTAAAAACTCCAATGAAATTTGAACTATTAGCGATGCTTTTTTCGAAGTAATTCGAACTTTCCGATCTTTAGATAGAATCCACCTGATTGATCTTTCGTTGCTTTGGCAGTTCTAAAATCGACGTCCTTTTTCATGCGCTTATTGAGTCTCGAAGTAACCCCTTGAATTGGGTCTGTCATGTGCTCAATTCCTGTATTAGCAGCGTAGGCATTACTACCCCCATCTTCACGATCTTCACGCACATATGACGCGATCGCGGTTGTAATTGGCTGGATTTCATACCCTTCTAAAGATGGAAGAAGGTTTCGAACAGGTCGCCTGTTCAGTGGAGAAACTTTGTTGTCATCAGCATTGGCCATCTGATTTGGAAGAACTAGATCATGCTGTACTGGTGTATTTCGATGAGCATTTCGGGCAGAATTCTGAACCTCGCTCTCATCTTTTACTTGCAATGCAATCTGTGGAAGTTCATCAATTGGCTCGATTTGCTTCTCTTCTTTATTTTGATCTTGTGGATCAACTGCAAGATTTGATGGGACTTCAGTTCCAGAGTTTGTCAACAAGAAAAATGCGATAATCACACTTGCTGCAGCAGCAATTGATATGTAAGGCCAAAGCACAATTGTTTTCTTCTTCAACCCGTTTTTATCTGTGTATACCTCATATAAGTTTGGAGAAAGTGTCAAGGCATTGAAAACTGCTCGTTCCTTCTCCAATTCAGGGTGTATCTCAATAAATGCTGCGAGTTCATTTTGCTTATCGTTCGACAAGATTCCTTCTACCTCAGCGATCATGAAGTACTCTACATTTACTGCAGTTATTACCTCATCATCATCTGTTTGTTTTAATTCGTTTTTATCATGCCGAGAAAGTGTAATATCTTCCGCAAAGAGCGATGGCATTGAATCATCTTCCATTTGAAGTTCTGGATTCTCGTCAAGGAAAGTCATCAACAAGGCAGTATCCTTATCACTTAGATTTCCTTCCAAGTGATCGAGGTAAAAAGCCTCATAATTAAATATGCTGATGCGTTCGGTTTTCATATGACTAAGTCCAATCGTTTTATATACTCTTTTAATGCTTTTCTTGCTCTGAAAATATACACTTTAACCTGTGATTCGCTCAACTTGGTAATCTCTGCAATTTCCGCGTAATTATATCCTTCGTAATCTCTTAATAGCACAACTGATTTCTGCACATCTGGCAATCTATTAACAGCTTCCATCAGTACTTCCTTTAAATCGAAATCAACTCCAGATCGCGTCGTTGACATTTCAGGTGCATTTTCGATGTCTCCAGAACGCTTTTCTTTTTTCGCCCAATCAACAATCGCGTGATAAGCAGTGGTAAATAAATACGATTTTACTTTCTCGTACTTTACTTCTTCGTGCTTTACCCACACTTTAGTGAACGTCTCCTGAACAATGTCCTTTGCAGTCATCTCACTTTTAAGGTGCTTCAACGCAAATCGGAATATATTATCCGAGTATTCGTCAACTGCCAGGTTGTATTCTTTTGTCGTCATTCTACCGCTTTCAAGGGTAAGACAGACAAGTTACTGAAAAGTTACACAGAGATTAAAATAAATTTTAATCGGAGACGCCTTCGGCTATAGATTATTTGATTGACAGATGACCAGATTGAAAGACATTAAGACTGAAAGACTGTGTGGAAGAGCGTTCTGTTGGATTATTGGAGCGTTTGGATTTGATTCATTGAAATTCTAATATTCCCGTTTTAACTTTAGTTCAAACTTGTGTTCACCAACCAGCACTTCACCTAGTGCCCTTTGTGCCTTAGTGGTGAGTCTTTTTGCATTGCCTGTTCTCGATACGCTTCGCACTCGAACTGACAATCGGACAGTCGGATAATCGAACCTTCGAGCCATCTACTTCTGTGTGTTCAACGACAAAACCATCTCCTTCAATTCACGTTCATCTTCGTTTTTAGGTTTAAAAGCTACTGCTTGTGCGGCCAATGTTTCTTCGGTAATATTTCCTTTGAAGGCAGAATTTCTAAGCTGCAAGCCAAGTGAAATGATCAAGTTTACAAGTTGATTCTCCACGATTTCATTTTCTTCTTTCAAACTGAATTTCTGTTCTATACTTGTAGAATCTTCCATAGGCTTATAGCGAAGTTTTACAAACGCCAATTCCTGATTGTCAAACGTGGCCTTTGATTTAACAAAGTGACTCTTACTTTTAACCTCTTTTCCACGCTTAATTTCATAAACAGCTGTTACCGTATGGTTGTATCCCATTTCACCACCATCTTTATTATCATCATCAAAATCCTGTGATGGCATCAATCTATTTTCGTAGCCAATTAGCCGGTATTCTTTAACAAGGCGAGGGTTGAATTCAACATTGAGCTTTACGTCACGCGCGATGTTGATCAAATTTCCAAGATCGTGCATCAGTACTTTTCTGCATTCTCGCAAATTGTTAATATAAAAGTGATTTCCATCACCATTGTCGGCTATTGCCTCAAGCGTTGAGCTGTTATAGTTGCCCATCCCAAACCCCAATGCTGTGATGTAAATCCCCTCACCACGCTTAGTCGAGATGTATTCAATCAGTTCTGTCGGGCTACTGATACCAACGTTAAAATCTCCATCTGTGGCAAGAATTATGCGGTTATTGAAAGTTGGATCGAAGTGTTTTTCTGCGAGTTCATACGCCATTGTGATTCCTCCAATTCCATTGGTGCTACCACCTGATTGAAGTGATGAAATGGCACTCAAAATTGTCTTTTGCTTCGAGCAATCTGTTGGTTCCAAAACAACCCCTGAAGTACCAGCATAGGTTACAATTGAGATTCTATCCGTCTCGCAAAGAGATTTCACAAATTCCTTCAATCCAGAAATTAAAAGGGGAAGTTTATTCCGTTGTTCCATAGAGCCAGAGACATCCACAAGAAGTACAATATTGTGCGAGATTCTCGGCTGATCTTTTGGTAAATCCTTCGCTTTCAATCGAATTGTTACGAGCTCATTTTTTGGATTCCACGCACATGAGTTTCGATCAATCTCAAGGCCAATAAGCTCATCTTCTTTCAGTTCAACTTCTTTCTGTTGAAACGAATTGATCATTTCTTCAAGCTTAACAGCATCACGATCAATCGTTGCTCGTCTGCTGTAGCATTCTTTAATATAGGTCCAAGACGCCTGATCAACATCAATTCCAAACGTAGAATTTGGGTGAGCCAATGGCGAGAGAAAATCATTCTCGTAGATCTCTGTAAAATGATCAAAATCTAATTTTGG
>JBLHON010000290.1:0-4852 GCA_047621865.1 Crocinitomicaceae bacterium | reverse complement strand
GGCTGAATTCCAAACCTCCACCTTGGACTGTTATAGCAATTTCCTCCTCGATTTAGGACATCGTATTTTAGTTCGATGACCACATTTATCGACAAATCACTATTGACAGAGATGGCGCCGAATTTGTTGTTGGTCATTACCCTCAGTTCTTCGTCAATGCGTAAGTCACAACTTCTCCCGTAGAGGGCCGTAATTTTTTGATATTCAAAGGGAAGAATAATGGAATCGTTGACGGTAACAAGACCATACATCCCGTTTTTCCGCGCGAGAAAAAATGCGCTATCCTTACTGAGTTCAACATGAATGATTGAGTCTTTGGGTGAGGCTTCAATACACATTGCATCAACCTCAGTTCCGAGGGCATTTCCAGAATTGAAGAATGCACCAAAACAGAATAGAAGAGCGAATATTTTCATGTGCACTGGATTTTCATTTCTCTCCTTTGTGAGTTTTTGATCGAGTTGTATGCATACAATATACCCCTAATATTGTATGCATAATCTGGATTGCCTGTATTTTTTAGCTTGTCTCTAGGCCAAAGATGAAGGCGATAAATTTATCTTCCTTCTTGTCAAGTCAGGGAATGTGGTCAGAACGAAGGAGTAAAGCAACTAATTGGACTACAATTAACTACCGACCAATCATCCTTGATAATTCATCATAAAATCTTCTTGATAACTTGAGCCTAACGGAAGTTTCTTGTCACCAATAGAGAGTGTTTTCCCACGAATGGATTCAATTTTTGCCAACGATACAGCATATGATCTATGGATTCTGACAAACTCGCTTGCGGGTAATTTTTTCATCATGTTTTTCATACTCATTAACGTGAGTACTACTTTCCCATCTGTTTGATGGATTTTAATATAATCGTCCATTGTTTCAAAGTAGGAGATTTGATCAAATGGAATCTTTACCAATGCATATTCTGAACGAACATAAAGACTATCATTTCCTGCCTGATCACTCGACTTGGAGTAATTATAATAGTCTATTGCTCTTTTACAGGCAATTTCAAACCGCTCAAACTCAATTGGCTTCAATAAGTAATCTACAGCATTTAGATTAAATCCGTCAACGGCATATTGACTGAAAGCCGTGGTAAAAATAATCATGATGTCCTGTGGGAGTTGTTTTGCAAGAGAGATGCCATTTTTATCAGGCATTTGGACATCCAGAAAAATAAGATCTACGGGATAACTTTGCACGTAATTTTCAGCAAGAGAGACTTGGGTGAAGGTTTGCGCTAAATTCAAATCAGGAATTCGCTCACAAAGCATTTTAATAATGCCAAGCGCCATTGGTTCGTCATCTATAGCAATGCAATTAATCATTCAGTGGAATTGATAAGTTAACTACGAAATGTTCTTTCTGATCTTCAATTTTCAACTCATATTGATTGCCATACAACAAATTTAAGCGTCTCTCTGTGTTCTTAATTCCAATGTGAGGTGATTCGTGAATCCTATTGTTTGGCACATCATTTTTTACAAGCATCATCAATTTACGATCTTTTATTTCTATTTCAATATGAATGATTGAATCACGCTCATTACTTACGCCATACTTAAATGCATTTTCGATGAAGCTGATTAACAACAAAGGTGGGATTTGTTCACCCTTGGATGCATTTTTCACGTTGAATTCAACAGTTGTAGAACTCGTTAATCGCGATTTTTGAAGATCAATATAATTAGATAAGTACTTCAATTCATCTTCAACATCAACGGCTTTTGTATTCGCTTCATTCGTCACATAACGCATTATTGAAGATAGCTTTAAAATATTGTCAGCAGTGGAATCAGATTTCATCAGAGCTTGTCCATAAAGATCATTCAGAACGTTGAATAAAAAGTGTGGATCTATTTGCGCCTTCAAAGCAGTTAATTCAGATTGTAAGGATTCAACTTCCAACTGTCTATAACGTTGGTTGAGAAATAAACCTAGGGCCAGAAAGAATATCAATGGCACACGAATTACATATAATGCATTTTTGTACATAGAAACCTCAGCGTTATCCCAGCCCAAAAAGAGGTACACGTTTCGAACTATTATCATGACCAAAATAATACTCGCAACACCCAAAAGGAAGAATAAAAAGTGTTTTTTTCGAATGAAAAATTTTGGAATCAGGACATGTATCGTAAAATAAAAGAGGATGATGGAGAGGCTTCCAACGAAAAGATATGGGTAAATATATTGCGCCCCATTTGGTGTAAAGAAGAGTGCATTTGGGATAATTAAGGCGGGTATAACTAGATACAAGAGCCACAGTGCTGCATGAATCAATATTGTTCTATATATAGGCTTCATAGCGAGCAATATATTAAATTCTATTTATGCCCAGATATTAAATCGCCTTACACATCAATTCTATCGGCAAACAGAAAATCCCGAAAGTTGAAATGAACGAACTCCGATTCAATCGTTATGCTAGCCGATTTGTTCGGGAATCATTAACTAGAACATGTTTATTTGCTCTAATGATTTCAGTTTTTAAGAGATCACATTACTCACACATTTAATATTCAATGTTTATGCGTTTACTTTTTTTATTAGCACTAGTACTTAATTTGAGCCCCTCATTTGCTCAAACATACCCTGGAACACTGATCTCTATTCAAGGAGGTAGCTACACTATGGGAAATAATGGCGCACCAGCTATGTTTACTGACCAAGATCCTGAACACACAGTTGCAATCAGCGATTTTTTAATGGCAGAGACTGAGGTAACAAATACTCACTTCGTGGATTTCCTTAATCAAGTAGCTCTTCTAAATCAGCTGTATGTAGAAGTGGGAATCCCTGGAGATTGGGACAGTGATTCAACTGCCATTGCCAATGGTATATCATGGCATATCTTGGCGGATTCTACATCAACAGAAGAATGGGCAGGACAAGTACTCATTGAGTTAACAGATACAGAGGGAGGAGGACAGGATCCTTTGAATAGAAGTTGGATTGAATGGGATTCTATTGGTAATACGTACAGTGTTGTTGCTGGATATGAACAATGGCCAGCAACTTGGGTTAGTTGGTATGGTGCAATGATGTATGCGGATTTCTATAATGTTAGCTTACCAACAGAAGCTGAATGGGAGTATGCAGCTCGTGCTGGACAACAACTGGAATATCCAACTGACGATGGTGGATTGAGCTATGCGCAGGCAAATTACGGAAGCTTCGGCCCAGTAATGGATACAAATTACCTTCCATATCCCTCTGTCGTTGGAACTTTTGCTCCTAATCCATTTGGAATCTACAACATGACAGGAAATGTTTCCGAATGGTGTCTGGACTGGTATGATGCGAATTATTATCAAATCTGTGTTGATAGTAATTTCCTGAATGATCCTATTAACCTGCAACTTCCAGACACACTTGAAGTTCGAGTACTCAGAGGGGGTAATCATACGTATCCTGGTCCATTTGCAATGAGCAGTCATCGATTTAGCACTCCTCCTTTTGTCACCACTGATCACATGGGATTCCGAGTTGTTAGTCATAACATAGTTGGATTGAATGAAACAGAAGAATTCTATGACTTTAAGTTGTATCCAAATCCTGTCAAGAATAGTTTTACCATTCAACATGTGGGCGAGAATAATGAGTTGATGAAAATTGAAGTTTACAACACATTAGGTGAAAAAGTAATTGATCTAGAAACAAGCAATGGCGAAATTATATCAATGGAAAATATTCCTGCTGGCACTTACTATTGTAAGATCATGACTGCGAAGGTCTCACTTGTTAAACCACTTGTTAAAGATTAACATTAATGATGGACATTACTCGCATCAATAATATGGATAAGGGCACATAACTATCAGGAGCCCAACTTTAGCAAGTTGGGCTTTTTTGTTTTGGTACAATTTAAAAATGGTTCAACTATCCAATCATCTTCGTTTAATGGGCGTCGAAATTGATAAAAGTTCAAATTTCATTCTGGTTGTCCCCTTGTCTTTTGCCTTTCTCAACAAAGCCCGAATCTGTCCTTCTGCAAAATAGAACTTGTCCAAGCTGGCATAGTATTTCTTGAACTTTTTCTTTCTGCCAAACAAAGAAAAAGGAAGGGGCTCTTTATCGATATCGAGTAATGGTATATAGCCAATACGCCAGTCACTGGAACGAAAAAGGAACCACTCTTCATCCAATTCATTTCGTTTAATTTCGAAGTCATGTATGGAAATTTGGTCGAGTAAACGGCTAATGGAACCTGTGGACTTATCTCTCTTATACAACAATAATTTTCGCGTATAATAATCGGAATATTTCCAGACTTTGAGATGATTCATCTCGACAATGAAAAGCTCTGAACTATCATTTTCCCAGATCCTCTTGCTCCAAAAAGGATTTTCGAGTATTTCCTCTAGTGGAGGTGCGTTTTCCTTCAATAATTTCGGGAAATAGTTCTTTATTTCGCATTCGCCAGTTAGCTTGTTGTACACACCATGATAGTATACCAAATGATTAATTATGTTCCATAGATTGCCCCTTGGGGCATCTTCCAGATCCAAGATGAGGTCAAATTCAAGTGTGAAATTAATTTCCTCTGCACTTTCCTCGGCTGTTGCACCATGAAGGCTGAAAATCATTGTACTCGTGTCACCATGCGTTAAACTGTCCAATTCGTAAATCAACTTGGAGTTTTTCGTGGTCTTGTACTTAAATCCATTTTTTCTAAAATCTTCTATCAGTTGTCCTTTGAGCAATGACCCAAGAAAAATTTCCTCATCCTCAGCGACCAGATACAACTCATTTGATTTACCTCTCCAGACACCTTTGTCCTTTACGTTGTATGGCGTTCGAGTTCTTTCAATCAGCCAGACACCTTTGTAGTGCAGGCATGATG
>JBLHON010000289.1:0-4935 GCA_047621865.1 Crocinitomicaceae bacterium | reverse complement strand
TCGCAAGTGAAGTCGAACGAGCTTTTGTACGTAACGCATTTTTTTATCGAGTGGCAATTTCATGCGTTTGAAAATTTTCGGAACCATTCGTGCTCCCAAATCTTCATGTCCATGAAAAGTCCATCCAACTTTTTCGTTGAAGCGTTTCGTTGGTGGTTTGGCAATGTCATGTAAGATTGCAGACCATCTCAACCACAAATTATCTGTGTTTTCTGAGATATTATCAAGTACCTCTAAAGTGTGATAGAAGTTATCTTTATGTGATTTCCCATCGCGCGTTTCTACTCCATAAAGCGCTAACATTTCTGGAAAGAATTGATTCAGAAGCTTTGTCGAAAAGAGTAATTTAAACCCACGTGAAGGTTCATCACTCAGGATAATTTTATTTAATTCATCTGAAATTCGTTCCTGTGAAATAATCTCCAAACGATCTGCATTTCTCGAGATTGCTTCTAGGCTCTCTCGCTCAATTTTAAAATCCAATTGTGAGGCGAAACGAATTGCACGCATCATACGAAGTGGATCATCACTATAGGTTGTATCAGGTGCCAGAGGAGTTCGAATAATTCTTTTTTCAAGATCTTCTAAGCCACCAAAAGGATCGATGATATCTCCAAAGTTATCAGCGTGAAGGCTCAGTGCAAGGGCGTTTATGGTGAAGTCACGTCGATCCTGATCGTCTTTTAAGGTGCCATCTTCAACGACAGGTTTTCTCGAATCACGACGATAGGACTCTTTGCGCGCACCAACAAATTCCACATCCAAATCCTTGTAAATGAAATGTGCAGTTCCAAAGTTCTCAAAGAGTGAGACTTTTTTAACACGGAGTTTTTGAGCGCATGCTTTTGCAAGATCCATCCCATTTCCAACAACGACAATATCGATGTCTTTTGAAGGGCGATCCAATATTAGGTCACGAACGTATCCCCCAATGACATAAGCCTCAAGGTTGTTTTCAGTCACGATTTGACACGCGACTTTAAAAACGGGATGTGTAAGATGTTTACTAAAATTTGTTTGCATTGCGGAGGCAAAGATAAGGTATTCAGCAAAATCCTGCGTAAATTTACGTGTAGATCGACATTTTAATCAATCGATCGCATGGAACTATTACAAAATCAAGCACTGAGAATAACCTATGGGAGTCATTTCAAACCTATCTTTTGGCATCGCTAACTGGAAAATTGACCGAGAATTCAGAAAAGCAGAAATGCAAAATTATATGCATGACTCTGATGACTATGAAATTCAATATTGGGACAATCGTAAAGAGGATAAGCCTGTATTACTAATCCTACATGGATTGGGTGCCATGGCGAAATATCAATGGTTCGAACAACTTGAAGTTCTTTCCAATTATCGAATCATCATTCCTAATTTACTTCATTTCGGGAAGTCAAAACCAAAGAGTAAAAAATACGCTGTTGAGGATCAGATTGATATGATTCAGTTTTTAGTGGGCGAATTGAAGCTATCCAGTTATAGTTTAATGGGGGCATCATATGGGGGATTAATTTCCGGTGAGATTGCCAATCGATTTCCAGATCAAGTGGAGCGTTTAGTCCTTGTTGACGCGGCAATTAAATTCGTTTATGATAGTGATAATAAACGCGTTTGTGATGAATTTGGAGTTGCTAGTGTGCGAGAGTTATTCGCGCCAAGTACCCCGGCTGCATTGCGTAAACTGATTGTAGCAACAGTAGGGAAATATGGATTGAAGCCGCCGACTTTTACGTTAAAGGGCTTCCATGATGCACTTTATGCCTACAATTTGGACGATAAACGAAAGGTTGTTATGACAATGGTGGCCGCTCGCGAGAAATATGAAAAACACGAATACAATTTCGAAATGCCTGTTCACCTTATCTGGGGAGAATGCGATCGTTTAATTCCTGCTGATCGAGGGAAGTTGTTCCATGAGCACATCGGAAATGGTGCTACACTCGATATTATTAAGAAGGGTGGACACATGCCAAACATGAATCGAACAAGGGCATTCAATAAATTGTTGAGGCAATATTTGAAGGATTAATTATTTGCGAATAATCTTCACATCACCGTTCAAACCAATCTTAATTATCTGAGAAGCAGTCTTGGATTGCTCATTTAATCGATCTTTCACAATATAGTCAACACCAGATTTTAGTGTCTCGTGGATTTCTTTGTACGAACCAGGTGCATCATGACCTGAGAGATTTGCAGAAGTGCTCACGAGTGGCTTACGCATCCCACGAATTAGTTTCATACAAATTGGATCACTGGTAATTCGAATTCCAACTGAACCATCCTCAGAAATAACACTTGGAGCAAGATCCTTAGCATTGGGATAAATAATCGTTAATGGTTTGACAGCGAAATCTACCAGATCGTAACATACTTCCTGAAATTCGGGGATGTAACGTTGCAACATTGGGAAACCATCCACGAGAAGAATAAAGCTCTTATCGTCTGATCTTCCTTTTAATTGAGAAATCTTTGCACACGCTTCCTCGTTAGTTGCGTCACATCCAATTCCCCAAATTGTATCTGTAGGATAGAGTAAGATTCCTCCATCGCGTAAGGTCTTAATTGAATCAGTTAAATCGATCATTCTTCCAATAAATCAGGTCTTCGTTCTTGCGTGCGTTCATAAGCTCTTTCTTCACGCCATTTTTCAATCTTCCCGAAATCACCTGATAACAGCACTTCAGGAACTTTCCATCCATTGAATTCAGGAGGTCGAGTATAAACTGGCGGAGAAAGTAAATTATCTTGAAAGCTGTCTGTTAATGCAGAGGTTTCATCATTTAAGACACCAGGAACTAAACGCACAACACTATCTACTAGCACTGCTGCACCAAGTTCTCCACCTGATAATACATACGATCCAATTGATATTTCACGCGTGATATAGTGCTCCCGAATGCGCTCGTCAATTCCCTTGTAATGTCCACAAAGTATGATTAAATTTCCCTTGAGGCTAAGTTCATTGCACATAGCTTGTTCCATCAATTCCCCGTCAGGAGTCATGAAGATAACTTCGTCATAAGAGCGCTCAGATTTCAATTTTTCAATTAATGTTGCAATTGGCTCTATGGCCATTACCATTCCTGCTCCTCCACCATATTGATAATCATCAACACTTTTCTGTTTTGAAGTAGAGTAATCGCGAATGTTGTGCAGATAAAGTTCCAAATGCTGCTTCTCCTGGGCCCGTTTCATGATGGAGTTCGAAAACGGCCCTTCTAAAAGCTCAGGCAAGATGGTGAGAATATCAATTCGCATAGGGCAAAATTAATTAATTTAGCCCACTGTAACAGGAAAAAATGATGATGAAACAATTATTGATTGGATTGACAGTTCTCTTGTCTTTTGCGGCAAACGCTCAATTAACTGGTAATTCAACGCCAACTTACGAGGATTTAATCAAGACCTACAAGGATTTGGCAAATTCGCATTCGGAAATTGAATTGTTCAACATGGGGCAATCTGACTATGGATTGCCTATTTATGTATGCATCATTAACGGGAGTCAAGATTCACTAAAGACATTCGAAAAAGCGCGCAATGAGACGACGATTCTCATCAATAATGGAATTCATCCAGGTGAACCAGATGGGATAAATGCATGTTTGATCTGGATCAATGATTGGATTGAAAAAGGAAAGAAAACAAAGCGAATTCCCGTGATCGCAATAATTCCAGCTTACAATGTAGGTGGGATGATCAATCGTTCGTCTTCAAGTCGTGCTAATCAAGATGGTCCAGAAGAATATGGTTTTCGTGGCAATGCCCAGAACCTTGATTTGAATCGTGATTTCATTAAAATGGATTCAAAAAACATGCAAGCATTCGCACGAATTTTTCATGGACTTGATCCTGATGTTTTCATTGATACACATGTTTCAAATGGCGCAGATTATCAATATACGCTGACGTATATCGCGTCCGTGAAAGAACGTATGGCACCCTCAATTTCAAAGTTGACGCACGAAGGATTGATTCCATTTCTTCATAAAGATTTGGGAAAACAGAAAATCGACTTGATCCCTTATGTAAATCTTAAAGGAGACGTTCCTGAGAAGGGTATGGCAGTATTTAATGATTTGCCACGCTATTCAATGGGGTATGCTTCCTTGTTTAATACGATCAGTTTTACGGTTGAAACTCATATGCTCAAGCCATTTCAGGAGCGAACTCAGGCTACATTGGAATTTCTGAAATCGACGATTAATTGGACTAGTAAAAATACCAAATCGATCGAAATGTGCAGAATGGAGGCGTTTCGTCACGATCTCAGCATGAGTAAGATGCCTTTTAAATATACGCTCACGGAAGATCAAGATTCAATTCTTTTCAAAGGATACGCATTTAGTTATCCCAAGAGCGAAGTGACAGGGCATGAGCGATTGAAGTACCATCAGGATCAACCTTACGAAAAATACATTCCCTATTTTCAATCGTATGATGCTCTTGACACCATAGAGATTCCATCGTTTTATATTGTTGGTGCACAATGCACTGATGTGATTGAGCGTCTCAAAGCTAATGGTGTCGAAATGTCTACTACTGCCAGTTACAATAGTCGCACAATTGGTCAATTCCGAGTGATGAGTTACGAAAGTTCTAAGCAACCCTATGAAGGTCATTTTCTCCACAAGAAGGTAGAAGTGGAACCAACCAGAGCCTTGGCAATTAGTCTTAAAGCTGGTGACATGATCGTAAACACAAATCAGCGCAACAGACGATTTATTGTGTCTGTCCTAGAGCCTGAGATGGCCGACAGCTATTTTGCATGGAACTTTTTCGATTCGTATGTTCAACAGAAAGAATATTTCTCGAGTTACGTTTTTGAAGATAAAGCAGTCGAGATTCTCGCTGAAAACTCGACATTGAAAGCACTCTTTGAGAAGAAAAAGTTGGAAGATGAGGAATTCAGAAGTAGTCCAGGCGAGC
>JBLHON010000288.1:0-4992 GCA_047621865.1 Crocinitomicaceae bacterium | reverse complement strand
AGTTCTAATCTCATTCTCATCAAACCAAGAGAGCATTTTTTCAGTTGGCATATTACCAGTAAGCTCATCTGTCGCCATTGGACAGCCACCAAAGCCTCTTACTGCTCCATCATAACGTCTGCATCCGGCATTATATGCAGCCTTTACTAAATTCTTAGCATTCTCGGGAACTGTATGTAAATGAGCGCCAAATTCAACATTTGGTAGACTTTGAATTAAGGTGCTAAATAAGGAAGAAACAGTTTCAGGTGATCCAGTTCCAATCGTGTCAGACAATGCTTGAATGCGAACATCTAATTTTGAATAGAGCTTTTCGCACCATCCAGCAACTAGGTCGGGATGCCAATCTTCTCCATAGGGATTTCCAAATCCCATTGACAAATAGAGCACGAGCGTTTTATTATGCTTCAGGGAGAGTTCTTGAATCTGTTCAACACGTGCGAAAGATTCCTCAATTGTTGCATTTGTATTGCGTTTTTGAAATTCTTCCGAGACAGAAAATGGATATCCCAAGTAATCAATACGATCAAAGGCACATGCATCAACTGCGCCACGTTGATTGGCTACAATTGCCAATAATTTTGTATCAGATTCATCCATACCCTGCAAGACTGCTGCTGTATCTCTCAATTGAGGAATCGCCTTAGGAGACACAAAGCTGCCAAAGTCAAGGGTGTCAAATCCACATTTAAGAAGTGTATTGATATAGTCCGTTTTGATTTCCGTTGGGATGAAATCATGGATTCCTTGCATGGCATCCCTTGGACATTCAATAAGTTTCAAATCCTGCATATGTAAAAATAGTTCTTTTCGAGCAGATCAATTCTCTCGTTTCAAAATTGCTTTGTTAATGCGTTTTATCAGTTTAGGTCCTTCATAGATAAAACCCGTATAGATTTGGAGCAAGTCTGCGCCAGCATCCAATTTCTCAAGTGCATCTTCAGGGCTGTGAATTCCGCCTACCCCAATAATTGGAAATGCCTTGCCTGATTTCTCCGCCAAATAACGAATCACTTCAGTAGATCTCGCACGAACTGGTTTTCCAGAAAGTCCTCCATTCCCTATTTCCTCAATTCGTTTGTCTGTTGTTTTAAGATTGTCCCTCGAGATTGTTGTATTCGTTGCAATCACACCATCTAACTTAACGTCTACCACAATCTCAATAATATCATCGAGTTGTTCATCGGTAAGATCTGGCGCAATTTTCAGCAGAATAGGCTTAGATGCTTCATAAGTAGCATTTACATCTTGTAGTGTTCTCAATAGTTTTGTAAGAGGTTCCTTTTCCTGAAGAGAGCGCAAGTTGGGTGTATTGGGCGAAGAAATATTCACCACAAAATAATCCACGTAATCAAAGAGTTTCTTGAAAGAGGTGACATATTCTTCTGGAGCATCTTCATTGGGAGTATTTTTATTCTTTCCAATATTTCCACCAATAATTAAGTTTGTCTTGCGTTTTTTTAAATTCTCAACAGCTTCGTCAACTCCATCATTATTGAATCCCATACGATTGATGATTGCCTGATCGGGCTTCAATCTAAATAAACGAGGCTTATCATTACCTGCTTGACCAACTGGTGTAACTGTTCCTATTTCGATGAATCCAAAGCCACAGTGAGCTAAATCATTGTACATGGACGCATTCTTATCAAAGCCGGCGGCCAATCCAATAGGGTTCTCGAACGTAAGCCCAAAGAGCTCACGTTTTAGGCGATCATCTTTGACGCGATAGCGTTTACCCCAAATCCATTTCATCCCAGGAATGGCCAATGCAATACGCATTGATTTCGTGGTGAAGTAGTGAACTTTCTCAGGATCGAAAAGGAATAGAACACTGCGAATGAGTTTATACATTGCGAATCTTTTTGGTAAAGTTATAAACGAAAATGGGGTGACCGAAGCCACCCCATAATTTAATTCCAAAAAAATATCAACAATTAGAACTTGTAACGTCCTCTCCATTTATTCATACGACGATCTTTCGCGTAATCTTTATACGTGATGTTACGTGAGAATAACACATTCAAATAAAAGTAAGAATCATTATTCTTATCTCCACGTTGCTGTCCTGGTCCAAACCAACCCGCATTTTGTTGAGCTGGATTTGATAAATATGCTGATGCAGGACTTATTTGTGACGCTAACTCATCTGGATCGTAGTATACTCCATGAACGTCATCAATATAATCACTGAATGTCTTAACGTAAGTAGCTTCAAGTGCGACTCTCCACATTCTGTTAATTCCCATTTTGAATCCAACTCCAAACGGAATTGTTGCAGTTATCGGAAGGTATTCAGAAGGTCCTCCAACTAATCCTTGCCCCTCGGTGTGCAATGGACGCAATTTAGTCCAACTACCATTGTACATTGCTTTAGGATTAAAGTAGCTTACTCCAATACCTGAAAACAAATAGAACTGCTCGTTGTGATTCTTCATTCCTTTTAATCCAGGAATCCGATATCTCGCTCCGAATTTCTCATTGGCGAAAAGAATTAATTCAATTCGTTGAGAAAGTTCGATAACAATGGACTTAAAGTGAAGATTTCTTGACTCACGAATAAGTTCGTTTGTCAGAGCATCATCTCCTTTTAGAAATCCGATATTGAACATTGTGGATGTCGCCCAGTAAGGGTGAAAACGGTAACGGTAACCAACAGATGCATTCCATGACGTAGATGGCATGTCCATATCTGCAAGGCTAAAATCCTGACCAATTTGGCTTCTCCCTCCCAAGTCTCCAAGGAATTGAGTAGCTCCACCACCAAATACTATCTCTTTCTTATTAAGAGACCAGTTCCGTTGCGTGTTGAAATTTGTATGCTGTCCATAAGTGAATCCAGCAGCAAATAGTAGTAAAATACCAGTTAAGTATCTCATCGTTTTTTTTTAATACGATTAAAACTAGTGTTAGTTAATCGGTACGAAAGTATGAATGTTTGCCTTTCTAACCAAATAACTTCCAATTAATTTATTAAAAGTGAGTTGTTAATGAAGATTTTCCACTTCTCAGTTAACTAACGAGAAGTTTTAAGAAAGGTTGCTAGAAAGTTGGACTAAGACGCATCGACAGTAATCTAAGCACATCACCTTCAGGATTTTTTGCCAAAATATTAGTGATGAAAATAGGCTGACCAATGTTATAGTCTTTAACATTAGAGCACATATAAGGAGGGAATTTGTTCCCGCGAACGCGCTCAATGATGTCTTCTCTTCCATTAGAATATTGAACATCATAGGAATAAACGACATAATCATTGTTACATGCGATTTTACCCGCCAAGCATAATTCGTCCACTCGAATGCGACCAGTAAAGATACCGCCTACAGTTGGCATCGTTTTCATTCTTTTGACTTCAGGTATATCATCTGGAGGAACTAAGGCATCAGAAGGTGCTTCAGTCACGTCGACTGGCGTATTTACCTCTTCTGGCGGAGTTGGATCTTGCTCTCTTAGAACAATTGTTGTCCTTTCAATTTCTGAGGCAGATTGATCCTCATTAGGGATAGAAGGCTCGGGAGTAATTGCTTGCTCTTCGTTGACGTTCTTTTTTGAAACTAGTTCTTCATTAGATTCAGAAAAGAATTGAGTCTGCGCAAGTTGAAATTGCTCTGATTTATCAATTGATTGGCCCAAGACTGTCACATTGGTTTCAGCATCTGGATTCATATTACTCGTAGCAACTATAAGTGTAACTGCGGCAATACCTACTGGGCCATAAAACCAGACTGATTTCCATAAAGGAGGTTTCAATGCCTGATGTCCTTTCAAAACTTGATTAAGATCTTGCCTACTTCTAATATCCTCGGAACTTATTGGTTCGCGATCCAAAGTAGTTTTAACATTTTCCATTTCTTTTCAGTTATTGTAAAAATTGTTTTTTCAGTCTTTCCAATGCTCTAAAAGCACGGACTTTTGCATTATTTTCAGTTATTTCAAGTATCTCTCCTATTTCACGGTATGAACGTTTTTCAAAGTAACGAAGTTCAATCAGTTGGAGATCTGCTTCTTTCAGTTTCGCAAGGCACCCTACTAACTGCGCCTTTTGTTCTGAAGAATCTCCATCGTCTAAATCTTCAATCATTTCAAATAAGTGAATACTCTCTACATTGACTGTTCTTCTCGCTTTGCGATCGCGAAATGCCTGGTACAGTTCACTTTTTGCAATACGATAAAGCCAAGAAGAAAAGGGTACCCCCCTAAATTCATACTTGTGCAAATTACTGAGCGCCTTGATAAACACTTGTGATGTTACATCAAAGGCTAACTCACGATCATCCATCCGTTGATGGACGTACCGAAATATCTGTTCATGATATTTCGTATACAGTGGACCGAATCTCTCCGCATCCTCCTTCGCTTCCCTGATCCAATCCGCCTCCTGCTGGAGTTTAGTATTGGTCTGGTGATACACGGGGTTCACTGCCATGGTTTCTGGTTTTAATTGTTCTAGTCTGGTTTTAAAGCTTGCAGGCTTCAAGTATATAACTGACCTTCAGTTATTGGTTACAACTTAAAACGGCAATAATTAAGCCATATTATGCATGCACATAAAATAACGAAATTTTAACTCATTTCCTAAAACGGATCATGTAGCTTGTATCAGTCAGTGAAACTAAGAAAGATTTTAAATCTGAGCGCTCTTTGTCGCTTAGTTTAAATGGTTGTATATATGCATTTTGCAAGGGATTTTGAGTTCCACCTTTGCTATAATGATCTAGGACATTATCCAAGGTTTTCAATGATCCATCATGCATATATGGATAGGTTATTTCGATGTTTCGAAGGGAAGGAATTTTAAAAAATCCGATTTCTGTAGAGTCATAATCAATGCGAAATCGTCCTTTATCCTCACCAAATTCTTTATACAATCCATTATTTTCAGCCACAAAAGTGGTGAAATGTGGAGCTGGATGACATTTAGTACAATAGAGTTGATCAGAGAAGATTTGCCACCCTCTCTCCTCCTCTGCTGTTCTTTTAATTTCATTT
>JBLHON010000287.1:0-4993 GCA_047621865.1 Crocinitomicaceae bacterium | reverse complement strand
CATTGAACCAAAATGGGATGCATCTAGGATTGATAGTATTGCAAAGATCAATGCGAGTGTCTTGAAAGAGATGCACAGCCTAGAAGAAACGCGTCCACATGGGTTTGATTCAAAATCAGACTATACAATATTCGATCAAAAGAAAAAGGAGATTATGAGTAGGTACGAATTGGAGCCAATCGTACACTTTGATAGTGTATCTATCTGCATCACCCAAGTTAGAGCAGTTTGTTTGGCAAGCGTTCGCTATTTTCTTGACGCTGAAGATTCTGAAGTACGTCAAGATCATGCTCGACTCATTAATGCGTTGAAAACAAAATTTCTCGTAGATTGAAAAGAAACAACAAGATTATGATCTCATTCTGCCGTTCTAAACGAAATTACCTACTGGTCCTAGTAGTTTTTTTTGGATGCAGTGGCGCTTTATTCGCACAGGATCGACGAATGATTTTAGTAGCTCCCCCAGTAGTAGATACGACCATTTACAAGTACAGTGTTTACATGTCAAGGACTCATCCTCCCATCTATGGAAACCCAATGAATGAATTTAGTGTGAACGAGTATTTCTATTCTGCGAATGATTCTGTTGAAGTTGTGATCCCAGATTCACTGGCGAATGCCATATTTAGTGGATGTTTTCATGTTTATTTAAAGGACGGCCGTGATCGAATTCGGTCGTATTGTGATTACTTCAAAGTTTCAACTGATTCAGCTACTGTATATCATTCGTTCGAGGGGCCAAGTTTAACTACCGCCGAAAAACATTTCAAGAAAGAAAAACGACACAAGTATGGAGTATTCCGTCCCTTTCATGCTTTTCATGACTTCTATGATACGCCAACACTTCACCTTGCATATCATCAAGGTCATCGACCATTTGGCGAAGTATCTATGGGCATGTCCCAGCATTTCACGTATTATCTTCCCCTTATTACCCACGGTTTCACGCTTGGTGCGGAGTTTAATTTTCGAGACAAGGAGAATTTCATTCTCGGCCCAAAAATCGGTTACAACTTTTCCACTTTAATCTTCAATGTTGGCGTCGATTTTGTCTATTATACTGATTTCGAGAAAGGATCTTACTACCTGAAGCCCAGAATAGGACTGAACCCACTTTTGTCGATTGTAAATATTTCATATTCGAAAGGAATCCCACTCGCGGGAAATCATTTTGGGAAGAATCTCAATGCCCACCAATTATCTGTGATTATCATAATTCCTTTGAAGCGTTAATCTAATTTGTTACAGATTGATATTAGATTCTAATCACTTATCAGGAAACAAAACGTCAATCACTGTTTTTGCCAAATCGTGTGTACGAACCTCAGAAAACGTATGGTGCATCCATTCTGCTCTCGCATTAATCTCGATTGCAACAGCCGCCCCATCATAATAAGCCTCATGTTGTTTACACATTAAATCAAGTGCGAAATAACCCGTTTTCAACTCGTTCACGATCTTATCTACCCAAAAAGTAACAACTGCACTGATTTCTCCAGTAACATCAATGGCATGTCCTCCTTGTGCCATATTGGAAATCTTCTTAAGACTAATATTGGTTCCCTCGGGTATTACACAACTTAGTTTGAAGCCCTGCTCAGTAATCAGATGAATACTTTCTTCGTCAATGTTCAAAACGTTCGCTGGATTCTGGAGTTGTACGATTTTTCTTCGTGCGTCAATTAATTGCTGAAGTGTATGATTGCCATTTCCAGTAATTTGGGCGGGTATGCGAATACATGCGGCGACTATTTTTCCACCAATGACTTGAATCCTCAGGTCGTATCCATTATACATCTCCTCGAGAAGAAATTCTGATCCACGCGCACTATTTGCAGCATAGTAATCCCTTACATCATCTATTGATCTTAGATTCAATACAACGCCAATCCCATTCGTGCCAACTGTTGGCTTGCAAACGTATTCTAGCTCGTCATCAAAGAGATTTAGGGGGTCTAACTCGTTAGGATTTGTGAATAAGTAACTTTTAGGAGATGGAATTTCCAATTGCTTGAAGAGTTCTTTTGTCAATTGTTTCTCGTCGCAAATTAGACTTGTCTTCTCCTTTATCCATGAATCTGGAATCCCTTCTACAATCAATTCTTCACGTCCATTTAATATCAAACGAGTGGCGAGTTTCCCGTGCTCGTTTGATACATCGAGACATTCAACTCCGCGGCATGTAGCTTCGTTAATTATTAATTCGTGCTGAGCTTCTCCTGCTTGCTGAATTGCCTCTTGTTTCTTATTCATTCAGTACTGTTTTTGCCAATCGAAATCCTGCATGTTGATAAAAGTAATCTCTGAACCATAGTCGGTAAAATTGAGAAGCTCCAGTGCCACTTGTTGCCCATGAACCACCCAGTAGCATACGATGATCATCACCAAAATAAGGTAAAGAGAAATCTGAATAATGAGCATGCTCCTTAAATCCAGGAAGCGCATAAAAGCTGTCAGATAGCCAGTCCCAGACATTTCCGTATAAATCATTAAATGCGTCACCATTTTGAGATTCAAAGTAGCCAACAGGGGAGGGAGAACCAAATTTCATTTGAAGATTGAATTGCTCTGATAGGGCAGGCTCTACCTTTGGATGTACATTTTTCGTTAAGAGTTTAAATTCCGCTTCTGACAAAAGTCTGAATTCTGGCCCCTTGAAATTGCAATACGCCAATGCTTCATAAGCATTCACTTCTGCTGGCCAATCCAAAGGCATCTCGATTTCATCAAACATTGCACGATATGCATAATTCTCTGCCTTCTTTATCCAGAATTTAGGCAAGTTCGCTGATGTTCTAGTTTTCCATTCAAGTCCCTCTTTGGACCAGTATTTATCTTTCTGATAGCCCCCCTTCTTCACAAAATTAATGAACTCACCATTTGTCACGAGGTTCTTTGTTGCGTAGAATGGTTTTACATCAAGCGTCAGCTGACCATATTCATTGTCCCAACCATAGAGACCTGAAGGTTCAGTTTTGCCTAAAGTCACACGACCTCCTTTCACATGAACGAGTTCAAACTCCTCAGAAAAGCCAAAAGTAGGGGCGTAACTCCAACCACTTGGGCGCTCGAGCTGATTCGCATTCAATTGTCTGATTAGAACAGAAGAAGTTTCAAAATGAATTCGATCATGCTCAATTGCCATGTGCAAATTCCAAATTGGATCAGTAGAGAATGTTTGTTCGGGAATTTCCATTTTATCAATAACGTTCCAGACGAGATTATAAACTTCTGTACGATATTCGCGGACTTCTTGAACGCTAGGCCATTTAAATTCTGCAGCCAAATGCTCAGGAAGTTCAGGATCAACTCCTTTGGCGAATAGTCCCTCAAAACGAGGATTTATCCCATGGCTAATCATCCCACTCAAAATGAGTTTATTCACGTAAAATACTGCAGTATGCCCATAATAGAAGATGAGTGGATGCCTTAATGAATCAGGCGCTAAGTAAAAAGTGCTTTCACTTCTAATCGCGCTAAAAAGTTCTTCGTAGATTTCCCAAGCGTTTTCAAAATAATCCTTTAAATCTGAACGTTTGGTATGGTCCAGAGATACTGGGCCTCTGGACATAATTTTGGTCTTCATGTTTAGTCTGTCCTTCATAGTGGAACAAAAGTATGAAGATATACAAAAAAACACTTTCTAAATTAGTTCAAAACATTGGCAAATAAGTTCAAAGTGAGTTTAGTCAAATGGTTATAATAGTTCACCATGAATCAGGCTGGATTTGACCTGTCTGCGATGAGAGTTCCGAGATAGTGTATTCTTGTACTTGATTCCTTATCTTTGCAGCTTGAAGGTCTACGACAACATATTAATCATTGGTAAGGTTTGGCCAGAGCCGAATTCTTCAGCTGCGGGAACGCGAATGATGCAGTTAATTAACTTTTTTCAATCGAAAGGTGGTGCATTAACTTTTGCTTGTACTGCTAAACAGACTGATTACCAAGTCGATCTAGAACCACTGGGGATTCATGTCGCATTTATCAAACTGAATTCAGATAGTTTTGACGTTTTCGTGAAAGAACTAAATCCAACCATGGTTGTCTTCGATCGATTTACCTCAGAAGAACAATTTGGATGGAGAGTACTCCAACAGTGCCCTGAAGCCTTTCGCGTTTTGAATACAGAGGATTTACATTTTCTGCGGGATGCAAGGAGACAGGCTGTGGAAGACGGAAGAACACTTGATATTTCACAACAATCTGACTTAAGAACTGGAAATGCGATTCGAGAAATTTCGGCGCTCTATAGATCTGATCTAACTATTCTGGTTTCAGAGCTTGAAATCGACTTGCTGAAAAGTACATTTCAGGTTCCATCCCATCTTCTATATTATTTGCCACTCTTTGCAAGTGACTCTCCTGCTTCAATTCCTTCTTTCGAAGACAGGGATGGTTTTCTCTTCATTGGCAACTTCTTACACAAGCCAAATTTGGATGCTGTCAGCTATCTTAAAGAGACAATTTGGCCACTAATTCGAGCTCTGCTTCCAGCCGCCACACTAAATATTTATGGTGCCTACCCTGGACAAAAAGCACTGTCATTTCACAATGCAGATGAGGGGTTTTATGTTCATGGAAGAGCTGATGATGCCTTAAAAGTGAATTTGGAAGCGCGAGTTTCGCTTGTGCCACTTCGATTTGGTGCAGGAATCAAAGGAAAGCTTCAAGAGGCAATGGTGTGTGGAACGCCTTCTGTTACCACATCAATTGGGGCTGAATCCATGCAGTACGAAACCCTTTGGAATGGCGAAATTACAGATTCACCTGATTCATTTGCAAGGGCAGCAGTAGATCTTTACACCAATCAAGAGAAATGGATGCGCGCTCAAGAGGATGGATTTACCATCATTGAAAATCGATACAAGCCTGAACTGCATCTCCCGAATTTCGAGAAAATGCTAGAGGAAGTATTCAATAATCTTGAAGAACATAGGTCAAAAGACTTCACTTCTCATTTGATGCAACAGGAATTTATGATGAGTTCGCG
>JBLHON010000286.1:0-5005 GCA_047621865.1 Crocinitomicaceae bacterium | reverse complement strand
TCTTCTGTTGTGAGATCGTCGCATTTATCTATGTTGACAATCACCAAGATTGGAATTGTAGTTTCTGGCATCAAACCATAGTAAACACGAACGCCTTCTGCACCTTCAATGTAGAGAGAGTTAAACTTATCCTCAGACAAAACATAGTTGGGTGGTGTTGCTGCAGGGTTGGCCCATTTCCAACTTTGTTCCCACATCATTACAGTAGTGTCATAGACTTCATAACTGATCCCACAACACGTGTCTTGTGTTGCATTAAGCGTTAAATCTGATTCAACACCTAGATCTAATTCGGCATCTGGATTTGCTTCACTACAACCTACTGCCATAACTAACAGTACGATGAAGGAGGAATTAATAATTGAATTTTTCATGAGAGTGATTTAAGTTAATAATCGCGCTAAAGGTAGAATAATCAGGCAGTGTAAAACCATTGCGGCTAAGAGACTTTGAATCAACAGGTACTCAACATGTTGATAAACAATATTCTACATTTAAAATGCACTAATAAAACAGAGGTATCCCCTTTCAATTACAGGGTATTCCCTTAATAAGAAAATAGGGAATACGGGCTATAATAAGGCATTGAATGTCTGCAACTTTGCTGTAAACAAATACTAACTAAAAATTAAAATTATGAGTACTCTAATTTAGAGTAATGGAAACGGGAAGAGCTACAACTGGCTTGGTAAGGCAGATTCAAATACAGCAAAAATTTATAAAACTCCAGAAGAAGGAGAAAAGTGCGAACTTGAATACATTTCTGGGAGTACAGGTCATTTCCATTTGAAGATTGCAGATCGTTATCTTTTTGCGGATACCTCAAAAGCAAATGGGTTAGAATTAATGGCAACAAAACAAAGCGCTTCGATCTGGGAGAAGAAAGAGCAGAGAGGTTATAACGTTCATCTCAGAGTTGTTCAGGGAGAAATTCCAAACAACGATTATACATTTACCTACCTTCGTGGGCATACGAAAGATGATGGTCGTCTACGCCTAGTGGAATTGCCTCACAGAGAGGATGGTCAACGATGGAATCGTCTATGAAGTTATGACTTAGCAGAACGTCAATGAATAAATAACGTTTAATACTTATTTAGAAACCTTGCAGAAATGTGAGGCTTCTTTATGTAATAGAGCCATGGATAATTGAAATAACATTCCAAAACCAATGAAATCGGGATTGACTAAATCATTTTTAAATGAAATAATCTTCCATCTCTACCCTACAGCACTCGAAAGATAAAAGCCCACATCAACGACATTAATTCTCCATGAATCTTTGTGTAAGATTCTACCGTCCTTCATATAGATTGTATAGCGCAACGCGTACTTCACATCATAACCAACCGTATAATCAATAATGGATTCGAATTCAATTCGCTCTACTTCTCTGTAATCCAAATATTCGATGTGCGCATCTGCATCCACGACATTGAAGAATTCTCCCATCATCTCGTCTGAGTCTCCATAAACAGTTCGACATACAGGATACATGAGATTCATCAATGCCTCACGATCATTTGAAGCTACTGTTGATTCAAATAGATCTAAAAAGGGCCTCAAGCCCCTCCTCCTTAATCTTGTTTTTGGAAGTAATTTCTCGCGTGCTTGAACATGAGATTAGCACACTAAATAGTGCCAATAAGATTCCAATATGTTTAATTCTCATTGTAAATAAATTACTCTTCTTTAAGCAAGCTAAAGCCTTTGAAAATAGAGACTTGAATGATTGGTGAGCTAATAAAATTCGCACTCGAAATCTTATCATACTGGTGCATATACCCTACTTGAAAGTTCAATTTTTTACTCACTTTATAACCTAGTCCCAAGTACAACCAATTTCGATTGAGGTCTGTAGGTAAAAGATTCGTTCCTTGTTTCATCCAAATTTCATCGAACGCCTGAACAAAAATTTGCTGTGAATTTTCAAATGTTTTCAAAGGAAATTTTAGGGTGTAACGAAACCTAAATCGATTCAAATACTGATCTCCCAAATCTACGCGAATTCCATTTACTTCTTCAGAGCGATTTACCCATCTATGCTCCTGCCTGAATCGATAACTCATATCAACCTTACCTATCTTCTGTTTGAGAAGAACTTGTTCCCAAATATTATTCTCGCGGGCAAAAACTGTTGAACTATATGGTTCATAGGGTTGTGAATCAATAAAAGTATAGCCTGCTGAGAGTACCAAACCTTGTGTTGGAGAAAAGTTCACAAAAGGACGGATTAGGAGTTGCCCTTGATCTTTGAGAAATGCCCCAAGTCGCTCGTGCAGCTCATTCTCTAAACTCCATTTTTCGTTAAGATCTAGTTTGTTATGTAGAAAGAACCACGTATTTGTGGAACCATAAGTGATGCTCTGAGCTTGAGATGTATATCCTATTATTAATATACAACTTAGTATAAGTGCCTTCCTCATTCTTCCTCACGTGGTTCAGTATGCATCCCTAACAATTCATTTCCGTGAACCTCTTCGAATTCTTCCTCAGCATCAACCATTCCGAAAAAGCGCTTAGCAATATAAAATAGAATGGTTCCAGAAATCACAGCCACATTTAAATCAATTACAACAGTTATTACTGTGGTATAAACAATAAATCCTGCTTGAAAATTTCGCATTTTATTTCCGTACCACTTATTTTTCATGTAGGCAGCAGCAAAATCTCGATCTAGAACGTCTAGGCCTGCTTTGAGGAGAATCCCAACAAAGACAGCCGACGCGATAAGGGTAATCAAGTTACTAAACACAACAAAGCCTAACAATGCGAAAACTCCAACCAACACTCCTGCCAAGCGAGTTTTTGCTCCCTCATTGAGCAATAGAACAGATCGAATTGTAGCCTGAGCACCTGGGATTCCTTGTAAGAATCCGGAAACTCCATTTGCCAATCCTTGAGCAATCAACTCCTTATTTGGGTTGGTTGTTTCTTTGGACATCTTGTCAACAACCAAACTGGTAAGCAGTGAATCCAAATAAGCCAGTAAACAAAGTTGCAAGGCAAACGGTAGAATCGCCAACAATGTTTCTGTTGAATAGAGATCAGGACTGGTCGGGAAATAATCTGAAATTAGCTTCGTGAAATCTCCGAATGACTTAAAATCTCCACCAAGTTCAACTCTTCCAATATCTATATCTGTCATTGACGTGAACATGGTATACGCAATAATCGTAATCAATATTGATGGAAGAAATCGTCTAATATTTCCTGATACCCCCATTTTTTTCAGAGTAAATGGGATCAAATAGATCAATGCCAGAGATGAGAATGCGATCAATACATTCGTTGTCATATCTCCATGGATTGGTTCCTTCCCACCTAATCCAAATAGCTTTTTTATTTGATCCACCCAGATTAGAACGGCAATACCATTCATGAATCCTAGGACAATAACCTGGGGAACCATTTTAATAAACTTCCCGAGTCGGAAAATTCCAGCTAGGATAATAAAAACTGCACTCATTAAGATCGTGAGCGTGATTAATTGTTCTGCATTCGTTGAGCTTTCGGCAAATGTTTCATGCGCAAAAGCAACAACCACGGCGGTAATTGCTGTCATTGGTGCAGTTGGTCCAGATGCCTGAACACGGGTTCCTCCAAAGAGTGAGGCTACAATGGGAATTACGGCTGCGCCAATCATTCCCGACATTGCTCCTCTTCCTGACATCACCCCAAAGGCAGCGCCTAAGGAGAGTGCTGCGAAACTAACCGTTAATCCAGCAAGAATATCTGATAAGAGAGTTTTTTTCATTGTTTCAAAGTTAATTATATTGGCTTAATTCGAGTAACATTATGCAGATCTACGTGCATTTGGCTGATACCATTTTCTATTGGGTCCCATAAAGATTCGACTGTACATTCTGATTACAGCAATTCCTGTCACCACAAAATTGATGGATATTAAAATGGCCAAGAAAATCTGATCTTCATGGATATGTGTGAAAAGAAGATCTTCTCCTAAAAAAGTTGACGTGATGGGGAATCCTGCCAAGGCGAGACAACTTAGCAAGAAATAGAATCCAAGTGCCTTATGTTCAGTTGCATGCCCATAAAAATTATTCAAATCAAACTTCTCTTTTTTACGCAATAAATGCAGCACGATATAACCAGAAATACTTGCGATAAGTACTCCAGAAAGGTAAAACACAATGTCCATAGTGTCAAATCGTTCATTGAAAGCTACAGCAAGTACAATCCAAAAATGATTGAGCGTCAATAAGGTCCATGCAAGTGTTGAACTTCCCCGATCCGTGAACGCCCGCAAAACAAACAGTAGACCAATGAGACCAAATAATACAGGAATGTAGCGTTGAATTGTAAGGTGTTCATATGCCTCTGTATTGAGAATGAAAAATGATCCCACGATTACGATTAGCGTGAAAATAGAACTATTCAATGTAGTTAAAAAAGTGGTTAAGTATCCTACGCGCTTCAATGGATACCAGAAAAATCGATAGAGGTTATTGTCCATGTGCCACTCCTTAAGACCAATCACGTAAAACGAGTTAGTAATGATGCGCGTCCATGTTTTTTTCTTCCTCTCCTTGACTGGTGCATAATTAAAAAACTGTTCACGAATCAAATAGGTAACAACAGAAGGACTTATTAGCAGTTGATAGCTTCTCAGGAATGCATTACCAGTTAGATGAATTAGCGCAATCATTTCAAGACCAAGAGCAACTTCAACAAAGATCAATCCTATTTGCGCAACTGATGAATAGGCTATTTGTGCTTTAATTGAAGATTGAACTCGAGAAGAAATTGTTGCAATGAAGCTCGTAAATAGACCTAGAACGATAACGCCTATTTTGATAACCGTCAAATCACTCCAGAAAGGATACGTTCTTAGCAAGAGAAAAACACCAATATGCACAGCAATTGAACCATAAAAAATTGCACTTGATGGCGTTGGGCCTTCCATGGCACGAGGGAGCCAAGACGAAAATGGAAACTGTGCGGACTTTATGCTTGCTGAAACAACAAGGGCAATAGAGATAAT
>JBLHON010000285.1:0-5013 GCA_047621865.1 Crocinitomicaceae bacterium | reverse complement strand
AGAACTGTTCCCCGCATTATTCCCAATATAGGTATTGTAATCTCCAGTGGTATTGTACCTTCCAGCATCCTCTCCTACAAAGGTATTGTCAAATCCATCTACGTTGAATTCGCCTGCTTCTTCACCCAGAAAAGTATTGTCGCTACCAAAGGTGTTCGTGTAGCCCGCCTGTTGTCCAAGAAAGGTATTGTCAGTACCATCATTGTTATATCCAGCCTGATAGCCAACAAAAGTACCATCTACATCAGTAGTATTGTAAAATCCGCTTTGCGCTCCTATAAATGTATTGCGACTAGCACCATCCTGTGAGTACCCTGAATATGCACCAATATGCGTATTGCTTAGGCCTGTATCTTCGTTTGTACCAGAACTGTCACCATACATAGTGTTGTAATCTCCAGTTGTGAGACTTGCCCCGGAGCCTGTTCCCTGAGTCTCATTCATTATTTGCGCATTCAGCCCTGAGCAAAAGGTGATGGCTAAAATTAAGGTTAAAACATTTTTCATAAGAGTGCTTTTAATTTGTCGGCTGTGCATTAAGTTGCTACTTGACAGAATAACTTGTGGTAAAAGTACATTTTTTGACCAAGTGATCAAAATAGGGTTGTCTGCAAATTGAAAACCTGTCACTAGTTCCTTAATTTCATATTCTTGTTATCTTTGAAATGCACCAAATCAGGAATAAAGAATGACTGTAAAACAAGTTGATCTATTAAATATTGGTCTCATTCTAATTTCGGCTATTCTGGCATACCAGTTTCCACTAGAGCTTTTCATACTTGCGTTTGCCATACTTGGTCCACTTCACTATTTAACGGAAATAAACTGGCTGGACACAAAGAACTACTTTGTACGTGGCCCGCGCTATACTTGGTTGATAATTGGCCTTTCTGCCTCCTTGATTCTCATTGTTCCCAAAATCTACTTTACATTCGCAGGAAGTGATCCCTCTACCTTAACAGATGTTTTTCTCTTTATTAATAAGTGGTCAAATAGCGTCATTTTCTTAACTATTCTGCTGTCCATTGGGTTCTTGTACATCCGAAAAATGATTGGGTGGATTGTACTCGTTACCATTGGAATAATTGGGGCAATCCTATTGAATAGTGTAGAAACCTATACTACTATTGTTGGATTATTGATTCCAACCATCATTCATGTATATCTCTTCACACTGATTTTTATGCTCTATGGAGCTGCCAAATCAAAGAGTAAGTATGGATATGCAGCTGTGATTTTTGCACTGTTGATTCCAGTTATTTTCATTTACATGAAGATTAATCCAGAGCAATATGCGTTTAGTGATTTGATGAAATCGACATATCTGGAAAATAATTTCCACTTGACTCCCGCTTTGTTTGCAAAGTTCATTGGCATTTCTGATGGTAAGTCCTTCTATTTTATGGAGACTATGGAGCTTCGATTGATGATGTTTATGTCGTTCATTTATACCTATCACTACCTTAATTGGTTTTCAAAAACGACCACCATTGCTTGGCACAAGAAACTCACTTTGACACGATCGATTGTGATTGGTGTTCTCTGGATAGGTATGCTTTCGTTATTTTATTACGATTTCAAAACAGGATTTCTTGTGGCGCTTTTCTTTAGCTTCCTCCACGTAATTTTAGAGTTCCCACTGAATATGGTAAGCATTCGAGGAATCATCTCCCGCGAGAAGAACTAACCCTTCTTTTTAATAATGCAAATCATAGAATGCAGATGTGTTGTCTTGAAGGAAAGCTCAATTGTGTCAATATTTTCTTCCAAATACTGAACCTCTTCTGGAGTCATATATTCACTTCTTACTTGAGAAGTTCTCATGAACCATTCGATCATAAATAGGGTAGTGTTGCTCATCGTCATATTCACTTTAAATTCTTCCCCTGGATAATAGCTTGGAAGTGAAGTATGCACATCTTCGATAATGAAATAGCCTCCTGGCTTAACATGTTGAAATAAGAATCCTAAACTCACTTGTTGATGATCCATGGCGTGTCCGCCATCATCGAGAATTACATCAAACTCACTGCCGTGCCTATTTATGAAGCCTTGTAATTCATCTCTGTTCGATTGATCAGCAACGTACGTCTCTATTCCTGTACCAGCACTTATCTCTGAATAATCACGAATATCGATACCAAATATTTTCGCTTTTGGAAAGTAATCGCGCCATAGAAGGTGAGAGGTTCCCTGCAAAATTCCGATTTCAAAAAAGCGTTCCAAGGTGTCTCTCACTGGGGCAAATAATCGATCATAGATCTCTATGAAATTATGGCCTGTGAAATTTTTATCAGTTGGATAATTTACCGACATTTCTGTGAGGGAAAGCCTTCGTCCTAATGAATCATAAGCTTGTGCAGAGACATTTATTGAGAGGATTATACTCAGCATACCTGTGAGTAGTTGGATTTTATTTTGTCTACGGAACTTATTCAATCTACTTAAAATCATACTTGCGAGAATTGATTACAAAATTACGGATATTTCCGAAGGTAGATTTTAACGTGTTATATGATCAGTGACGCGCGATAGAGTTTCAATTCATCCCAAGTGAATTTCGTTCCATACTTCTCCTTCAATGCCGTTAATGATTTGCCATCATATTCGTCAAAGACATCACTGAGTTGATTGATTCGTTTCGAATCCATGATGTCACTCAATTCAATTTTCTCAATTCTGATCAGTCGTTCACAATGGTTATAAATTGTGCTTGTACTCAGTTGACGTTCTTTTGCAATAGCTCCAATGGAATGACCAGCTTTGATCGATTCCAATGTTTTATCATAGGTTGAGCCTTTTGGTTTGGAATCTTTCTTCTTACGTGTGGCTTTCGTTTGAACTTGAACAAAATCTGTATCGAAATCAAATGTGGTATTGGCTTGACGAATTTCGTGTTTTACCGTCTCAATTTTCGCCAATTTGTATTTCATGATTTCTTCTTCCCAATGTTCGTTCTTGGTGAGTGGCTTCTCGTTTACGATACAATCAGTAATTTTACGGGCCTTTTTGATGCGCAAAATGGTTTCTGTGGTCAACTGATCGAGATCTTCCAACTCATCATTGTACTGCTTCGTATTTCGTTGCTGTTGAAGTTCGGCCATCTTCTTGAGATTCGAATACAGGATTCCATCAAACGTTTTGAAGAAGTATTCATAGGCTGCTTCAGTTCGTTGTAAAACATGGTCGAGATCAACATTATGTTGGGCAAATAAATGATTCAACTGATTCCTGAATTTGCGCGATGCCTCCATACTCGATTCCAAGACCTGAACTTGCTGTGTAATCCATGTAAGGTTTTTTCCCTTTTGAGATTTGCTGCCGTGACTCTTGTAGGTCGTCTTGTGAGATTGCCATTTATTTGTCAATTCGATCCAATCAAAAGCGCGGACAAGTACACTGTTTAAGTAATCATACGTTCCATCCTTCAACGTTTTTTCTAGATCTTCTGACTCGTCATGTGACTTCGCATAACTCGCGACATCTTGATTCACAGAAAGGCGACTGGTCTGAATTGGATTCAACAAAACAAGTCCTTCCAGCGAGCGCAACCGAGAAAGTGCTACATAGGCTTGGCCAGGAACAAATACTTTCGAAACGTCAATCACAGCCTTGTCAAACGTAAGTCCTTGACTTTTATGAACTGTGATCGCCCAGGCCAATTTTAAGGGATAGTGGACAAAGGTTCCAAGTGGTTTTTCTTCCACTTCTCCAGTAGATGCGTTCAGGATGTATTGGATGTTATTCCACTCAAACTTTTCGACTTCAATGGTTTTTTTCTCTTCTGGGAAATGTACCTTGATTTCATGTTTACTCACTGAGCTAATTGTCCCCATTTTCCCATTGTAGAAATTCTTCTCTGGCGAGCTGTCATTCTTCATAAACATGACTTGAGCTCCTTCTTTCAGAACCAAGGTTTCATCGAGCGGGTAGAGGTGCTCTGGGAAATTCCCTGTTATTTCAACATCAAATGAAAATTCTTTGCTTTCCAAACGTGTTAGGGCATCTTTATTAATCCTGTCTGCGTCTGCATTGTGAGTTGTTAAGGTGATGTAATCGTCGTGATCTATTGCCTTAAAATCAGGCTGAACATATTTGTTCAAAATGTCAATATCTGACGCTGTAATTTCGTTATTCCTTAGATTATTTAGGATGTCCAAAAAGTGCTCATCACTCTGACGATAGACCTTTTGTAATTCTATGTATAGAGGTTTTACTTGCTGTACTACATGCGAATCAAAGAAGAATGGACCATTGTAATACTCGCGCAAGAAATTCCATTCGTTTGACTTGACAACTGGTGGTAACTGAAGTAAATCACCAATAAATAAAACCTGAAGTCCACCAAAAGGTTGATTGATTTTGCGAACATTTCGAAGCATCCAATCCATTGCATCAAGTACATCTGAGCGAAGCATGCTGACCTCATCAATAATGAGCAGCTCTAAATTTCGAATGATTGCACGTCTGCTCTTATTCATCTTAAAATGATGAAGAAGTGTAGATCTATTTTCTAGCCTAACGCTATTATCGAATGTAGAAGGAAACTTAAAATCAGGAATAAACCCGCCAAAAGGCAATTGAAAAAAAGAGTGAATTGTAACGCCACCAGCATTCAAGGCGGCAATTCCTGTTGGAGCAACAATTACTGCTTGCTTGTAGGTTGATTTAATAATCTTCTGAAGCAATGTTGTCTTTCCCGTTCCAGCCTTTCCCGTTAGGAAGACAGATCGTTGGGTTTGATTAATAAATTGCTCTGTGAACTCGGCAATATTATCTGATTCTGGTAAACTAGTTTGTGTCATTACTACTTAAGATACGCAAAAAAATTAATCGATAAGCCGATTCTTTTGAGATTTTATGGAAAGATCGAAAGTAAGTATTTCTGAAGGGAATTGGAACAGAAGTCCGACTATATTAAGTTACCTGTAGTTTGGCTTTAATTTAAACCCAATTGTTATTCCTCCCCAATGAGTTACTTCAAAACCAGAATATGTACTCATGATAGGAGTA
>JBLHON010000284.1:0-5034 GCA_047621865.1 Crocinitomicaceae bacterium | reverse complement strand
TGATTGAAGTAGATGGTAATGGTAAAGTTGGATGATCACAAAACAACATAGACAAACGATCATGTTGATCATATAAATCAGCGTTATCAGCGTGCTAAAACTGAAAACACAAATGACACATATCGCGTAGATAAAAAATGATTGAAGTAGATAGTAATGGTAAAGTTGGATGATCACAAAACAACATAGAGATCACGATCATGTTGATCATATAAATCAGCGTTCTCAAGGTGCTAAAGCATAAGTAATTGAACGATATTAGGTGAAAAAAAACGAACTATTAGACGCTCCCATCATCGAGAAAAAGAAAAGCTCATTTCTTCTGGAGTTGATCTTGTGGTGGGAAAAGAAGCGGCTTTACTACAACATCATACTCATAGGAGTTATTGCTAATGCCTATTATGAAATGTGGTTTGTTGTCGAAAGAGTAGGATTGCCATTTCTTCTTGAAAATTCGTTGTTTCATCTGGTTGGAGCGAATCTGTTCTATATCCTGGGTTGGGGGCCAAGTGCATTAGTTCACTTAGCCAATAAATATGACGATGCAAATAATCTAGGGAGATGGGTGCTCTTCATTCTAGGAACTGCATTTTCCATTTTGTGGATGGATACGATTACTTATACAATGCGTTTTAGTAACATTACTTAAATGTCCCACTTACATTGATACATAAACTTTATACACTTCAATGGATAGCCTTAATCATTGGTCTGGTATTCCTGTTGATTGCAATCTATGCTTTATTCAAAGGCACTCGGCGTGATAAGTTTATTTCTATAGGCATATTGAGCATTTGTCTTGTCGTCTATATCGTTGGTGAACTAAGAATAAATCATCACAACAAGACGGCTAGCATCTATTATGGGAAACATGAACTCATGAATTATCTCGACTCAGAAAACTATTCACTTGAAGTGTTACCAAATGGAATTTACAACATATATGAGCACGATAAGTTTGTCAGAACTGGAGAATGGGAATTATCGATTGATGACAAGAAATCACCAATGCTAATCCTGAATGGAAACATTTTTGGCATTGGCGAGTACCAGCTAAAGAAGAAAGATACGAGCAATTAAGAGCCAACTCTCTTGACCAAATTAATCAATCACTAAAAAAATAAGATGCTGAAAATCAAATTAGAATCTCACATTGGCTACACGGGCAAAAATTTAGACAAGGTAAATGAGGCAATCGAACATTTAGAAGACACCCTGAACAGTACTGCCTTTGAGCATAAAGTGACCCACTTCAAATCTGATAAAACAGAAGGTGGAACTTTTCATTTTATAACGTATACAAAATGGAGAGGGAGAAGAACAGACGTAACTAGATACAGCAATCAAGAGATTTTTGACAAAGTCATGAACGGAACTGAAACTAGTGGAGAGGATGGAGTGATTGCTTTCAAATTGAAATTAGAAAGGGGCTCGGGAGGAGGAGTTGTTGGTTACACTTATAAAAGTGATGGAATAATACATACCTATACCAAGGACTTTAACGGGATGGACAGTAAGGAATTCGCAGCTCACATATTCCATGAATATTGCCATCTTTTAGGTTTTAAACATTCTAAAAGCACAAGAAAGGATCCACTTCGCAATTGTTACGCAGTTCCTTATGCATTGGGCAATTTTATTTCAATATTGACTTACGGAAAATCTCCTCATGGATGCGTTTATGAAATTGAAGAACCTTAGCTTTTGCTCTCGTTCTAAGTGAGTTGATCATGATTATTATTGACTTCGAATGTAACATTCTACGACCTTTTATTGTTTTATCTACCTGCGGACATTCACAAGAAGAAAATTAGCGAGTGTGAGTTCTCTAAATCTGTTCCTATTAGTGACAATTTCGGGGGTGGGGTTTACTCAGAAGGAAAGATGGAACTAAAACAGATGTACAAAAATACAGGAAAGGCAATTAATATGGTGGAGCAACCTTATCTTAGTAAGGATACTTCCAAAAACTAGGATTGAGTTTGTTACACCAGCCTTTCTATAGATTTCAGTCAAAATTATTTCTATTTTGCACCAATGAATGTATTGGATAAATTTAGTGATGTGAGCGAATATTTTTCGCCTAAGGTAATTGGTGAAGTAAATGACGTTTATATTAAGATTGCCATTATCAAAGGGGATGAATTGCCATGGCACAACCACACAAATGAAGACGAATTATTCTACATCCTCGAAGGGAATCTAATCTTTGAAATCGAGAATCAAGAAGCTTTCACCATGAATACAGGTGATTTATTCATCATTAAAAAGGGAATCAATCACAAAGTTTCGGCTGTTGATGAATGTAAGATCATGCTCATTGAAAATAAAACGACAGCTCACACAGGAGATGTTGAAACCGATATTACCAAGAGCATTGATGAACAATTAAGCTAGAATTTATTGGATCAATCTGCGACAAGCTTATATCCAACTCCACGAATGTTCACAATTTGCAAAGTGGTATCAGCTTCAAGCTTCTTCCGCAATTTTGAAATAAAAACATCCAAGGTTCGCCCAACATAATCGCCCTCATCTCCCCAGACTAGATTAAGAATAACTTCTCGTTCAACAGTTGTATTGATGGCATGATACAGTAAAAGAAGTAAATCTGCCTCCTTACTCGTTAATTCTATTCTTTGCTCTTCATACCTGAGTATTGACTTCCTCTTGTCAAAATGGTATTTCCCTAGGGAGATCAAATTGGGATCAATTGTAGAATTATTCCTTCTCTTCCTACCCAAAAAGAACACCAAGCTAATTAATATCAGTAGAACGATGCCACCAATAATGTAGAATCGATTTGTCTGAAAATTTGAATCTTTTGTAATCGCGGGAATCGAAGTATTCAATGCAGAATTTCTTCCAACCAACGTAAACAATAGGCTATAACATGATTTGGGCTGATCTCTTAAGCTACATGAAATTACATCTGTACCTTCTATTTTGCCCATCTCGAAACTATAGATCACCTTCCCAGTTTCACATTGCACCACTTCAAGGAAATAACCATTTATCATCTTCGTGTCATCGAAGACTTGATTGATCGTTGTCACCAGTTGATCTGGATTGAAGCCAAAATCAGATTCGAATTGGACTCGATATTGATCCTTCTCTCTCAGGATTGGTAGGACACGAGAAGTGCTGTCATTGGCATTGAGTAAGACCTGATGCCCAATCATTCTCAATGATACTTCTATGTGTTTATCATCGTGCGTGTCTTGTGCATTACTTTCGGAAATAAACAACCAGACGCACACGAAGGTCAAGAAAGTAATTTTGAGATGTCTCAGACGCATACTACAAAGCTATTTGAATCTTGGTCAATTTGAACTGTTTTACACAAGATTTACATCATTTTACATTTGATTTACCCTTTGAGGCACTGACTCACCATATATTTGATAGAAAATCATCTTTAACTAAAATAGCCATGAAAAAGAACATAATCATTATTTGCAGTGTTATTATAACCTTTGGATTATCATCTTTCGGCTACCTGAACTGGAATAACACACCACCAGAACTGGAAGAAATGACTTGCCAGAAGACAGTTGAACTTGAGAATGAACTAAGAGATGATTTCAGAAACGTAACCCTTTCCGTCCTTCACAATGATAGAGATGTTCAGGATTTAGGCGTGAGCGAAATGGGGCAAAATGAGGTATTAAATACTGCTCAATTGAATCTCTTACTTTCTACGACTTATTCCACCAATTTGCTAGTTACTGCTCTTTACGTTCGAACGAATAAAAGCACAGGTCTCGCTAAAGATGATAGTTTAGTGGACTACATGACTATTATTCCAGAAAAAGAAGCTGTATACAAAAATGGCCAATCAGCATTGATTGAATACCTCAAAGTGAATAGTAAAGATCAGACGAGAAAAATAGAAGAGGAAAAGCTTCAGCGAGCTAAGATATTCTTTACCATCACGAAAAAAGGAACGATATCAAACGTTAAAATAACGGGACCATCTGGCTACCCCTCTGTGGATAAAGAACTGGCTAAAATCATTTCAAGGATGTCGAAAAAATGGAATCCTGCAACAAATGCGAAATGCGAAAAAGTCGATCAAGAATTCGTGTTTTTCTTTGGGAAATGGGGGTGTTAATCTAATTGATATTTGAAAGAGTTCGTAAAATCTCTCAACTAAAAAAGCCTAGCACAAAATACACGTACTAGGCTTTTTAAATCTTCTAACTCGAACTTAAAGTGCTATTGTATACTTGGCAGTTCCATCAGCCTCATAAACTCCCCAATGCGTTTCAAAGAGTCCAGGGTTTATATCTTTTTGGTCCTCATCATACATTTCAAATACGAAACAAATGATAGGAATATTAGGAACACGAGGCGTGCCCAATCCACTTTTACAATGAGCAATTAGATTCTGATTGAATGTGGTTGCATTTGTTAGCGTCGCAGTTGGATAGGTAGCTTTTGGTCCTGTTGGCCAGCCACATTCGCCAATAGCAATACTCAAATCTCCATGACCAAGTGCTGTGAGAGCAATAAACAATGCATCATAGGACGCATCAAAAATGTTTTTGTATGTGTAAGCTCCATCATGAGACCAATCATCAGATGTTGCTGTGAACAAACAGTACGGCAATGGAATGCCTATATCAGGAGTTGTATTTAAAAAAGGGTAAATGTTAATCATGAAAACTGCTCCAGAACTTTTAATCACGTCACACACGCTTGAAACGATTGCTGTATTTGCGGATTTTAAAGCTCCTGAAGAAACAGGATAGGAAACATCCATGATGGCATAATTGAAGGGAACTGTTAATGGTGTTGGAATCTTAGCTGCAATTAGTGCAGCATTCAAATTCTGTATTGCAGGGACAACGAGATTCGTAAATGCTCCTTTCCACCATGCCCCAAGAGGCTCATTACCCACGCAAACCATGATTACCGTTCCTGGATACTTCTTTACCATATCTACAACTGCACTGCACTTGTTATCGGCAAGGTCCTGTAAGCCGTCGTTTGGAACAGCCAGAATAATTTGAAATGATTTGGCTTGAGCAG
>JBLHON010000283.1:0-5041 GCA_047621865.1 Crocinitomicaceae bacterium | reverse complement strand
ATTTGCTCCAATTTATTAAAATCACCGAATGGAATCTGTTTTAATTATCGATGATGAGGCTGATATTCGAGATATTCTTGCCTACAATCTGAAAAAAGAAGGCTTTACAGTCTTAACTGCAGAGAATGGCTTGGATGGAATTGCGCTTGCGCAAAAAATGCAGCCCGACATTATTATTCTCGATGTGATGATGCCAGAAATGGATGGAATTCAAGTGTGCGAGGTTCTGCGGGCAGATGCTTCAACAAAGAACATTCGCATTTGCTTTCTAACTGCGCGCAGTGAAGATTATAGTCAAATTGCTGGTTTAGATGCTGGTGCTGATGATTATGTTTCTAAGCCCATCAAGCCAAGAGTACTTATTAGCAGAATTAAAGCATTGCTGAGGCGAACTATTAGCGATAGAAATGACACGATTACTGAAGGGCATTCAAACGAGCTAATCATTGACCGTGAAAAATTTGTAGTGATTAAAAACGGGGAAGCGATTCATCTCCCACGAAAGGAATTCAATTTACTTGCCCTATTGGCGTCAAAGCCTGAGAAAGTGTTTGAACGGGATTTCATTCTTGAAACAGTTTGGGGGCAGCATGTCGTGGTTGGAGATCGTACAATTGATGTTCACATTCGTAAACTCCGCGGAAAAATTGGTGATGATTACATCAAGACAGTCAAGGGAGTAGGATATAAGTTTTCCTATGGCGTCTGATTTCGATCAATAACCATCATTATTATGAGAGTCCGCTTCGATCGAAAAGAATTCCTTATCACCATTTCTATTGCAGTACTATACATAGGTTTTCTTATCTATTGGAATTCATCTGACCAGCAAAAAATATTTGTACTTATTGGTCAATTGGCTTTATTGGCAGGACTGCACTTAGAATTTTTCAGGGTGTCGAAATCATGGCATCGAGTTCTCATGATATCCATCGTAGCCTTTATTTTCAGTCTACTCAGTTTGGGAATTGATCTGATGGAGAATTGGGAACATCTCGATGATGTTTTTTATCGATGGCCCTATTTCATTAGCGGCTTTTTCATTCTTAACGCAATTATCGAATATGCAAAACAAGTAACCTTACCCTACTCTGATAAAGATGTAATGGTCTTCTCTCTCTTGTTTTTCTATTGGTGCATAGATCCAGCATTAATTGCAAGAGGAAATCTCTTTGTTTTTCTGGCTTGTGCAGCTCTTTCTATCGCCTTCATCATCACGATGAATAGTTTATTTGTATCCAAACTAACCAACACTGTGCGCATATTGTCGAGTGTATGGATTACACTTCTGTTGGTCTTTCTCTGCATTCAATACCTTGTTATACTCTATTATCAGGACTTACAATCAACAGAACTAAGCTTAGGTGACTATTTTTTAGCTGTATTTCAATATTTCCTACTTGGTATCTCTGGAATTTATGCCGCACAAAATTTTCTATTGATCTTCTTCTTTGTCCCTGGAGGAAAGAATGATGAACAAGAACGAAAAAAATTAATTGCCAGTCATCTAGAGAGACTTTCACCTGTGCGAACTCCAAAATTGCAGTCTATGCTGATAATAGGGAGCACTATTTTGATCTGTGGACTCAACTTTACGTTCAATTTTGCAGATAAAAATGTCGTTATTTGGGGACTTATTGCTCTTACAACATTAATAGGTAAGCGTCCAGATTTGAAGCAGCATTCCACACCAGTGAAACCTAAAAAACTTAAAAAACCAGAGGAAGATGAGGAAGAAGTAAAAAGAGTCAAGTCCAAGAAGAGTAAGAAAAAGCTTAAGAAAAAATCCAAACGCAAAAAATCACTCAAAATTTTCAAATGAACTACCTTGATCCAGCACTTATAGAGAACAAATGAAATTAAGCAGCACCTATATCGTAATCGAATCTCAGAATCAAGCACTCATTGAAAAGACAATTAATTTGTATTTCAGTGGACCCTATTTAAACCATGGTGCCATTGACATTGAATTATTGGATGACAGGGAGAAAAATAGTACTGTACTAAATTTTCCCTCTGGCATTGACAATGGAATCTTCCTTTTCTTCTTTACGTCTCTTTCAACTGATCAAGAGATGGCTAAAGTCAAACATACTGGTTGGTTCACTATGGATAACGAATTACTTGAATCAGTTCGTGCGTTTGCCTCTAAAGAAAATTTGGAGATGGATGGATCATTAAATCGAATCATGCTTACAACGGAAATGACAAAAGATTACACTGTGGGACATTCATCCACTGGGCAGAAGATTCATTTTCATTATAGTGGAAACGTTGAAATTCAACAATCTGATAAATATGCTGAACCACAGTTAGAGAATTCTGAGTTCAAAATGATTAAATCCATCCAAATTCCCGCTAAAGCAGCAGCGTTCAAAGATTATAGTTCAAATCGTTTGGTGATCAAAATAACCTTGTTAATTGTCTTTCTACTCTTCGTGACCCTCTATTTATTGAATAGATATCAATCCTAGTATTTCGTGTTTGGCATCATTATTGAATACATCTAAGTAATTAATAATAAATAATAACATGAATAAAGGAACAGTAAAATTTTTCAATGATGCCAAAGGATTTGGATTCATCAAAGAAGAAAGTTCAAACGAAGAACATTTTGTACACATCTCTGGATGTATTGACGAATTACGTGAAAACGATAACGTCGAATTTGAATTAGAAAACGGAAAAAAAGGTTTAAACGCCGTAAACGTGAAAGTAATTTAACACGTGCGAACATAGTTTAAAAGAAAGCCTCTCAGCAATGGGAGGCTTTCTTGTTTTGTGACTTTCCGTTATCTGATCGTATAGGAGATTGATCCTGTTACGGTAACTCCTTGATGCAAATAATCAAATATTTGGCTTTCTGCATTATACGATTCATAGTAACGTCGCCGGGCAACATTCAATAGATTTCTCCCTGTCAAACTAACATTCCAACGAGGTTCAGTTTCGTTCTTTTCGGTGTGAATTTTACCTAAACCCTTGGATACTTTTAAGCTCAAATTGTGAAATGGTTGCTCGTACACGTCAGGCAGTGATCCAATCCCAATGACGGCAAGCTTCTTTCCCTGAACGTTATACGATACGTTCAGTACGAGATTAAGAGAATCATTACTGAAATTCGCGAACGCATTCACAATGTAAGGTGATTGGCCATACATGGATCGATAATCTCCTATCACTTCACCAACCCGTGCATTCGCAACACGCACTTCTTTCTCAGTCAGTATTACCCCACCAACTTGCGTTTCCACCTTATTCATGTCAATTCTAGATTGAACATACGTGAAATTTGCTCCAAGCACGAATTTGATGTGACTCTTATCTTCTTTTTTGAAACCAATTGATTTTCTAAACTCAAATTCGGCTCCATAGATATCTGCTTCACCGGCATTGACTGGTATAAACTCATTTGGCGCGGCAACATTCGCAACAATTTCAATCGGATTTATGAATTTCTTATAGAACATACTCGCTGAAATCAACTCAGTTCTTCCAAAGAAACGTTCCCATCTAAGATCTGCATTGTGGATCAGTGTTTGTTTCAGATTGATATTCCCTAGATATCGTCTCCCTTGAATTGGATCGTAAATTTGGGAAATCGAAATCTCCCGGAACGATGGTCGAGCAACTGTTTGAGTATAGGCTGCACGGATGTTCGTGTTTCGCTTTAGCTTCAGACTATCTTCAGCCTTACGAATCTTATATACGAGGTTTATTGATGGCAATACATTGATTTTATTCAGAACAATTTCATTCACATACCTTGGTTCTAAAGTATCAAACTCAGCATTTGATGATTGTCCTGTGTAACGATTCACATTTCTTTCAAGTCGAGCTCCATAGGTTGAACTGATCGACTTAGACAATGGCAACTCATTCATCACATAGACAGCATTGGTCATTTGATTCGCGCTATAATTATTGGCCTTCTCTTGTTGACCAGTTGCGTAAACTCCCTGACCAGAGCCTGTACTATAAATGTTTTCAGACTGAAAGAACCAATCAGGATCGTTTGGAACAACATTCGACATACCATAGAGTCTGAACACGTATTCAGACACTTCAAAATCTCTATTCTTATATGTTGTCAATCCACCAAAAGAAAGAACACTTTTAAGAGAATCCCATTGCTTGAAGCTATAATCCAAATCAAAACGTCCACTCACATTATACTCAGTTAAACTTCTGAAGATTCTGCGAACTTCACTTCCTACAGCTTCATTCATTAGATACTGCACTTCACCAGCAGGTCCAGGAGTATCTGAAATTTCGAGTGCTGTTGAGCGAATATCAGGATCTGAAATCTTAGAATACGTTGGACTCAATTTCCAGGATAATTTCCAATTTGCCGATGAATCCAAATAATGAGTTCCAGACAAATTTACGTTTGACACAGAGCGTTGCGTATATTGCAATCCTTGCTTCGCCAATACAGCTTGATTACTGTCGAAATTTGATTCTACTAAATTCGCTGCAGAAGAAGTGCCGTTTTGTGTATGAAAGAGCACCAATGATAGCTTGCTTCTCTTCACTTTTATCGATTGTCCAAATAAGGCAGTCCATAGGACATTCGTCTGTGTTTGTTCACCACTCGAAGTACGATCTCTAAAAAGTTCAGTTCTTGTCAAGTCACTATCTCTCAAATACTCGTTGTATTGAACATCAGCAAAATAGGTGTTAGAGGAGCGATAATTAAGAACGACATTGTAGCCATACGTAAGTTTCTTGGTTGAGTCTTTTTTAATCTTGAACTTTTTCTGATCACCACACGCAAAGGCGTAATTCTGATTTAAGAAACTGAAAGTTTTCTCTGTGGCCATCACATTTCCAAAAGCTCTTGTTGCCGCCTCAGTAGACTCTAACCCTGACGCAGGATGAGGAATGGTTGTACCAGGATAGATTGGCAATGAACGAGATCCATCGTCAAATCCCAAAAAATCGATTTTTCCACCCTGATAAGAAATAAAATCAGGATTGAAGGAAGCATTGGTGTTGTAACCAAGTCCAGCCTTTACATAGAGCGTTTTTCTCGCAGGGA
>JBLHON010000282.1:0-5113 GCA_047621865.1 Crocinitomicaceae bacterium | reverse complement strand
TTTAACGAGTTCCCCCTCAAAATCAATGCTGGAAATGGAACCTTGAAGTAATTGAAGTGCCTCACAATTGCTTTCAACCAGGGTCGCTTTATTGGCAACTTACTAAAATCAATATCCAACGAGAAAATAAACTCACGTTGCGAATTAAATGTTGTTCCTGAAATAGGATCTTGATAGAATTCTTGATCCCCAACAAGTTTTGCATGAGCACTATAACCAAAGGAGAAACAAGCCCATTCTGGAATTCCACTTTCTTTAAAGAAAGTACCAGGGCTGAAACTCAACCAATAGGTTTGACCGTTATAATCCTTGAGTAACGATTCTGTGAAATTACCTCCTAGCACTTCTGGTCTGTACTCGGCGAATTCGGTTGGGTAATAAGAGAATTTGGGGATGATACGCTCTTCTTGCCAGAAATACGACTGGAGTGTATAAGATACTGTTCCCAAGGAATTGGCCGCAACATCACTCCAGGAAAACCCCCAATCCTTACTGAAGGCATCAAATAACTCAAAGGTCGTCTGATAGCCAATACTCACGCCAGTGCCAATCCAAAGTGATTTATTGTAGTCCAAGCCTGTCCATCTAAAAAGGTCTGAAGTAAATTGATTTTCCTTGTAAGAAATATAAAAATGCCCCACTTTATCCATCTGAAGCCAGTTCTTAGAATCATCAAACGTGTGCCAAGATGACTTCTCAACTTTACTATACCAAACTTGTGAGAGCCCTATCATACTTCCAGCCCACCCAGCTGTAATGCCAGACGTTATTCCAATAAATCGGCCCTTTTGCAAACTATCAGCTGGCTCAAAAAAGGATCGTTGAGCATTCCCAGTGTGGGAAAATGAAAGTAGGAGTATAGCCAATACAATTCGCTGCATGCCTCGAAAATACATCAAATGGTTGAATTGACCAATTGAGATTACCCATAGACGTAACTTGTTTATCCAAATGAGATCCTGATTTATTAGTAGATCGATCCCAGTTAGAACATTCAGATTGTAATCAAGTTACTGCGAATCGATAAGGACCACAATTTTGAAATCAAAACTGCGTTATAGCATAGAATTATACTACATTTGCCTCTTTTACTAGGATTCAGAAATACACCAATGAACCGTTTACTACTAAGCTGTAGTCTACATCACAGAAGTGTTGATGAAGGAAACATTTGATAAATGAATAAGGTTATAAAAGATTGGAACGAGATTAAAATTAACGATAGCTGGGCTATATTTAAAATAATCGCTGAATTCGTTGAAGGATATGAGCGAATGGCGAAGATTGGACCATGCGTTTCCGTTTTCGGCTCGGCAAGAACAAAGCCTGAGAATAAATATTATCAGCTAGGTGTTCAAGTTTCCAAATTACTCGCAGAAGGAGGGTATGGAGTCATCACTGGTGGTGGTCCAGGAATTATGGAGGCTGGAAATAAAGGTGCTCAAGAAGGTGGAGGAAAATCTGTTGGATTGAACATTGATCTTCCATTCGAGCAAAACCACAATCCATATATTGATCAGGAACACAATTTGGAATTCGATTACTTTTTCGTGCGTAAAGTTATGTTCGTGAAGTACGCTCAAGGATTTGTCGTATTACCTGGTGGATTTGGAACCTTGGACGAATTATTCGAAGCATTGACACTGATTCAAACAAAGAAAATTAACAATCGACCAGTTGTTTTGATTGGTAAATCATATTGGACTGGATTACTAGATTGGATTAAATCTTCAATGCTGGAGCAAGAAAACAATATCTCTGAGAAAGATCTCGATCTTTTTGGGATTGTTGACACAGCTGAAGAAGCGTATGAATATATAGATGATTTCTACAAATCAAATCAAATGTCACCGAACTTCTAAACTGCTTCTGCAATGGAAATACTGAAGAAATTAGGCAATTATATTTGGAGTAAACAATTCGGCATCAACCTTGGTGTGATTATTCTCGTTTACATACTCGGATACCAACTCTTGACAAGATGTCTTGATAGCAGAACGAATCATGGAGTGAAAACAATAGTGCCAAATCTAGTTGGGAAAAATCAAAACAATGTAAAGAATCTGCTCAGTACAACTGGGTTGGAGTACGAGGTGCTCGATTCTTTATACGATCCAACCAAGGTGGAAGGAACTGTACTAAGTCAGGATCCAAGACCAACAACTGCAACGGATATCTTCGTGAAGCCTGGTCGTTCTATTAAGTTGCGCGTGTCGAAACGTACGCAATTATTGGACATGCCTGGTTTGGTTGATAAATCTCAACGTTTTGCAGAAACGATCTTAAAGAGTAGAGGATTTCGCTACAAATTAGAATACAAATCGTCGCGGGAAGCACATGGAGCAGTCTTGCAACAACTCTATAAGAATAAACCAATTGCAGAAGGAACTAGAATTCCGATTGGCTCAAGTATAAAATTAATTGTAGGAAGAGATCAAGCTGGAGTCCCCCAGTCTCTCCCAGATTTGTTTGGATTAACAATTGCTGAGGCCCGTGCTCGTGTAGCTAAGATGATTGACATGGATTTTCAAGTCGCTTGTCCAGAATGCATTACACCAGCAGATTCTGTTAATATGCGCGTTGAAACACAATCTCCCGAATTTACGGAAGATGCACGCGTAGCCTCTGGCTCTACAATATTGATTTATGCAACGAAACCAGAGGAACCCGAAAATTAGAGATGAATATGAATATGTACAACTATATTAGCCTAATTGGATGTTTGTGTTTTTCGCTTTTGGGCTGGACACAAGGTGAAGAAACGGGACCACTTACTGGTAATCCACACCTTCAACAGAAGTCATTTGCTCATTTACAAAAAGTAAATGTTGGAACGTATGATAGTACATTTATTTATCTTCAAGATACGATCTCGTTGCCAATCTTTGATGAATTCAGCACGAATAAATTTCAGGATTACAATGCAACATACACAGATTTGGGCGTGACTTCTGATAAGGAGTATCGATTGCTTGATATTGCGAGTAGTCCTCTGACATTGGATGCAGTATTCACTTCATACCAAACCTACAGACGAACTTGGACAATTTCAACGTCTTCGTCTTCGCAAACTAATTTCCCCGATTCAGTGATTCAAGTGGGTAATTTGTCTACCTATCCAGGAAGTTATGCTTCGACAAGCGCGTATCCACCCTATCATATTTATGATACAATTAACACTCCAACAGGTATTGATTTAACCCCTGATACTGTTTTTGTTGTTGGCCCAGATCTATTCCAGGATTCTGCCACGCAATTTTTCGCACCCGTAGATGATTTGGATTTATACTGGATTGAAAGTGAAGTATATCACAATTACACATTCGCAGTTGACCCTTGGACATTAGGCGTCGCAACTTTTGATGGATTAGATGAAAATGGCTTTCCCTATGATTTTGGAAGTACAGCAGCAAATTTTGCAGATCACATGACGTCAAAACCAATAGACATGGGAAGCAATTCGGCTTCTGATTCTATCTACCTGAGCTTTCTCTATCAAACGCAAGGCTATGGTGATGAGCCTGAGTCCACAGATTCACTCATTCTCGAATTTTATGCACACGACCTTCAGCAGTGGAATCAAGTATGGAGTGTTGGTGGAGCACCAGTGAGTGATTTTAAAGTAGCTCATATTCGACTCGACAGCACGAAATATTTCAAGAAAGGATTTCAATTTCGCTTCAAAAGCTATGGTGGACTTTCTGGGAGTCTTGATCATTTCCATCTTGATTATGTGCACCTCAGAACGCTTTCAGGTATTCAGGATACTCTTTTCAAGGATTTCGCTATAGTCTATCCGGTAAATACATTGCTCAAGGATTATACTTCTGTGCCTTGGGATCACTGGAAGAATAATTTCACGGGTAAAATGTCAAATCTGGCGCGCCAAGTCGTTCGAAACGGAAGTAATATTTCTGAGAATGATCAAAATGGAAGTACTGAAATTTTCTATAGTGCAGTGTCAGAAGCAACGGTCGTGTTAAACGGACAAACACTCGCGGGTGGAACGATTAATTACGATCCAAGAACAACCTATTATTCATACCATGATTTTAGCGCTGGTTATCATTACGATGAAACCAAACCAGGGATCAGCCAAACATTCGATTATATTTCAACGGCTTCAGCACCATTCCCTAATTTCACAGGAAATGATTCTACGACAAGTCAACAGATCTTTGAAAATTATTATTCATATGATGACGGATCTGCTGAAAAGGTGTATGGAACAACGGGCGTTCAATCTCGCTTGGCAATTCAATACGAAGCCTATGAAGCTGATTCAATAATTGGAGTTGAGATTCACTGGGTTCCTTCTGTACTTGATGTGAGTAATAATTTATTCTTTTTAACCATCTGGGATGATATTGGAGGAGAGCCTGGTAACGTGCTTTATGAGGACAATACATTCTTTCCACGACAGCCACATTACGAATTCGACCGAAATTTATTTACAACTTATTATCTGGATGACACAATGCAGTTTGTGAGTGGAAAGTTTTATGTTGGATGGAGACAACAGGAAGCAGATCGTCTCAATGTTGGACTCGATATGAATATTGACAACAAGTCAAAGACATTTTATAGTGTCGATGGTGGGAATAGTTGGGATAATTCAAGCTTCGAAGGATCTGTGATGATTCGTCCAGTTTTCTCTACAGAAATGGATGTACTTCTTGGAATTCGTGATGAACCAGTCGCGACAATAAAACCAGAAGTGCTTGTGTACCCGAATCCAGCAACTAACGTTGTAAACATCAAAGCTGACGCAGCTTTATATCAAGGCGTTCAAGTTTTCGATCTCATGGGTAGACTAATAATTGATACTGATTCAACACAAATAGATCTTTCTACAAGTCCAAATGGAGTATACATTTTCAGACTTAAAGGAATAGGAGAAACCGTGAAGGTAATTAAGCAATAATGATCGATCAGAAAGTAGAGGAGGAAGAAGAGGAGAATAATGAAGAGTTATTCGAACATCACCGTGTAAAAGCAGATCCTGGACAAGAGGTCATCAGAATTGACAAATTCTTGATGGAACGGATTCCGAACACGTCAAGAAATAAGATTCAGTTAGCAGCAAAGAATGGGAGCATTCTTGTCAATGAAG
>JBLHON010000281.1:0-5121 GCA_047621865.1 Crocinitomicaceae bacterium | reverse complement strand
CTCCATCTTCATTTAGCATGATATATAAGCTATTTACATTGTTTGGCTAAAATTAATGATTCAGTCACGCAAAGTTACATCCTTGCACTTACCTATTAATGTAGTACGCTGATAACGCTGATTTGTATGATCAACCTGATTATGATGCCTAATGTTGTTTTAGATTCATTCAATTTTACACTCAATCATCTGCTGCAATGATTTTTCCGCACGATGAATGTGTTAGAATGAATAATCATAGCACTGAATAAAAACTGAATCTGATCTTAATTCTAAGCGTTGACCTTCAAGAATGACTTCATATTTTCCTTCAAAAGCGTGAATTTTATTGGAGTTATCTGAACGATGATCAGAATGTAAATAAATCCCATCCATATACTCATTCCACGATTTGATTCGAGCCACATTGTCGTAGTCTGGAAGTTGCAACGTTCCATTAGTGTTGAAGCTTAAAAAGTCACTGCAGTCGTTTAAGTATAAAAGAACATCCCGTTTTTCTAGAGTAAGTTCCTTGCCATTAAGAGTAACACGAGAGACACACCACTGACCGGTGATTAATTTATCTGTAAGCGTTAGTCCAGGTTTATAGGCAAGCGGAATAATAATAATCAAAAGAACAAAAGAGATCAGGACTAGTATTCTTGCCTCGATTCTGAGATTCTTGATAATAGGAATTTTCGCGGAGATCGAGTCCAGTACTTCGATAACTCTGTTCCTCTTCTTTTTTACATCAGTAATTTTGTTGAGTGCTTTGAGAACAGCAATGGCATCGTTTACCTGGTTTTCTCGAACTTGAATCCTGATTCCACCCATTGCACCAGAGTAGAATGGCACAGCTTCTATAGACAATACATCTAAAATCTGTACTTCAATATTCTCAAACTCCAGTTGACTTCTAGTTAGATAAGCATCCATTGGAAGCTCAACTCTAAGTACAGTTACCCAATTTTGCATTTTCTGTTTTTAACCTTCTACCTCATTTCTCGATAGATAAAAGACAATGTATTGATTCAAAATCCTACGTCGAAGTTAAAAAAAACAGAGATGCCACGAGTGCACACATTACAGGCTTTCTATCGAATCGCGAACTATTTTCGCACGGTCAAGCCTCATCTCGCAGAACTTCTTAACTTCAAGCCTTCATTCGAAAATTCAAACTATGCGCATCTATCTAATACCTATTCTGTTTTTAATGTGTGCGTGCACGCAGACCAGTCCATCACCTGAGAGTGATAGTCAAGAATCGAAAACGGACATTCTCGATAAACCCACAGAAACAGAAGATGACGAGGAAACAGTAATAGGAGATACTATTACGACTAATGTTGATTCAGAAGAATATGCTTCTAAAGAATATGAGGATGTTAACTGGGATGAGTACGAGCAAAGTATGACGAAGGATTTTTCGTTTGTCATTGTTATATCGACTAAAAGTTACCAAGCGGCGCTGGATAAGGCGAAAGATGCATCTAAAAGATTAGGATACCCTTTGGATTTAAGGGGGCTTCATCCCAATGATGAGATGGGACTTTCACTGCCTGAAGATGTATGTGAAGCGATTTGTGGAGGAGATGTTGTTGACTACCCTCAATATTTGCCACGGAACGATTGGGGTGAAACAAAGTATGTATCAATTGAGTATTCAAATGGTTTTGCTGGATTTACAAAAGGGTATTACATCGTAGTTGTTGCGAGTGGAGAAAAGGGAGATCCTGTTGTAAATCAAGCCTTAAAGGAGTCACGAAAAATCTACAAAGATGCCTACGCCAAGACTTGCGGGGTTTGGATGGGCTGTGGATGTTAATGACTTTGTACGACAATTCCATCTATGAAATAATAGGAACTGAAGTTCCGTTTTCCCTTTAGACGCGAAAAGTTTGTCTGATTAAAATCGCCCAAAGTGAGATATTTTTCTCCCCCTTTCGCCTCGAACTCGAAACTAATAACAGTCCAATCTTGGGCCTCAGCGAGATCAGTAACGGAAGTGCCGAGTTCAGAAATTATAAGCAATGAATCTATAGGAAATGTCTTTAGCAAAGGCTCTTTAGTGATACAAATACCTATTGCATTTGTTGGTATGTTTGATCGTTCGTGCTGTAATTTATAGGCAAATTCAACTCGGATTTTCTCGCCTTCATTAAGTTCTCTGGACAATTTCGTTTGTAAGTATTCTCTACCTCTTTGAAGGGCCCCATCATAAAATGAGACAAGATTGATACCAGCATAAAGTTTTCCATCATATGCAGTATCCTCTTTAGATTCATAATAAATATCTGGTGTTCCAAGAAAGTAGCTAGAACTTGCATTTACTCCAGTATAACTAATCTCTTCGGCATAATTTAATCTCAAATCATCCGCTAATGGTAGTTTGGGAACGTCCTCGTTCCATGAAAGGATTGACCCACACAAAGAAAACGATTTCGCAGAAAATTTTTGAACCAACACACTATACCTTTCAAAACTACCGTTGCTAATTAAGTTAGTCTCACCATACATAACAGGACTGAGAGAAATGTCGAAGTTGTTGATTTTTAGATTCAGCACTTCATCGATAGTTTCGCCCTTCACTTTTCTAATCATCAAAGCCACCCTATTTTCCTCACCAGTTGCAACAAATGAGTCACTCCTGTCACGTGATCCCCCAGAGGTGAAAATCTGCGGAAAAATCCCACTTGCTGGGTTCTTACGAATATTAATAGACCTATCGTCATAGATTAATATTCCCAACTCAACACCAGGAGGCAGAGCTGCATTGATTGATATGATATATGATGAGTCTTTTAATAAACCTTTCGATAATTTTGTGCTCGCCAAAAACTTAAACATTGGATTCAAGATCGTGCCTCGGAGCTTAATGTCACCTTCATTTATACGGGTTCCCTTTTGTATCAACTTCCAATTATTTTTCAATGAAAACTCTGATTGAGCATTTGAATTCAATGCAAGAAATAAGACAAATAAGATTCTCATTTATTTTTATTTATGCCCACGAACGACCTCATACTCTTTATGGTTGTATTCTAAGTAGACGTGTACTTCCCTTGCCTGAATTTATTTAGATGATCAAACTTATTGTGATCCCTGTTTATTGACGAATCACCATGTTACCTTGAGATGATATTCCTTCTTCATGTTCAATAGTCTATTCGATTAAGATCTTTTTACTGACCCTCATTCCATTGTTGGTGGCAACAATTAAGTAGAATCCTAGTGAAAGGTTTTCTATAGATAGGATTTGCTTCTGATTATGTGTTGATGTCGTCATCATAGATTTGCCATCAATTGAAAAGACCTCAATTGATTTCAAGCCAATAAATTCTGAAGGAAACTCCACGGTAAGTTGAACTGAGCTAGGGTTGGGATAAATTCGAAGTTTGCTTTGAAGGTCATTCTCAATGATCCCACTCGTTGAATTGTACTCGATCAGATAATAGATTGAATTCGTTGAGATGAGGTCATTCCATAAACCAAAATTCGTCGCTGTAGGTTTTATTATTATAGTTAAACGATCTTGTCCTCCAGAATTATCAGGCTCGGCTGGACTAACTCCCCAATTAGAATAAAGTCCTCCAATTGGCATTCCAGTGGGTCCACCACTCCAAAACTGCGGCCCAACTCCATCATTATCTCCATCCCAGAGCCATTCACCTTCAGTTACTGCATCACTTCCACCAATCCAAACTGAGGCTGTTCCGAATTGATTTTGAGTGTTTGAAATGTTAATTCCTGCATTCGTTGTGAGTTGAGAAAAAATCTCGTCTTGCTCCAATGAATCATTTATCTCAGCTAAATAACCCCCAAGGATAACTGCACAGGATGAAGCTTCTGTCCATTCCTTGTTCTCTTTTACAACATCATATGAATGTCCATTGTAGTCGAACGAATAAATGTTTGAAGTATCAACACACTGACTAAAACCAAGGTTACTAAGAAGCAAGAATATGGCTAATAGGGTGAAAATGTTCAATCCTGAAGAATTGTTTTGAGCCTTATTAGTAGTGCGGGAATTTAACGCAGAGAACATAGAAGCTTATTTTAATATCTCTAATGAGACGAACAGAATTGGACCTCCTTACTCTTTAATTATGAGCAAAGGATTTCACTAGTTGATTTTCCTGCCAGCGTAACTGGTTGTACTGCCCCCGCCTAATCCTCCAGAATGCCTGCTAATGAAGATGCTATCTTTTTCAAAGTTAAAACTTATGTAGTTAGATGAGTAGCCAAAAAAGAACGACTTCCCATACGCAATCTCGTCAACGGCAACTTTCGCGCCTAGCACATCAATTGAATCTTCAATTAGAAGGAGCTCGAAAGTTAATTGTTCTGTTGAACTACCACCACCACCACCACCAGTCATAGACCAGGAGCTGTTGATCACCGAACAATCGTACGTGCCAGCGTAGGGATGCTGAACTTTTTCTTTACTGCAACTGGCATGTAGCACGATCGAAAAAATGAATATTAACCAAGTGTATCTCATTTGTTTTTAAGTCTTATGACTAAACGAAAAATTAAGCATTATAGTTGGAATGGTCTAATTTTTAGGGTTTTATTAGGTGTAGGCGGTTTACGTGAATTGGGAGTAAATCGTGGGCATATTACTTTTCAATTTCTATTTCTGACAGTTTCGCCTTTGTCTCTGATCCCGCTCCTAACTCTAACGATTTCTTGAAAAACTCACTTGCTTTTAGCCGATCCTTTTGCTTTATATAGTAATCACCCATTGCGTCGTATGCATGATAACTCACAGGGAAATTTCGAATATTAAGGTTAAAGAAGGCAAAGGCTTTTTCAGTCTCGTCATTCCAACTGAACCAATTGGCAATACCATGAATTATATATTCACTTGGATGCGCTTGGAACCCCATTTTTGCTGAAACCATCGCAAAATGTTCATCGAATTTAGCCACCAACTCTTCTCCTGTGAAACTCGATTCTCCGCTGAAAACATCCCTATAACATGCACATTCGAACCATGAATACATAAAACGTAACGCATCATGTTCTGTAATTAAAGGAACACTTCCATGCGTGTCATCTGCGTAATATTTCCAGTTGAAATTTGCGTCATCCAATTTTAAATCTTCAACCAAGCCAATGAATTTCAAAATTGAGCGCATG
>JBLHON010000280.1:0-5125 GCA_047621865.1 Crocinitomicaceae bacterium | reverse complement strand
GATGGATGGATCCTTTATTTTCTTGGGTACTGCACCAGGAGAACGTTGGACAAAGGGAGAATTTGCCTTGTTCAGCAAGCCCTATTTTGATAAAGGAAAGGCTTGGTCGTTTACGGCATCAAATAGAATTTGGAACTTTTCGAAGAATGGTAAAATGGCATGGTTCGATGAAGACCTAGACACCTGGATGCGCGGCTGTCGTGGAAGTGGAATCCTTGTGAAAAAGAGAGGTGAATGGAAACTTGTCTACTATAATTTGACGGTCTTAATAGAAAATGAAAAAGTTCAGGATTTCATCGAACTAAGAGATGCTCCTATTGTCGTGGAAGAGGAGTAATTAGAATTATTTCCTACAACCAATCAAACCTAAAGCCGAATGCGTGTCTAATGTCCCAAGTAGACAGCATTGCCTCTGCGAAGCTACGGCGAAGCAAGGCCGTGTCTAACGATCTATTTTACGTCATTGTTAATGTCAAATTTTTACAATATATTTGGTTATTCCTGACTGAAAGAAAGTTCTCTTGAATCACTGAAATCTATTCCAATCAGGATTGGTCGTATCCGAAAAACCACTATTGAATAGAGTAGGAGACAAAACGTATTAATTATGGGGAATATAACCACTGAATCCATATCAAATGAAATAGCCTCAAGAGTGCACTCACACGCTCCTGTGGTACAGGAATTAAAAGATCTTCTAGCGAAAACTCCAGCCATGGAAAAAGCATTACTGGAATCACTAAGTGTTGCAGTTGATGCAGCTAATGATAGTTTGAACGATGATTTGTACAAAGCAATCAATCGTGTTTTTATGGGCAATGGCTGGCCGACGAGTACTGCAGCCTATCTAAATTATCTCGACCAATATGTGCGTCTAATTCCGAACGAGGAAGATGATACACGCTATCCAAATGCATGGAAAAGCAATGGAGAGCAAAATGGGTACAATCAAAAAGTATATGACCTTTTATGTCAATTCTATTGGTTGGTTGATCAGCAAATAAAAGATTGCGATCAAACATTACAGAGCTTTCCAGCGTTTTCCACTTGGCTGGTAGATTTTGCCAATGCATGGGGAGATTTCTTGGACACAGATGATTCCTTGACTAGAGAGACATTGAACTCATTCAAATATGATACAATGTATAATTTCCCACTTTATTCTGATGGACAGAGAGGATGGAAGACGTTTAATCAGTTTTTTTACAGAGAGTTCAATGGGGCTAATGCAGATACAGGAATTACACCATTGAGACCAATTGCAGAGCCAAATAACAACCAAACGATTGTTGCTGGAGCTGATAGTACTTACCAACAAGATTATCCAATAGATGAATCTGGAAATGTACTGGACGCCACTGGAAATAAAACGTCAATCAGCTTGAAACATACCCATACTATTGGAACTGTTGATGAGCTGTTAGGGGGAAGCGAATATGCAGCAGATTTTTATGGCGGTACATTTGTACACTATTTCTTGAGCCCTTTTGATTATCACAGATTCCATACACCAGTTGCTGGAGAAGTATTGGAAATTGAAGCTATTCCAGGGAAAGTTTTTCTCAATGTAGTAATGACGGATGATGGACAATGGGATGCTCCAGATGGTGCTGATGATGGATATGAGTTTGTTCAGGCGCGTGGCTTAGTGATTATGGATGCTGGACCAGTTGTTGGAAAAGTTGCTGTTCTCCCTATAGGTATGGCGCAAGTTTCTGGCGTAGAAATGAATACTGGACTTAAAGGCAAAACAGTCGTGAAAGGACAAGAATTCGGGAAGTTTAAATTTGGAGGATCTGATATTATCCTTTTGTTCCAAAAATCGCCTGATTTATATCTTTTCAAAAAAGATCCAGCCCACAATGCAATACACTTTCAATATGGACAGACAGTCGCTTATTGGAATGAGGCAAAACAAGATTAAGTAGACCCTTGGATTAATATATTAAAAGCAGCAGATTCCTCGTGGAGTTTGTTGCTTTTTTTGTTAGAAATAGAAGGGTAGGTAGAATGTAAAAAGGACTGCCACTAAGGTACAAAGAGCACAAAGTTAAGTGCTGGGTGGTGTGCAGCGCCTTTGCCGAGTTCTTCGCCAGAGGCTTCGGCCGCCGGAGAAAGCTTCAGCGAAGGAACACTAGTTTGACTTTAAAGTCAAACATGGGTTAATTGTAACGATTTTATATGTATTGTGACCACCATCATTGAACCTTGTGTTAGAACTTAAACTGAGGAAATTACGGTCAAACAGTCATCTAGATGTACTTTCAAATAGATTTCTTTCCTAACAACCAATCAAATCTAAAGCCGAGCTCCTACGCTGAGCCCTTCGCCAGAGGCTTCGACCGCCGGAGAAAGCTTTGGCGAAAGAGTAAGGCGTGTCTAATGTCCAAAGGAGACAGCCGTATCTAACGATCTTTTGTCACCCGTTCCCTTTCGCATAATCAGCAAGGAATTTCTCCAATCCTGAATCTGTAAGTGGATGATTTGCTAATGCCTTAATGGCTTTCAATGGGCAAGTTGCCACATCTGATCCGATCTCAGCACAATGTATAATGTGCATTGGATGTCTTACTGAGGCAGCTAAGATTTCTGTGTCAAAGGCATAATTATCATACACTCCTCTGATCTGAGCGATTAAATCCAAACCACTGAATGAGATATCATCCAATCTCCCTAAAAAAGGTGAAATATAAGTAGCTCCAGCTTTTGCCGCCAATAATGCTTGTCCAGCTGAGAATACTAACGTACAATTCGTTTTAATTCCCTTAGAACTGAAATGCTTGATTGCTTTTATTCCTTCTAAAATCATTGGGACTTTAACAACAATGTTTTTGTGCATTGCAGCCAGTGCTTCTCCTTCACGAACAATTCCTGCATAATCAGTTGAGATAACTTCAGCGCTAACAGGCCCGTCCACAATTGAACAAATCTTCATGTAATGGTCCAAAATGTTCTGCTCACCAGTAATTCCTTCAGATGCCATCAGAGATGGATTTGTTGTTACGCCGTCTAAGATTCCAAGATCATTGGCTTCTTTGATTTCATCTAGATTCGCTGTGTCGATAAAGAATTTCATAGGAATTATTTTTTGTTCAAAAATAGGTAAGAATACTCCCTAGATATCATCAGAGGTCTCCTACTTATCCATGTTTTTTGAACAATTGAACTGAAATCACTCAAATGCCTTTCGACCCAACTTTCGAATTGCAATAATTGCCAGAACAAGCGCAATTATTGGTAAGATCACTGCAATATAGTAGACCTTGAATCCCATAAATCCGAACAAAGCTGCTCCAACTACAGGGAATACTGCAAGTGCAAATGAGCTAATTGATTCGCTGATTCCCATAATAGAACCCTGCTTTTCGGGAGAAGCATGAATTGAGAGCAAGGCATTAAACGTTGGAAAACAGAGCGATAATCCTAGGTTAAGAAAGTAATAAAAGCCTATGAATACGTAAAGATTGTTCGACAGGGTTATACAGAACATGCCAAGAATGCAGAATCCCAATCCAAGGAGTAGAGTAGGGTATTCCCCAAATCGTTTAATGAATTGTTTAGAAAGAAATGCTTGATTGAATGCCAGAAAGACTCCAACAATCAGCATGAAAAAGCCAAGCTCAGATTCGTCAAAATCGAACGAATCGATCAGGTACAGTGAAATGGTGGACATATAGAATGCCATCATAATGGAGAAAAAAAGTTTCACAGATAAAATTGTCTTCACAACTGGAGAAGGTTTCACTTCGCGAATTCTGCGTAGAATAAACATGCTCTTTAGAAGGGATTGTCGTTTTCGTGGGACCCGTTTCTCAGGAGGATGAGACTCTTTCAGAAAGGCGATAATTGTTATGAGTGTAATGGTCGAAATAACTGCAGCTGTAATTAACGTTCCGAAATATCCCAAAGAAGAAGAGGCCGTCAGTCCACCAAGTCCAGGTCCGATTATCAATCCAAGACCAGCTATGCCTCCTAAATATCCAAAGATATACGCCTTTTCATCCCGTGTAGTAACGTCTGAAACATAGGCATTTGCCACAGATGTATTTCCTCCAGTTAAGCCGTCAAGAACTCTAGATAAACCAATTATCCACAAGGGGAGGGCAAGCCCAAGAAAAGATAATTCTGGTACTGCCAATGCGATCATAAAAATGAACCAACTAAGAAGTGTTCCAGCTTGACTTATTAACAAAACGGGTTTTCTTCCAATTGAATCAGAAAGACTTCCTAAGTAGGGAGCGCCAATAAATTGAAATGCAGAGTAACAGGACAAAAGCAATCCAAAGACCCATTCTGGAGCGCCATGTGATTCTACTACGAAAGGTAGAATGGGCATTAAGATGCTAAATCCAAGAACATTAACAAAGGTTAGGAGATAGGCTGGAAGCAATTTTTTTGACATCTATTGCAAAGATAGCATTTCGTTAGTTACCTAGGTATTTTATATGGATGTACTCTTCATTAAGATGTTGATAAAATTAAATTCATCACCATCATTCAGATTGATTTAATTTCGATATTTGTTAAAAATCAAGGTTATATAATGAAATACTTATTCACTGTTATTTTAACACTTAGCGTGAATTGTTCATTTTCGCAGCTAACAGGTAATGGAGGAGATCCAACTTCTATCATTCTTGCCGAAGACATTAAATGTTATCCAAACCCATCATCAGGAAATGCTTCAATCGAATTCCCAACGTTGCCAATCGAACTGGAATTGGAAGTGATAAATGCAGATGGAGAATTGATTCGACTAGAATCCTTGAGTGCTGGTTCAACTAAATTTGTTCTATCTGAGTTGGAATCGGGGATTTACATTTTGCGTATTCAAGATGTGGACGTGCAATGGAAGGAAAAATTATTCGTGATTAATAAATAGTCGCAAATAAGCTACAATCTACTACTCAAGTTTAAATTGACTTTGTTTTTTTACTTTAGCTGGTGAAGAACTATGTAGCCATATCTAGTATCCGAATACTAGACAGACTTGTATATAATTGATCGAATATTCCTGCTTTAGATCGCTCTTACGCACATTTCTTTATAAATTGCTAGATCTAACGAGTGATACCAAATAATCAAAGATGAAAAAGTTTGTTGTAACTGTAATGACATTGCTTCT
>JBLHON010000279.1:0-5148 GCA_047621865.1 Crocinitomicaceae bacterium | reverse complement strand
GCCCCTAAATCTTCGTTTCATGTAGTGAATGCACTAGTATCCTTTCACTGTTTATGAAAACCAGCTTTCTCGTTATCTTAATCTTTAATGCATTGATCTGCTCATCTCAAAATGTTTTGATTAATGAATTGATGAGCTCAAACACAAGTGGTCTTGTAGATGAAGATGGTGATTATTCAGATTGGGTGGAGATTTACAACACGACGGGAACGGAAATTAGCTTACAGAATTATAGTTTAAGTGACGTCCTCAGTGATGAGCAAAAGTGGATTTTCCCGAACGTTACAATTGACTCTGCCGGCTATTTAATTGTTTTTCTATCGGGAAAAGATCGTGTAGATCCAGCAAATGAGCTTCACACAAATTTCAAAATTAAAGCAAGTGGAGAATACTTACTCTTAAGCAATAATGGCGAAATAGTTATCGACCATTTTGAGCTAATTGAGTTGCAATCTGACAAATCCTACGGCAGATTACCCGATGGAACCACGAACCTTGGATACCTCAGGAATCCCACTCCAAATTGGACGAATAATGGAGAGGAGTTTATCTCTATGATAGATTTTACACAAGCCTCTGGATTCTATCCAACTCCTTTCAATCTGAGTATGAGCTGTGCAGATTCGATTCATTATACGACTGATGGTTCTCTTCCAACATCCAATTCAACACTTTTTGAAACGCCCATTCCAATCGCGAATGGATTGCCGAATGAACTCTCATTGATTCAAACAGCACCAATAGAATATATCCCTGGTGTTTGGCCAAACAAAGAATTCGGATTTCAAGCTCCTGAGGCGGATTTGACAGAGGCAATTGTAATTCGGGCGCAGGCTTTTAGGAATGGTGAAGAAACTGGGCCTGTTCACAACAGAACTTATTTCACACGCCCACACGATTATTCCTTTGATATTATCTCATTAATAACGGACAGTTTAAACCTCTTCGAACAAGATTCGGGGATTTATGTTCCAGGCGTCCACCTTGATACAAATGATATCCTTTGGACTGGAAATTATTATCAGAGAGGTGATGAATGGGAACGCCCTGGGAATATCACGCTATTTAATGAACAGGGCATAGAACAATTTTCTGAAGATGTTGGGATTCGCGTTGCGGGAAATAAATCACGGAGTTACCCACAAAAATCACTTCGATTCTATTTTCGAAATGATTACGGAAATTCGAGTATCAATCATCCTTTTTTCGTTCAACGGAATTACCAAGAGTTTAAGCGCATTACTGCTAGGTCGTCCTTCACTTATTGGTATGGCAGAAACACCTTGTTTCAAGATGATCTGATTCACTCGATCGTGGACTTTCAATATCTCAATATAGATGTGCAGTTGTCAAAACCCGCGCTTATCTTTATCAATGGAGAATATTGGGGTGTGCACAATATCAAGGAGCGACAGGATAAATATTATTTGAATTCCATTTATGGGGTAAATGAGGATAGTTTGGACATCATTGAGGGTAATATGACCGTGGATGAAGGCAGTGCAGACGATTTCATTGCATTGCAGGATTACGTGGATCTTCATGATCTTTCAGACCCTGTTCACTATGCATATGTCTCCAAGAAAATTGACATCGACAACTTTATTGATTATTACATCATTCAAACCTATTTCGGAAACAATGATTGGCCTGTGAATAATATGCGTCTATGGCGACCTCAAACTCCTAATTCCAAATGGAGATGGCTGCTTTATGATCTCGATGCTACAATTGCCAATGCCTATCTCGACCCATTCAGCAGGATAGATACTTTGTCTGATAATCAGTCGTATTTATTCAAGCGCCTTTTGGAAAATGAAACGTTTGTAAACGACTTTCTTTGCAAGTATAAATTCCATTTAGCGTCTACCTTCAACCCTGGGAAAATCAAAAATCTTATTCAATGGTACAGGCTGACATACGCACCCGAAATTCCTAAGCATATCCTACGTTGGAATAATCCAGTAAGTATGGAGGCATGGGAAGAATCTTGTGACTATTTGGTTGACTTCATGGATTCTCGCCCGCAATTCATCAAGTCTTTTCTAATTGATCATTTCGATCTGTATGATCTTGACGATTATCGTTGTCCAGATGCTGTTGTACCCACAACCATCACTGTTTCGCCAAACCCCGGAAAAGATGTTGTTTATCTCAACTTTAGCAATTTGCAACTTCTAAATGGTGACATTGGTATTTATGATATGATGGGTCAACAACTTTACGCGGCGAAAGTTGAACATCTGACCCAGCATCTTGATGTTTCGCATTTGAACACAGGAGTATATTTAGTTCGTGTGAGCAAAGGTGGACAGTCTCATCTCGTAAAATTCGTTGTTAGCGATTGATTTAAGGCTGTTTTCAATGAAAGTTGCCTATCATTTATACAAATCTGCTGCCACAGGAGTCTTGCACTCTCCCAAATTTCTTCCCAATTAATTTTAGCTGAAAACAGCCTAGATGTCAGTGGATTCAGTAAATAAATTCAATTCATGGGCCAAAGATTAGAATTGTCAACTCCAATCGTTTTCTGAAACATCCAAACTGACCTATTCAAAGCTTTCATCGTAAGAGTCCCGGCCTAGTCTATTGATTATCAATGTTTTTTGCTCTGCATTTTACACTTCTAAAAATGTAGAATTCAAACCATAAGCAGTTCATTTATGGATGAAATTAGGACTACAATAGTTCAACTAATTCAAATTGGAGGAGAGCAACTCTGGTGATTAACTTCACGTTCTAGAGACACTTATGAACTCATAATATGGGTTGAAAAAATTGATTAAATGTTGAAATCTCTCCAATTCCTTCTTCTTAATTTAGCTGTCGTTTGTCCAAGTCTTCTATTTGGGCAATTGGTAACATCAAACGCGATGACGCCAACACAGCTGGTCAACAATGTACTGCTTGGCGGTGGAATTGCTGTTTCGAACATAACATACTCTGGCTCGGCGAATGCAATTGGATCCTTTGATGGAAGTGCCTGCAATGTAGGGATTGCATCAGGTGTTCTCCTTACATCAGGTACAGTATTAGACACTGGAGACGGGCCACATGGACCAAACACACAAGGAGGTTCTGGAACAGACAATAGTCAAGGTGGTCATCCCCTACTAGCTGCAGCAGCAGGAAATCCATCGTTCAATGCTGCTACACTTGAATTTGACTTTATTCCTGTGAGTGATTCCGTTCACTTCAATTACGTTTTTGCATCTGAAGAATACCTTGAATTTGTGAATTCTGGTGTAAATGATGCTTTCGGATTTTTCATCTCTGGGCCAAATCCCTTGGGAGGTTCTTATACAGATAAAAACATTGCTTTAATTCCTGGAACGACTACACCAATTACAATTGACAATGTGAATGCTGGTCTGAATGCAGCCTATTACATTGATAATGGAGACGGAATGACTGCTCCTTACAATGGCTCGTCAACGTATATTCAATACGATGGACTCACGACTTTAATGACTGCTGAAGAGCACGTTATATGCGGTCAATCTTATCATATTATTATTACGATTTCAGATATTGGAGATGGCGTATTTGATTCAGGTGTTTTCCTTGAAGGTGGTAGTTTCTCAAGTCCTGGTGTAGATATTTCATCTGAACTTTCTTTTCAGGGAAATGCTGCAAATGACTCTACTTTATTTGAAGGTTGTACAGATGCTACACTTTGGTTCGTTCGAAATGATTCAATTCCTTTTATGCAGACTTTTCCCCTTACACTCTCAGGAACAGCTACAAATGGTGTAGATTACTCAGGACTTCCAAGTTCGATTGTATTTCCTGCTGGTCAAGATTCAACTTCGGTTGTCATAAATGCTCTTTTTGATAATCTTCTTGAAGGATTGGAAACCATTCAAATTAACATTTCCATTCCATCTGCTTGTGCATCTATGAGCAGTGACAGCATTATCATCTACATTCAGGATGTGGATGAATTAACGGTTGATCTACCCGATGAAACCGTTCAATGTCCCGGAATGAATGTCATTTTAGATCCTGTTGTAGCTGGCGGAAATCCAAACTACGAGTATCTATGGAATACGGGCGAGACTTCACAAACGATTCAAGTAAATCCTGCAACGAGCACATCATATAGTGTAACAGTCACAGACACTTGTGGACAAATAGCGTCAGATACAGTACTTGTAAATATCATTGTGGCTCTTCCTTTAACAGTTGACGCGAGAAGTGATACATTAATTCATTGTACAAATCAAACGATTAATTTGGGAAGTGTTGTCACAGGTGGATATGGAGGAAATACATTTCTATGGAATACAAGCGAAACAACTCCTCAAATCACAGTTCAAGTCAATGCTACTTCAACGTACACGATCATAGTGACTGATCAATGTGGATATTCGGAATCAGATTCAGCAACAATTACAGTTCAGGAAATTCCCATGTTCATCAGTGCAAGTCCAGATATAACAGTCTGCAAAGGAACAACTGTTACACTTGAAGCAATTGCCACTGGAGGATATGGAAACGTATTTGATTATCAATGGTCTTCAGGTCAAACAACCGCGATCATTGATGTCACACCAACAAGCACAACGACCTATATTGTTGGGGTTGCAGATGCATGTGGATTGCCCAAAGCATGGGATACTGTAGTCGTTAACATCATAGATATTCAGGCTAACTTCCTCGCTCCTGGACCTTTCGAGGAGAATCTACCAATTCAATTCACGAACACGTCAAGTGGTGCAACATCTTATCAGTGGGAATTTGGCAATAATAGTTCATCAACACAACTAAGTCCAACTATTGTTTATGATGAAGATGGAAATTATACTGTGATGCTGATTGCGACAAACGACGAAAACGGGTGTGTGGATACTACTTACAGAATCATTGTTGTGAATCCCGAGTTTTTCTTTTACATGCCAAATTCATTCACTCCAGATGGAGACGAATTCAACAATACCTTCAAGCCAAAAGGAACGCCAGTTCATGAGTATACAATGCAAATTTTCGATCGTTGGGGTGAACTCCTTTTCGTGACGCATGATATTTTTACTGGATGGGATGGAACGTACAGAGGGAGTCAAGTTCAATCAGGCACTTATATTTACAAAGTTGTCGTTACGAATCTTCGATATGAAGTGAAAGAGTTCTTTGGACATGTAAATCTTC
>JBLHON010000278.1:0-5150 GCA_047621865.1 Crocinitomicaceae bacterium | reverse complement strand
AATTCCGAGTTCGATAATTGTCCCGCCCTAGGTACAAAAGCCTTCTCTTCCGATAGTTCTCGAAATGAGAAGGCTTTTTTTATGGATGTCAACTATTAACTTATTCTATTTTATGAAGATTGATGGATTCTACATAGGTGTTGTATTAATTTCAACGATCGGTCAGAGCAACACAGTACTGGGGTGTTCACAATTCATTTACTTCAAAATGGATGATTGGTCGCAACTCTTTCTGCACTACAATCGCAAGGGATATTGAACTATCGTAGGACTGAAACTTGAAGCCATTGGTTTTCACTTATTACTTCTTTGCGTATCTTTGCACGTAGAGGCGACTAAGATGTGTTTTATTGCAAATTCCTGCAATTTTAAGATTGAGCACAGGCCAACAATTAATGTAGATTAAGAGGTACGAATGAGTGAATTAAATAAAAAAGCGCATTGGGAAACCATCTATCAAACGAAAGCCCTAACTGATGTTAGTTGGTATGAACAAAAACCAACAACCTCGCTTGATTTTATTGATAAACTTGGCGTTTCAAAAACTGCAAAAATTATTGATGTTGGAGGGGGTGATAGTTTTCTGGTAGATCATTTACTTAATTTAGGTTATACTAATCTTACTGTACTCGATATCTCTGGTGCCGCATTGCAACGGGCAAAAGATCGACTGGGTGAACGCGCAGAAATGGTGAATTGGATTGAAGCGAATGCCGTTGATTTCACCTCTGAATCCACTTTTGATTTGTGGCATGATCGTGCAGCTTTTCATTTTTTGACGGAGCCAGAAGAAATTGAACGCTACATTCAAACGCTCACCAAAAGCATTTCTCCAGATGGAAAAGTCGTAATTGGAACATTCTCAGAAGATGGCCCAAAAAAATGCAGTGGGATTGAAATTCAGCAGTATTCTAAAGCATCTTTGGGGGCAAAACTACTTCCTCATTTCGAGAATATTGAGTGCCTAACACTAGACCATTCTACTCCATTTGGCACTACTCAGAACTTCGTTTTTTGTAGTTTTCGAAAGGTGACCGTGCTCGATTAATTGCTGATTCCACTGATCTGCAGCAGAATAACATAAATTATTTTGGTTACCTTTTCCAATTTCATACATATAGTAGTATAGTACGAACCTATAAATCTACTTAGTATGAAAAATATATTGACAGCTTGCTTAGTGCTCTTGGCACTATCTCATTTTAGCAGTGCAACGGGAATTAAATTTGAACAAAAACGGATTGAGAAGTACGAGCGATTCCAAGAGAACATTGTGGTACTCCCGACCGATTTCGCAAGGCAATTTATTATTGACAAGCATGATATTGAATTGCTCTCAGGGAAAAACATTGACCACATTGATCTCGTATACACAGAGTTTCGAGAGTCAGAAAGTTTCAATCAACGAAGGCTTAATGACCAACGAATAGCTCAATTAAAGCGACTGCTCCCACAGGTAAATGCTGATGATCCAACCTGGGCTTGGGTTGAACAAACAGGAGCAAAAACGCGTGACGTGGCCAATACATATTTCCATGGCTTTGTGATTCACTATTCAGATGAATTGGATCATGAGAGTTTGCAATCATTCTTCTCGAGTCATTCAAAGTCAATGACAACATTTACAGTCACTGTTGAAGAGGGTGGAACTTTTAACTATCCATCTGGAACGAAGATTCACCTTCCTCCTAACGCAGTTCAATATGCTGATGGAACGCCTGTAACTGGAAGTTATTCGATCAATTATCGCGAATTCAGAGATCCAGCAGAAATAGCCTTTTCGGGATTGCCAATGACCTACGAAGAAGGCACGGAACCAGCTAATTTCAGCTCTGTTGGAATGTATGAAATTCGAGGATCCAAAGATGGCAAAGAGCTCGAACTTAAAAAATCAGCAGAAATTGACTTCAATTGTACAAAAGTAGTTGATGATGCTGCCTTCTTCCAGATGGATGATAAAAATGGCGAATGGAAGAAGCTGAAAGATCTCGATTTTAATCAAGCAGCTCCTGTCAAAGTCCTTGAGGGCGGCAATAATATTGATCCAATAGAGAAGGCCGTTGTCATTCCAAAAATTCTAGAACATCGCGCATTGGGAACGGGAACGTGGTTAAAAACCTTGACGATTGGAGATCTGGTAACAGTTTGGGTTGATCCAATTACATGGAAGCAGTATGAAGCTATGAAAGATGATTCAGATGCCCTATTCAAGAAAGCGATCGTCGAAGTAGATAAAGAAGATCAACGTTTCGTAACTAAATCTGAATATTGGGACGAGCTCAATGTAGCCTTATTTGGAGACGTAAATTTCACCCCTGGAAAACCAATAGCTGCTGCCCCAAGGCCAAAAATAGTAGCCATGCTTATGAATGGAAATGGTGCTCCCAATCAAATGAACTCAACACTGCTGAAGGGTCGTGGTCCTGGTCATACATATCCAACAATTGTAGCAGGACTCAATAACCCAAATTTTGGAGTCTATAATTGCGATCAAGTTTATCGACTGGCCTCAGCGAGAAATATCAGTCCTAGTTATACAGACGCGGCAACTGGAGAGGCAATCAATAATAAACATGTTGCATGTGTACTTGATCTTACCTACAATGGTTCATTCAGTTTTCAACCTAGCAATTTAACGTGTAATTCTGAGGGCAGAAATGTGGTGCTATTATTCACAAAGAACAAAAAAATCTACATGCTCAATGAGGCCGATTTTGCCAAGCTCGATTTGGACAATGGTCAGAAAATTGATTTCAAAATGACGAATGTTACAAGCCAACTTAAGTCACCTAATGACCTCAAAAAAATGATAAACCTATAACCTGCTTTCATAAACCCACCTACCGAGCGCTTTGATTTCTGCGATTTTAGTACCTTATGAAAAATGATTGTGTTAAACCAATCTGCTTCACACTTGTACTGAAATATAAACCTATCGCATATGAAGTCAAAGCGCTTTTTTAGTCTCCTGTTATTGGCGACAATGATCCCATGTATCACGCTTGCTGTTTACAATGGTCAGCCAAAGAATGATTCGCATATCAAGGCGACTTCCTATTTCAATCCAACGACTTTTCAATTTGCTCAAGATTCTGATCGAGTAGACAACACTTTTCCTGCCTTGATGGTCAAGGATGGGAAAGGGAACTCATCACCAATTCAATTGAGTGAACTCAAAATTGATGTAGAGGTTATTGGAAACATCGCGACAACAAATATGGAGATGTTGTTTTACAACGATTCTTCAAGGGTCTTGGAAGGTGAACTTTATTTCCCGCTTGGCGAAGGTCAATCTGTATCTCGATTCGCTTTAGATGTAGATGGGAAACTACGTGAAGGTGTAGTTGTAGAAAAAAATAAAGGCCAAGAAGTCTTCGAAGCTGTGATTCGTCAAAAGATTGATCCAGGTTTATTAGAGTGGACGAAAGGGAACAATTTCAAAATGCGAATTTATCCAATTCCATCAAAAGGGTACAAACGCGTAGTTGTTGCATATGAGCAAGAACTCTCTGAAATCGATTATTGTCATTATTACGTTTTACCTCTCAATTTTCAGCAAGCAATCAAAAAATTCGGTTTGAAAATTGAAGTGTTCAATCAAGAAATTGAGCCAAAAATTGATGACAATTCACCCGTTGATCTCAAGTTTGAGAAGGTGGAGGACAATTACGTAACAACACTCTCAGAAACCAATTTTCTTCCAAATGAATCCTTGAAAATTGCACTTCCAATTCCGAATAACAAAAAACAAATTTTTACGGAACTCGTTCCAGGCAGTACAAACAACTATTATTATTACACGAAAATTACGCCTAAAAAAGGAAGGGCAAACGTGAAAAATCCGAGTACAATTGGAATTGTATGGGATGCTTCGAATTCAATGTCTACGAGGAATCTCGATCGTGAGTTAGCGCTAATTGATGCTTACTTGAAGACAAATCCCAATGTGACAATTAAACTAATAACACTCAGAGACAAGGCAGAAGAGAAGCAGACATATACCATTGTGAACAGAGATTGGACGACACTTCGAGCTGATTTAACTGCCATAAAGTACGATGGTGCTTCAGCATATAAGAGTATCAATTTCACACGCTTCAGTTGTGATGCATTCATGCTCTTTGGAGATGGACTCACAACATTTGGAGAGAAAAATGGACGCATCTCAAAAGTTCCAATTTACACTGTGAACTCTTCTACCTCAGCAAATCATGCCTACTTGAAATATCTTGCGGCAGCTTCTGGAGGCGAATATGCAAACCTTGCACTTCTTGAAGTTAAAGATGCTGTTGAATTACTTCGCGGTGGAGGATTTCAGTATTTCGGAACTGGAATGGCAGAATCGTATCCTTCTATTCCATCGTCAATCCAAGAATCAATTCACGTAGCTGGAATTATTTCTGGGAAAACAGATGTCAATTTTAGCTTTGGTGTTGGAGAAGCAACAGAAATCATTACTGTGACTATTGATCCCGAGATGTACATTTCCTCTACTGGACTTATTCGTAGAATTTGGGCGCAGAAAAAACTTGGAGATTTACTCATCAATTTGGATGAAAATGAAGATGCGATTACCGCTCTTGGCAAGGAGCATGGAATTGTTACACCTACTACTTCACTTATTGTTTTGGATCGAGTTGAAGATTATGTAACACATGAAATTACGCCACCAAAAGAGCTTCGTCAGAAATACGACAAACTCATAGCTGAGCAGGAAAAATCGAAGACAGATGCATTCGAAGTACACATGAAAAAAGTGTCGAGTGAGTTCAAGAATTATGTGGCATGGTGGAACACTGACGTGAATCTAGAAGAAATTTTGCAGCGAGATAAACAACGAGTAGTAGACTTTAAAAATCGCGCAGATTATGACCCTACTGACTCCTTAATTTTTCTATCGGGTGGCTATGATGGTACACCAATGGAAGAAAGCAGTGAACGCCAGAGCATGTCCGTTGAAAGTGATGGAGCCATGAGCAATCTGTTCGGGTCTAGCCCTTCAACAACTGTGACAGAAAACCATGAAGAAACCGAGGTTTCTCCAGTAAATGACCCAAGTGCAAACTCAGGTAAAAAAGGAAAAACCAAAGACATCAGCAATAAAGGGGAAATCAAACTGGAGAAATGGGAGCCAGATGCACCTTACATGA
>JBLHON010000277.1:0-5154 GCA_047621865.1 Crocinitomicaceae bacterium | reverse complement strand
CCGCGATATTCAGTAGTAAGAAACTAAGGTTAATGTCGATATTTGTGGTAGAGAAAGAGATCATAACTATCAAAACATAGAGTGATGAACCGAAAATTAAAAAGAGCAGCAGTAGTAATTTTAACAACAATCGTTCTTGTGACAGCAGGAGTAATCATTTTTAGCCCTTACCACAAGCATGGATCGACCGATTATCGCACGCTGGAATTTTCGATAGAAATTGATGCTCCCGTTGACAGTGTGTATGCTTATTTAGGTGATTCTGATAATGCAGAAGACTGGTCTATCTATGTTGATCATATTTCGGCCCTTAATTCTAACGAATGTGCTGATGGAGCAGTAGGAGCAAAACGCAGGTGTTTTCAAGAAGCAAACGAAGAAGGAATAATTTGGGATGAACAAGTAGTAGAAGTTATTCCATCTCGAAAAAGAAGATTGACCATCTATAATTTGAAAGGATTTAGCGTTCAGGCAAACGGATTGGAAACAGAGCAAATCTACGAAGTCATCTCACCAAACAAAACGCGTTTGACTTTCACTGTTTTTTATGGAGATCACAATCCAAGTGCAATCGAGAGCTTAAAAATGTACTATGCTTCTTACGAAATGTATCGAATCTTCAAAGGAAATTTAGAGCGAGTGAAATTCCTAGTAGAAGAAAAGGAGAAATCAATTACCGCTTAATATTGCTGCTCTGAATGCTGCATAAATCAAATGAATTTACGGGTAATTAGGACAGATCAACAACAATTGTTAGATTTGTCTAACTTTTAAATCGCTAGTCGTTTAACTATTATCATTAGTTGCTTCGATTGCTGGATTTAATTGACTAGTAAGTAGAGTTTTATGTTAAAGAAAGAATTCAGATCTGTTCAAGTATTAGTTTCGTTTCTCGTTGTGGCGATCACATTAATTGCTTGTAAGAAATTGTTGCCTCAAGCACCTCCCGCTTCTGAAACCATTGCAGAACCAATTGAAGGATTAACTGATGCCCAATTGGCAATGTTCATGCAAGGGGATGCATTGTTTGATAAAACGTACACTCCAGAAGAGGGACTTGGTCCAATCTTCATTCAACAGGCTTGTGCAGGCTGCCACGTTGGAGATGGTAAAGGACATCCTATTAATACAGTAACGAGATTTGGTAAAAGCACTCCAGGTGGATTTGATTACATGCTGAGTGAAGGTGGACCACAACTTCAACAACGCTCAATTGGCGGATATCTCGCAGAGACATTACCAACGGGATACACACATACAAGCGATCGAATTGCACCTATTGTGATTGGAATGGGACTGCTTGCTGCACTTCACGACAACACGATTTTGGCACTGGCAGATCCTAACGATCTAGATGGAGACGGCATTTCAGGTAGAGTGAATTATGTTCAAGCAACTTCTTTTTTCCAAGCACTGAGTATTCATACAGATAGCGCGGGTTATAGAATTGGTCGATTTGGAAAGAAAGCGACTAAAGTTACCCTCTTGGATCAGGTCGTTTTTGCATTGAAACAAGATATTGGAATCACCAGTGATTATGATACTGAAGACCTTTTTAATCATTTAGTTGGTGTGAGTACTGGTGATCAAGCTCCAGATCCAGAAGTGAGTGCAGCTGTTGTGGATCGTTTGGTATTCTATATGCGAACCCTGAAAGCGCCAACTCGCAGAAACGAAAATGATTCTGAAGTATTGGCCGGAGAAGTGATCTTCAATGATCTTGGTTGTGTGAAATGTCATGCGCCCACCTTAACGACAGATATTTCAGAAATCTCGGCTTTGAGCCAAAAGACCTTTCATCCATACACGGATTTACTGTTACATGACATGGGACCTGCATTGAGTGATGGCTATCCAGAAGGAAATGCAAATGGTAACGAATGGCGAACTCCACCTTTATGGGGATTGGGATTGGCGGAAGATAGCCAAGGAGGAATTGGTTATTACCTGCACGATGGTAGAGCAACTACAATAAAAGGAGCAATTGGTTTACATGGTGGTGAAGCAAGTGCAGTTGTGGCTAACTATTTTGCACTCTCAGAAACAGATAAAGACCGATTGATTAAATTCTTAAAATCACTTTAGTGAAATCGCGACGAGAATTTATTAAGACAATGTCTGCAGGAACACTTGCTGTTGGTTGTGGAGTCGCAGTGGCAAGCCTTCTGCAAGGTTGCGCGGCAATACGTTATGTTGATGGCGTAATTGATTCGGATAAAATACGCGTCAATAAAAATGAATTCATTGAACAGCATTTTGTCATCGTCACAAGCAAAGATTTACAGGCACCAATCTATGTTGTTAAAAGCAAGGAGGATGACACGTATTCTGCGTTCTTGATGCTCTGCACGCATTTAAATTGTGAACTCAGACCTACTGGAACTTTCCTCTCTTGTCCTTGTCATGGTAGTGAATTCTCAAATAAGGGTGAAGTATTACAGGGGCCGGCGAGTACATCATTGGCGTATTATGAAGTCGTAGAAGAGGAACAAGAAATTATCATAGATCTTAATAAATTAAAGAAGTCGTGAAAAAAGTACTACTCACTATCATAGTTGGTTTGTTCTGTATGGCGAATAGTTACGCGCAGGTTAAAACGGATTCAACCAAGAAGATATTTAATCGGGTTGAAGTGGACGATTCAGTCAATCAAACAAATCAGGATGCGATCTATGCACGACCTTTCATTGGAGTTGGAAGATCGAAAACTGCTGTGGGTGGTTACCTGGAAGCCAATACCAATTACTTTATGGAGGATGGCGTTTCTGAAGGGTTTTCGATGGAATTACGCCGTTTCAATATTTTCCTATATTCTGCAATAGGCAAGAGAATTAAATTGTTGTCTGAGCTTGAATTTGAGCATGGAACGGAAGAAATTGCGTTGGAAACAGCATTAATCGACTTCGAGTTTCATCCAGCTTTTAATTTTAGAGGTGGAATTATTTTGCCACAGATTGGAATGTTCAATGCAAATCACGATTCACCAAAATGGGAAGTGATTGACCGCCCATTGGTTTCTACAACACTAATCCCATCGACACTTTCAGAAGTTGGATTTGGTGCATTCGGGAAATTTTATCCAGGCAATAACATCCTGACCTATGATTTTTATGTGGTCAATGGCCTTCAGGATGGCATTATTCTCAATGAAGATGGAAGAACATCAATTCCAAATGGTAAGAGTCAAGAGATGTTTGGTGAAGACAATAATGGAACCCCCATGCTAAATGGAAGAGTGGCCTTTGCCAATCGTAAAATTGGTGAATTTGGATTGTCCTATTATGGGGGTATTTACAATTCCTTCGCGCTAGAAGGCGAACAGATCGACAAGAAAAGATCATTAGCGATAATGGCATTCGATTTTTCCATAAGCGTAAAAAAATTCGTACTGCAAGGAGAAGTAGCCGCGGCTAGCATTGAGGTACCAAAAGAGTTGGATCAGTTCTATGGAACGCAACAATGGGGAGGATTTGTTGAGCTTATTTATCCTATTTTTGAACGAAAAATGCTTGGTTTTGAAGAGTCTGTAATTCGCGTAGCTGCTCGTGTTGAGTATGTCGACTACAATATGGGAAGCTTTGATACCTACGATCAAAAAATTGGAGAAGACGTGTTCGCATTGGTTTTTGGATTCTCGTATACTCCAATTCCAGGGACGAAAATCAAGGCAAATTATCGTCGCCATCTTACAAAGGATATACTTGGGAATCCACCAGTAATTTTAGGTGGGTTTCAATTTGGTGTAGCTACTTATTTTTAATTGAAGAGTTGAATGATTAACATAAAGAAAAATCACGTAATCCTTGGAAGCATAGCTCTTCTGTTCGTGTTAACGGTCATGAGCTGCAAGAAGGATGAGGTCGTTGAATGTGACGGAACTGTTTATTCGTTTTCGCAAGAAGTTTTGCCCTTGATGAATTCGAGTTGCAATACGACTGGTTGCCATGCCTTGAATTCAACGTTTGGTGATTTCACAACATATGCAGGCGTGAGTGCTAAAGTCTCCAATGGCAGTTTGAAAGCACGAATTTTGGATGGTAGCATGCCGAAAAATTCTTCGATCAATTTGGCGCAAAAGGAAATGATTGTTTGTTGGATTGAAGGAGGTGCACTCGATAATTAAATCGATTCAAGCATACTCAGCAATACTTCTGGAGAAAGTCTTTTCTTATACTGAGGATCCACGTGTTGGTAGCGAATTATGCCATCTTTGATAATAAAAACGGAAGGTACTGGCAAGATGTGATCTGTCGTTCCCGTCCACCATTCAATGTCCATGTCGTATTTTTCCTTGTATTTCGTGTAGAGCTTATCCGTTATTTTCCATCCAATCCCATAGGCATCTATTGCATTGCAATTCTTATCCGAGAACAACTGATAGTCCAAACCTCCTACTTGAGTTACTGAGGAATCGAGATGTGTAAACTCATCAGGGGTTATGGCAATGAGTTCAAATCCTAGTGAATCAATCTGAGGCTTTATTTCTTTCAATGCAGAGAGATGACGCATGCAATAGGGACACCATCCACCTCGATAAAAGACAAGCACCACAGGTTTTTCTCCAATGGATGTCTTCAGGTCTATTTCCTCACCAGTTGTTGAGTAGACGAGAGCACTTGGAATACTTTCTGAATTTTTTAGTGGACAGATGTCATACATTTCTTCTTGTCCAAAGAGTTGATCAGCTGAAAAAAGAGATAATACGATCAGCAAGGTTTTCATAATTCGAAATGTTTGTTGGGAATACATTGTAAGAAATCTAAAGATACGTAAATCTTCAGTTTCCATTCAGGTAGTCACACTGATTCATTTTTTTCAGCTTCCTTTTATCCAGTACCTCGATTGTGACACCCGTTCCAGAAAAATGAGTTTGAACTTGATCGATTTCAAAACTAAGCTGATTTAATTTGAGATTAACGATGATCAACAAGGGAACGTATTCTAGGAATGGCGAGAGTGAGTTAACGATTAGTTCACCTTTTTGATAACAGCTTGAGATTATCTCAAATTTCTCTGGTTTACCTCCAGCCTCTATGTTTTCGGTCGCGATACTTATTGTTTTAGCTTCAGGGTCGACTTGAATCAGAATCTTTCCATTTACGTACGTAGTGTCACTCTCTATTTCTTCAAGAACAAGATCAGTAGCTTTTACAT
>JBLHON010000276.1:0-5170 GCA_047621865.1 Crocinitomicaceae bacterium | reverse complement strand
GAACACGATGTTAGGACAATCATGAGTGACAAGACCAATGGCACTACTTTCATGATTCCGAATAACGTAAATCTTGTTTTGAATTTCCTCTTTAACATGCTTATGTCTTTCGATTTAGGAACAATAAATGGAATATTATGACGCGCGTCTAAATCCTTAACCTCTTTTAACAGCTCGCTACTCTAGTACTATCGAGATGATAAGTAATAAAATTCATGTGTGTTCTATTGATCAGTTATATTCGGTGAACCCAAATAATAATGTCATTCGTACTTATCGTGTTCACTTCTTCGAAATCTATATTATTCAATTGGCCATCGTCAACTCCAGTCTTTTTAATTACTCCTCGATAACTTCCCCCAAGAGTTAAACAGTCGTTAAGGGTTAACAGTTTTTCAGTGTCGTACAAATAGGGCTGATATGTATTCTGATATTGAGGATACGTGCCATTGTATAGTGAGTATGATCTCGTACTTCCATTATTCACACTGTAGGTTGTATCAGAAATGAAATTTAGGGTATCACTTGGAAAATAAGAGAGCTGACTCTCGGCATTATCATAGCGATCAATGACCCAAGACGTTCCTACCAAAGATGGACACAGAATGATTTCGACTTCATCAGGCTCACTCAATGGCTCTTTATTGCACCCAATGAACATTCCTGTGATTAGTACAAGCAGTAGTATGTTTTTCATATTTCGAATCGAGCAAAATTCATGCCGCTGATACTCACCAAATTTCTCATCAGAAAGTTGTTTCCAAATTTTATTGAATTTGCAAGTAACTAGAACTCTTAGATTTAGTATTTTGTTTGAACTCCAAAAGCAAGCATCATGAAAAAGGAACTTCTATTCGCACTAAGTCTTCTACTCTTCTATTCGTGTAATTCAGATAGTGGTACAGATTATAGCGCCTATTACGAGAAGCAACAAGCAGACGAATACGAAGCGTTCCATAAGGGTGACTCGATCACTCAGCATCTTGAGCTTGTTGATACGATTATTGAAATGTCAATTGAAGATAGCCAGAAGGAAGTATTTGTTGTAGAATACCTTGAGGGTAAGATGATCGTTCTTGGTGACTCGTCAAACTTTTATCTCGTAAGTATCGATCAAGTGCTTGACGACAGGCAAATGAGGTTTACACATGAGGTTAAATTAAACGATGTTCGAAGTGTAAGTGATTCTCCATTAGATTCTCTACCTCATAATTACGATGCTAGCACTGGTGGAGTATATCGATTAAAAGAATTGAGAAAGGAAATGCAGCAAGAAATCTGTAATAACGAGTTCATCCTTGTCTTCCGAACTACTCTTAAAACGTTGCCTAAGGCACATGGCGATTCATTTGAACCTGGAATTTATACTGGGCGGATACTAATGTATAGTTCAATATCAAAAGAACTTGTAGCGAATATTCAAGTGGTAGCAATGAGCTCAAGTACAGTTAATGTTTTAGAATCGTCGGAATCATCAAACTTAGAGGACGACTTTTTTGAACAGGTTAATAATGCCTATCAGACTGCTCTTCGATCAAAGTTTGTTGTTAAAGGCTATTTACCAAAACTGTATAATAGTCTTGTCTATTAGAAGGCATCGATCCTCAATTTATGCGATCTCTTGAAATTTTAATCTAAGGTTGCTGATTCGAAGTACATGAGGCATGTCTCATGTCAAACACTTCACTCTTTTCAGTATTTTCGCAGCATGTCAATTCGAATTGTTTCATCTTCTGACGTTCATTTTACTGCTGTAGAGCAAGAACTCTTGTTTGACATTATGCGTCACGCCTATGCGACGACAGAAATCGAGATTTGGGGTGAGAATTACGTGCGCATATCCAAGGAAGAATTCGTCAAGTTGATTGAAGGTGGAGGCGTTTTAGTGGCTTATTACAATGATGAGATTGCCGGTTGCGTCAATACGTTTACTCGAAGTGATGCATCTGCTGGATTTGGTTTATTGGCGACACATCGGGATTTTACGAAGAGAGGAATTGGTTCTGCGCTCGTTCGGGAAACTGAAGATCGGGCGAAAAAGTCTGGAGCGACCTGCATGGATATTGAAATTCTTCGGCCGAGAGACACTGAGGTTCCTGGAAAGGTTGTTTTGCAAAAATGGTACGAGATGATGGGTTATGAATACGTCTATTCGGAAGATTTTGCGATACGAATTCCAATCAAAGCAAAACGATTATTGGTTCCCTCCAATTTTGATTGCTACCGCAAAGTACTGTGAGTTTTTGCGAAAACTTCATTCACATTTTGTTTGATTTTCACGCAGAGTTGATCTGTGGGTAGATCATTGTCATCTGTTCCAAAAGGATCTTCAATTTCCTCAGCAAGAACTTCCATGGATACCAATACATAGAAAACGAAAGTTGCAATCAATGCTGAAAAATAGCCAAACGTAGTTACGAAGGCCAAGGGCATTGTTGTCACATAGATGAACACGAACTTTTTCAGGAAGAGGCTGTACGAGAATGGAATTGGCGTATTTAAAATTCTTTCGCATGCTCCAAGACTATCCATCAAAGCATTCATATTTGTATCAATGGCTAGAAACTCCTCTTCAGTCAGCATTTTCTGAGTTTTCAAGGCCTTCAACCTCTGGTACATCATGCTAACGATATGCAACGGAACATGCTCGATTCCTAAAAACTCTTGAACCTCTTCTTGTGTCAATTCGAGTTCTTCGAGCATAATATTGACCCTCAAATGTTCTTTGGATGCAAACGTGAAATTTGGAATCATTCGTTTAAAGAAATCATTGTCATCATCTGACAAGCCGAGCATATTAATCTTCATTGACAAATTTCGTGTGTCATTGACCATGCAGCCCCACTTTTTCCTTCCTTCCCACCAACGATCGTAGGCAGTATTCGTTCTAAAAACAAGCAATAAGGAAATCACGAATCCAACCAAGGAGTACACAGAAACGAGTTGACTTAACTCTTCCGCTTCTGGGAAGAATGTAATCTCCAAGTAGGCGATAAGGACTGTGAAGAGTCCAATGTAAATCAGCTCCTTCCAAAGGATGCGAAATGTGTCGCTCTTGTGAAGGGCGAAAATGAGTTGAAACCAGCTTTTGGGATTGTATTTTATCATTCCTTAATGGATCTATATATCTATGGCCTTCAAAAATAACGACATATCTTCAAACATGAAATCTGCGAAGCCTAATTTTGGTTCTGGGTGATGTGTTTTCTCTGGAATACATACAACTTTCATTTTCGCGGCTTTTCCTGAAATAACTCCATTCAACGAATCCTCGATAACCAAACAGCGCATTGGATCAACATTCAAACGCTTGGCGGTTGTCATATATACAGCAGGATGAGGCTTTCCAAATTCCTCGTTTTCCGCGGAGTGAACTTCATCAAAGCTGTCTTGGATTCCAAGTGTTGTTAATACTGCATCTATTAAAACAGTATACGATGAGGTTGCCAAGCCAATCTTAATCTTGTTGCTCTTCAGAAATTCTATCGTTTCGAGAACTCCCATTAATGGATCTCCATTCGCTTGGATGAGTTCTACCATACGTGACACGATTGCCTCTTCTACATCTTTGGCAGTTGCATTCTCCCAGCCAACTTCAGCGTACCAGAATTCAATGACTTCGTCGATTCTTAGCCCAACTGTTTTCTGGAAATCTTCTCTTGTCAACTGACAGCCAACTGATGCGAAAACTTCTTCCATCGCAATTTTCCATAGAGGTTCTGAGTCGATTAAAACGCCATCCATGTCAAATATTACTGCATCAAAATTGTTGATGTTTATCATTGGGGCAAAGATATCAATCCTTGGTCATTGAAAATCCTAAAGGTCAACCTTTCGGTAAATTCCTTCAAAAGCAGTAGAGAGAATGTTCCCTTCTTCATCATAGATTTGCCAGAGTTGGGTAACTGAACCATCACGATTCTCAGTCCATGTAATCTGATTGTAATAGAAGGGCACTTTGATTCCTGGGGTTAACTCACTTCTCAAGACCATTGAACCATTAATAAACTCGCCTTTAAGTTCGAGAGTGCCGCCTTGATTATCAATCCACAATTGATTCCAAGAACTGTCAGATTGATTTTAGTAATTATAGCTTGTACCGGTTGAAACCTTAGATTTCCAATTCTCTTGAATTGCTCAACTATCTTGTACGTGGTAAATATCATTATATCCGACTATAACTCCAGCAGTATCGAAAACCTCCCACTCACCAAGCCAGAAGTCGAATTGTCGATAATTTTCAGGGCACAATAACTAGGGGTGGATTGAGCAATTGACCCAAAACTTATGGAAAGAAGTAAAATCACAAATGCGTATCTCATACTGCGTTTTCAGTTAAAAAAGTGTTCACTCAGTGGATGATTCTAGCTCCAATGGATTCAACTTGTACAAGCGTGGTCCTCCAAGTAGAACCTGTTTTTCATCCGCGACAAAGATCTCGAGATTTGATTTTACCACAATTGCTTCTTTCTGGCTGAATGATTTGAATTTCACAGACCTGTCTCCTGTGAATTCACCATCAGCATTTTGTTCTTTAATAAGAATTCGATTGTAGGTCATTAGAAAAAACTCATCCCCTTTTACATCTGCAGCAGTGATTGCGTCTTTCCAAAAGCCTCCTTTTCCAATAAATATTTCCGTTTCGTGCGTCAAGGTATAGGTTCCTGGTTTGGTTGAAACTTGATAGACCCACGTCATTCCATCAGTTGGACTCATGCGGTTTTTAGTGAAGATGTACAAGTTGTCCTTATACACGGCCAATGCCTCAGCATCAAATCGAAGACCTGCTTTTTTGGGAGGAAAAGCAATCTGCTCACTATAGCTGATTTTTATATATTCTGCAGTGACTTCTTCTTTCGTTAAGACATCAGCAATAGACACTTTGTAGATTATTATATTTTTTCGATTGTTGAGATTATTTCCAATATCTCCAATGTAAATATGCGTTTTATCCACGGTCAAATCCTCCCAGTCGAGATTGGCTGCATTGGAAATCGTGACGTGTTTTTGAATTTCACCTGATAGGTTTAATAGATAGAGAATTGGCTCATGCCCGCCATCATTGTGTGCCACCAACGTGGAATCATTTATGAGATCTATTCCTGAAATCTCGCTGAGTCGTGTGGACAAATGATAGGTTTGTGCACTCAATGAAAGGTGCATCAGCGTA
>JBLHON010000275.1:0-5184 GCA_047621865.1 Crocinitomicaceae bacterium | reverse complement strand
AACTACTTATTACACTGGCCCCGTAGGCTTTGAATGGGAATCTGCTCACAATTTGTATGTTGACACAAATGGATATGCCTACATTTTTGGAGCGAATAGAGACAATGGAGGAGTGATCATCTTAGATTTGAATACAGACCCAATGAACCCTGTTGAAATTGGTGTGTTCGACGATTGGTATGTGCACGATGGTTTCGTACTCGAAAATACAATGTACCTCGCTCATATAAGTGAAGGACTCATAAGTGTTGTTGATATAACAGATCGAGCAAATCCAATTCTATTGGGAACGAAAACAACTCCAAATAACTTCGCGCACAACGTTTGGGCTACTGATGATGGACAATTTGTCTTCACAACAGACGAATTACCATTCTCCTACATTGCCGCTTACGATGTTTCTGATCCATTGAATATCATTGAAGTAGATCGCATCCAAAGTTCTCCTGGAGCAGGAGTTATTCCTCACAATGCACATGTTCTCGGGGATTATCTAGTTACCAGTCATTACTCTGATGGAGTAGTGGTGCATGATATCACCTATCCATATAATATGATTGAAGTGGGATATTACGACACGTATCCACTACAAACAGCTGGTTTTAATGGATGCTGGGGAGCCTATCCTTTTCTTCCATCTGGGCATGTTTTAGCGACAGATATGACAGAAGGGCTCTATGTCATTGGAACAACTTACACCAAAGCAGCTTATCTCGAGGGAGAAGTAACAGATGCGCTAACACTCTTGCCAATTGATCAAGTAGATATTCAGATAAGCACAGACGATCAAGTTGAAAACAGCAATCTTGCAGGATTCTATGCTACTGGAATTGCAAATGGAGGCTCTTATGATGTTACCTATTCAAAGGTTGGCTACTTCCCACAAACGATTACAATTCCATTGGTAAATGACGTCATCACCATTCAAGATGTTCAATTGGACCCAATCCCTCCTTATAGCTTAACAGTAATTGTTTTGGAACAAGGAACCAACAATCCAATTCTTGGTGCAGATATTCGTCTTAAAGCATCTTTATTAACACACGAAGGAGTAACGAACGCAATTGGTGAGGAAAACTTGACGCTCTTTTATCAGGAGATTTATGACGTTACAGTTGGACATCTGGGACATATAACAGAATGCTTCTCGCAAACGATAGATAACACGACTGGAACAATCACGATTCATTTGAATCCTGGAATTTATGATGATTTCGCATTTGATTTTGGATGGGTCGCTAGTGGAACTGCCACAACTGGAATGTGGGAGCGTGGAATTCCATATGGAAGCAGTTCTAATTCTGCTCCAGATGTTGATGCTGCCACTGACTGTGATGAGTATGCATTCGTAACGGGTAACATGACGACGCCTAATCCAGATACAGATGATGTAGATGGAGGAACAACAGTCTTGAGATCGCCAATGCTTGACCTTTCAGGCTACACTGATCCCTATGTGAACTACGTTCGATGGTTTTATGTAATGTTTGGACCAAATCCTCCAGATGATTCACTTCGTGTGATGGTATCCAATGGAGTCACCTCACAACAAATAGATATTATTGGCAATGAACCTGCAACATTTGGAGTGTGGCAGCCGTTTAATGCACGGATTTTGGATTATGTCTCTTTGTCAAGTACAATGCAATTTGCCTTCATTACCTCAGATCTTGATCCAGATATAAATATTACAGAAGCTGGACTGGATATGTTCTTTATTAATGAAGGAATAGTGGGAGTAGAGGAGAATGCAATCACAAAGATCTCTGCGTATCCTAATCCTACGAGTGGATTGATCCAGGTGGCAAATCTAGAACAAGCTGAATCCTATTCTGTTGTGAGTGCAAATGGTCAACTTATAGCAACTGGAATTATTTCTCCAGCAGACGCAACGATCGATTTGAATGGGGTAGAATCCGGGCTTTATTTCTTGAATGTTTCAGGTCAAATTGTTAAGATTTTTAAAACAAAATAACGCTTCCTACGTATTCTTAATCGAGCGCAAATCTGTTTGTTTATATTTGTGTAATTAATAAATAATTGCGTTGGATTTAAAAGTGGATATTTCTATAGTTGTTCCCCTCTATAATGAGGTTGAATCACTTCCTGAACTGTATAGTTGGATTAAAAAAGTAATGCTTGAAAATTCGTTTTCATTCGAAGTAGTCTTCATTGATGATGGCAGTAGAGATGGTTCTTGGAAGGTGGTAGAAGATCTCGCCGAGAAAAATTCTGAAGTCAAAGGAATTAAATTCCAACGAAATTATGGTAAGTCAGCAGCACTTCAAAAAGGATTTGAGGCCGTAATTGGCAATGTTGTTGTTACCATGGATGCAGATCTACAGGATTCTCCAGATGAAATTCCTGAAATGTATCGTATGATCATGGAAGATGATTTTGACGTTGTTTCGGGCTGGAAAAAGAAACGTTTCGATCCAATTACCAAAACAATTCCTACCAAACTTTACAATTGGGCAGCAAGAAGAATCACGGGTATCAAATTGCATGATTTTAACTGTGGATTGAAGGCATATAAGAATGTAGTTGTTAAAAGCATTGAATTATATGGTGATATGCATCGTTACATTCCTCCACTCGCTAAATATGCTGGTTTCACCAAGATTGGTGAGAAAGTAGTTCAACATCAAGCGCGAAAATATGGCGTAACGAAATTCGGATTGAATCGTTTTTTGAATGGTCCATTGGATTTAATGACAGTGGCCTTTACTGGGAAGTTTGGTAAAAAACCTATGCACTTCTTTGGTGCAATTGGCACGCTCCTTTTCTTCGTTGGATTTGGCTTTGCACTCTTTCTAGGAATCGACAAACTATTCTTTGATCAGGCGGGAAGATTAATCGCAGATCGAACAGAATTTTATATTTCTCTTGCTTCAATGATCATTGGATCTCAATTCTTTCTTGCAGGATTTATAGCTGAACTAATTGGTCGCAACTCATCGTCAAGAAATGTATACTTGATCGAAAAGACATTGAATGTTGACTAAAGAGTGGGATATAGACGGCACTTGGACGCTTTTTCTGGATCGAGATGGAGTAATCAATGAACGCAATATGGACGGATATATCACGTCCCCCGAAAGTTTTATCTTCCTCAAAGGTGCCCGTGAAGCGATTTCACAACTTTCTAATCGCTTCAATCGAGTGTTGGTTGTGACCAATCAACAAGGGGTTGGAAAGGGCTTGATGACCGAGCGTAACGTTCTTGAAATCCATACTTATATGTGTGATCAAGTTCATATTTTAGGAGGTAGAATTGACAAATGTTATTTTGCACCTAACTTGAAAGACGCTGAAGATGATCTCCGAAAACCTGGTCCACAAATGGCAGAAATGGCAAAAATGGAATTTCCCGAAATAGAATATAAACACAGTATCATGGTGGGAGATACAGATTCGGATATTTTGTTTGGCAAGAATATTGGTATGAAAACAGTGCGGATTCGTACAGAAGAACCAATCAATGTAAGTGCCGATCTTACAGTAAATAGTTTGGAAGAATTTTTGAAAAGATTAGATCATGAAGTGGAGCCTTAGTATAGCATTTAGTTTATTGATGTCCATCGCCTTTGGTCAAGTGAATCAAGTTGACGCACAGGGCAGAAAACAAGGTGCTTGGGAAAAAGTTCATCCTGGAACCCGCGTGTATATGTATCGCGGAGAATTTAAGGACGATAAACCTATTGGGAAATTCACCTATTTCTATAAATCAAGTAAAATGAAAGCGCTCCTTATTCACAATGAGGATGGTCGATCTGAAGGGTATTATTACCACGCAACAGGTGGTTTGATGAGCTATGGAATTTATAGAGATCTCATGAAGGATAGCATTTGGGTGAATTGGGATAAAAATGGTAAGCTGAGCAGTAAAGAATCGTTTAAACTGGATTCATTAGATGGAATCAAAGTAGTTTATTATGTACCCAAGGATGGGGATCGCTCACAAAGGCCATCTTCTGTATCTCGTTACAAAGAAGGGAAATTACACGGTGATTATCAGGAATACTTTGATTCTGGTAAAATGAAGGTGCGTGGAAAGTATGAAGATGGCAAGAAGATCGGGGAATGGGACTCTTTCCATCCTGGAGGCAAGAAAATGAATCTAATTCGTTACAAAGATGGCAAGAAGCATGGCTGGTGCTATGGCTATGATGAAAAGGGCAAAGAAACGGGCAAGAAGTACTATTATTATGGTCACCTGCTCGAAGGGAAACAGCTCAAAGAGAAAATGCGTCAAATGAAGGAATTGGGAATTCATCCGAACGAATAATCCATCCAACCTACTGACAGAGAGCAAAGAATTGGTTTTCTCAATTTGCCCGAATATTAAGTAAAAATCCCCGCATGATAGTTTATTGACCCTGCATAGACATCTCTGTGGAGAACTGCCCCATAATCAACATCTAAAGCAATAAAAAGACTTATCTTTCGAGAATCAATACTCTTTGAAAAGTAATAAGCACAACCAATTTGACGTTATTTTCGTCTAAGAAGTAATGAACACGATGAAAAATTACTCTGTACTACTTGTTATTTGCGCGCTAATTTTATTAGCTGGATGTAAGAAGAACCCCGATCCTGACTTCCATTTCGACTATTTTGGACTTGAAGAAGGACGTTATGTTGTATACGATGTAGTTGATATCACCCATGATGATGCTCTAAATCAACACGATACTGTAGAGTATCAATTGAAAACTTATTGGGCAGGAGAATATATTGATGATCAAGGCCGAACAGCTCGTGAGTTTTGGCGATATACCAGAGATTCTATCACTGGTGCTTGGGAATTTAAAGATATTTGGACTGGAATTATTGACGGAATTCGCGCTGAACTCATTGAAGAAAATCAACGACGTATCAAATTGGTCTTCGCGCCAACACTTCAGAAATTATGGGATGCAAATGCCTATAATATGCAACCAGTATTAGAATGTTATTACCGAAATATTCACCAAGACACACTCATTAACGGAACTAATTTTGAGTCAACTGTGGTTGTTGAACAAGATAATTTCAATTCCTTAATTGATACTGTGCGAATGTATGAGACCTATGCAAAAGGTGTTGGTCTTGTTTCCAAATACTCGAAAGACATCCATTTTCAATATGATTCTCTTGTTGGATGGTACTTGGATAAAGGGAATGAACTCTATTACAATTACG
>JBLHON010000274.1:0-5221 GCA_047621865.1 Crocinitomicaceae bacterium | reverse complement strand
TGAACAGCATCCCAAGAAAAATAAAGAAGTCCACCTATGATAATTAACCCGCCAGCAATCCATGAAAACTTTAGCTTGAGTTTAATTGCAGCTAGGACGCAAAGGGAGGCAATCACACTTAACCAGGCTGCACGCGTATACGAGTAATAAAGACCAGTTAGGGTGATCACGATCATCACGAGTAAAACTACTTGAACGAGGGGATCGTGTTTTTTTGAAAAGTAAATCCCGAAAACACATGGGGTCACAAAGGCAACAGCAGTTCCATAAATCGTATGATCTTTAAAGAACGGCCACATCACCCAATGCCCTTCCTTTTCTCCAAAGTTATAACTCGCATGAATCACTAGTGTGTAGCAAATGGCTAGAATCATCCCAATACACAGTAGCCAAATGAATGTTCGAATCCGTTCACGTTTCTTGAAAACAGTTGGACCATAGAATAAAATGGGAACTACGAACCAAAGTTTTGCGAGTAAAAATTTGAAGGATGTCATCGGGGATACACTTGTGACTGCCGTAACAAATGTCCAAATTAGATAGAATCCAACTGCCCAAATTATTGGATGTTTCCAGATGTGTTGTTCAAATGCACGCCCTTGAATTTGTCGAAGAATTAATAACATGAGTAGCCCAAAGAGGATGGGCTCTGTTGGAATAAACAACCCAAAACTTTCTGTGTATTCTTCAATGTTTATGGAGAGTGGCGTTAAAAACGCTAAGGAAAGAAACGTCCACTGTGTATAATAGATGGCTGCGTAAACGGCAAGAAGTCCAACTGGTGCAAGCGTCAAATATGCCTGATCCATCCATACTAAATAGCACGAAAGTGCAACGTATAAGAAGCAGGAAATTAGGACGAGGCTATGTTGCCGAATCACTTGCAATTATCCGAGTTTTCTCAATTGAGAAATTCGATCTTTTACGAGCAACATAAAGATGATAAAGAAGAATGCTCCCATGGCTGCAACAAGTACAACGATCATGCGTTTTGGCTTGTCTTTCTTATCTGCAACTACAGCTGGTTCAACAATGAATTTGTGGTTGAACATTGCATTCGCATCTGATTCTGATTGTTCGTACGAATCTTCAAATTTTGTCAGTTTGATAATTCGCTCATCTCGCAGAATCTCCAATCCATCATAGCGAGCGCCATAAAGTTGATTGACATTAACTTGATTCTTGATAAAGGCTCTGTCATCTGCTGAGCGTGCTTTTGAATAATCGGCATTCAAGTTGGCGCGAACCTCACTCGATACAACCCCCATTCGTGAGAGACTATCCAATTCAGCTAAAATTTTGTTTTTCTCCGTTTCGAGCATATTACGCTTTCGAAGGTTGATCTCAAATGCTGGAATCGTACGTTCCTTAATCATCTGGTTTTTTACAGTATCGATCAAATCCACGATTTTATTCGCCATCTCTGCCGCCAACACTCGATCTCTGTCTGAAACGTCAATTCGAATCGAGCCATAACGCGTTCGCGTAAACTGAATGTGACTGCTGTATTCTTTACCGAGTTTGTAGTTCTTATTTGCATCGTCCATGCCAATCTCATAGTGATTGAAGAGATCAAATTGTTTTACGATACGATTTCGAATCCGCGCAGATTGCAAGATCTGTAATAACTGTTCTGCCTGCTCTTCTTCTCCAAAATCTCCAGCTGCCGCCTTTGCCTGACTCTGTTCTGAGAATGACACTGTGCTCGTTGCTGCAGGAAATACAATTGCAGTTGATTTGAACATGGGAGTCATGAGCAGTGAAATGACTGTCGCCGCTACGACAGCAATCGAAGTGACGACGATGACGATCTTTCTTTTTCGCCAAATAAAAAGCAATAAATTACGACTTTCACTCTGAAATTCAGGGGCGTTTTCACTCATAGTCTGGTTTTTTGTAGCGCGAAGTTAACGTTTCTAATCGAAGGTATTAACTGCCAAAAAATCATTTTATTTTATCCCTCAGAAATTTCTTCTTGCGGCACTTGAGTGAAGACAATTTTAAGCTGCTTTAAATCAATTAATTTGAAACCAATTAGACCAATAAATGCTACTGCACAAATTGCCAAGAAAAGCCATACAGTTTCAACTTCAATGAAGTAACTTATTGCGAAAACGAATCCTACATAGCCCACAAATAGAAAAATTTGGACGATGGACGGAACGAGTGAATAGCGATAAACGCAATAAACGATTTGGGCAAGTGAGACTGAAGATTGCGTGATGAGGGTTGCAAAGGCTGCCCCATTCGCCCCGTACTCAGGAATTAAATAGGAGTTAATCCCAATGTTGAGCAGAATTCCAATTGCTGAAACAATGTTTAGAAACTTCAAAGATCCATCAGCAGTAAGTAGGGTTCCAAAGATTAAATTGGCGCACATGCCAACAAAGGCAATCATGAGTAATTGAAATGGTTTTTCACTCTCGAGTACATTGTGATCGTAGATCCACCCTAATATCATTTCACTATTGAAGCAAGCAATAATTGCCAGCGCAAATGTCCCTCCAATTAGCAGCTTCGTGGCAGAAGCAAGAAGTGGTTTGATATCTTCCTTGGCCTTCAACATTTTTGAGAAGATAGGGAAGAGTAAGGTCGAGAATATCATGGCGAACCCGAAAAGTGCATCAAAGAGTCTAAAGCCTTGTGCATAATAACCTGCTTCCTCTTTTCCAGATGGATGAAGTCGCTCAATCATGACTGAATCTACACGCGTGTATATCATCATTAATAAGATCAGAAGGGCATAAGGAACACTCTTGCGAATAATCGCGTAGGAAAATATAGGGCGATAGGAGAGTTTTGGGCGACCAACTTTTTTGAGGAGTAGCGCAAATGCAACAACACACGTGAGCCCATAACACACTGTTTGAATCCAAATAAACCATTCTATTTGAAAAGTTCCATCTCCTGAAAGTGGAGTATAGAGAAGTGTTCCACAGATTACTATTAAGAGAAAACGATCTAAAATACTCAGCAATGCTTCCGTTTTGAACTGAAGTAATCCAGCAAAATGACTTCTTGCATAGGCAATCATGGTCACTAAGAACTGATTAAACACCAAGAAGGAAAGCAGGTAGAGTTCGTTTCCTCTCCAGCCAAGAGAGAGTGCAATCGTGAAGGAAATCACTGCGTAAAAAACAAAGAGCACGAAGCGGAAAACGAGAATTTTACCCAGATAAGATGTGGCTACTTTTGGCTGTTGGGCAACACTCTTCGTGGTGAAATTATTAATCCCAAAATCCATTAATATATTGAAGAGGAAAGAAAAACTTAAGAGTGAGAAATAGATTCCATAATTTTCGTTGCCAACGCGGTTTTGAATTTCGGCGTCAATACCAAATATTGCGACTGGTTTGATTAGTAGGTTCAAAACCAACATAATGACAAGTCCAGAAAGAAATTTTCGTTGCATGTAGTGCTCTTAACGCAAAAAGAAGGGCATTAATTAGCGATAAAGATAAAATTTTGCGTCTGATGCTTGTCGGGATTAAATGCAACATGCTGATCTCCGATCACGACATATGCAGAATAACCAATCTCAGAGAGCAATGTAAAACACTTTTGGCGATTCTCATTGTCCCACAATTCTGTATAGATTACAGGGAGAAATTTCGCGATAATATTCTTTCCACCCTTCAGAACGTAGTACTCAAAGTTCTCAACGTCCATCTTAATTCCTTGAATTCGATCCTCAGAAAATAAATTATCTAGGGTTTCAATGGGCGATTCGAATTCTTCACCTTCATTCCATTCTGTGATAGACTCGTGCTTTACATGACTCAATCCTTGCATTTTTGCGCCATCCTTGGTGGGAAGAATCATTTTTACGCTCCCAGAAGTTTCTCCTAGTGCGATTTCGTGAAATTGAACGTTTTTCAGTCCATATTTCGTAATGATTCGCTTAAAAACTGAACGATTGTCGGGCATTGGCTCAAAGGCATGAACGATAGAATTGGGCATTTTTTGTGCAAGATGCACGGTCATAATGCCAAGATTTGCTCCAATATCGAGAACAATTCCATCTCCATCTTTCAGCATATTTAGAAAATGAAAAAAGTCATTTTCCTTTGAATCAGAACGTAATGTGCGAATTTTGTATTTCGCGAACACGAAGAGATAGGTCTGGAATCCCAGAAGCTTCTGTAATATATATTTGATCCAATTCTTCACCGTTTGAGACGGCAAAAATAGAAAATTCTTAGGAGTAGACGACTATATTAAGTGAATCATCTCGATCGAGCTCATTCAGTTCTCTTTTACAATGAGTTTGAAGCCCTTTCCATGGATGTTCATGATCTCGATTGCCTCATCATCCTTCAATGCTTTGCGCAGTTTTGCGATGTAGACATCCATGCTTCTTCCGTTGAAATAATTGTCATCTCCCCAAATTGCACGCAGTGCTGCATGGCGATCCAGAATGTCATTTTGATTTTTAACCAACAATGAAAGTAATTGATTCTCCTTGGTCGTAAGTTTTTTCACTGCATCGTCTAAATGCAACAAGCGCAATTCAGGTTCATATTTTATCTTCCCAATGAATCGAATTCCATCTTCTTGTGCTGCAGGAACTTCAATTCGCCTTAAAATTGCATTGATTCGAGCAACTAATTCCTCCATCGCGAATGGTTTTGTGAGGTAATCATCTGCACCCAATGAAAATCCTTCCAGCTTATCTTCTTTCATCGATTTTGCTGTAAGGAAAAGAATAGGCGTCTTTTTATCGATCTCCCTAATTTCCTTGGCGAGTGAGAATCCATCCATTTCTGGCATCATGACATCGAAAATGCAGAAGTCATAAGAACCCTCATGAAATTTTTCCAAGGCGATCTTTCCGTTTTGAGCGAGAGCTACAGCAAACCCCTTTGATTTTAGAAAAGATTGGAGCAATTGTCCAAGATTAATATCATCTTCAGCGAGAAGTATTGTAGTTTCCTTTTTCATGCTAGTCTATTATTTCAATAATAAATTCTGATCCAATGCCGTGCTTACTCTTTACCTGTACCGTCCAATTATGCAGGTCAGCAATAGCTTTAACATAACTTAAACCAAGTCCAAATCCTTTCACATTGTGAACATTGCCAGTAGGAATACGGTATAACTTGTCAAATATTTTACCAACGTGCTCTTTTTTAATTCCTATGCCCTCGTCAATAACGCGTAAAATGGTCTTATTATTTTCATGCACCATGGCAACAGTAATTTTTGGTTTTCCAGAACTATA
>JBLHON010000273.1:0-5257 GCA_047621865.1 Crocinitomicaceae bacterium | reverse complement strand
GTCTGAAATCGTGTCCCCATTCTGATATACAATGGGCCTCATCTACAACAATGAGACTAATTTGCATTTCTTTAAATCGCTCCAAAAACAATGAATTCTTTAGACGTTCTGGGCTCGTGTAGAGGAATTTTACATTTCCGAACCTACAATTATCCAGGGCAATGTCAATTTCACGATAACTGAGAGTACTTGTGATTAGTTGTGCCTTAATCCCTCGTGAATTGAGTTGATCAACCTGATCCTGCATGAGTGCAATAAGTGGGGAGATCACGAGTGTAATTCCATCAAGCGCCATTCCTGGTACTTGAAAGCAGATCGATTTGCCTCCTCCAGTTGGAAGAATAGCAAGCGTGTCGTGACCGTAAATTATACTATTTACGATCTCTTCCTGGAGCGGTCTGAAGGTTTCAAAGCCCCAGTATTTGGATAGTATTTCGCGACTTTTTGGCAAAAAATCAATCGTTTATGAGCCTCAAAATTACATAAATATTTAACGGATCAATCTTGTTGCCGTTCTTTGATAACTGAGAGATTCTACGTACCTTCGCATACAGAAAATTTCTATGATAAACGATCAACTTACAATAAAAACCAATCGAGTTACAGAATCAAGAATCAATGAAGTCGATTGGGATAATCTCCCGTTTGGTAAAGTTTTCTCTGATCACATGCTTGTAATGGATTATTGTGATGGTCAATGGCAACAGCCAGAGATTCAACCATTCGCTAAACTTGAGTTGCATCCAGCGACGTCTGCAATACATTACGGTCAATCTGTTTTCGAAGGAATGAAAGCTAACAAAGATGCAGACGGGGATGTGCTAATGTTTCGTCCTGATATGAATGCTAAACGATTCACGGAGTCATGTGAGCGTATGTGCATGCCTACAATTCCTGAAGATCTGTTTGTAGATTTAATCAAAAAAACAGTCGATCTAGATAGAAATTGGATCCCTGCAAAAGAAGGTTACTCACTTTATGTGCGGCCTTTTATGTTTGCAACAGATGATTTCATTGGCATCAAGCCTTCTGACACTTATAAATTTATCATTTTCACTTGCCCAGTTGGTGCATACTATTCTAAGGCAGTGAATGTGAAAATTGAAGAATATTATACACGAGCTGCACTTGGTGGTGTTGGTAGAGCGAAAACCGCAGGAAATTATGCTGCTTCTTTATATCCCGCAAAAATGGGGCAGAATGAAGGGTTTGATCAGTTAATCTGGACAGACGCTAAGGAGCATAAGTACATTGAAGAATCTGGAACGATGAACATCGTCTTTGAAATCGATGGAGTTTTAGTCACGCCCTCTGAAGAAATGGATACGATTCTTCGTGGAGTAACTAAAAGATCTGTAGTTGAGATCGCCGAACATTGGAAAGTCCCAGTTCAAGAGCGAAAAGTGGAGGTTGAGGAAATTGTAAATGCGCTCAGAGCTGGTAAAGTAACAGATGCTTTTGGTGCTGGTACAGCCGCAACGATCGCGCAAATTGCTAAGATTGGTTTTAGAGATGAGCTCTTTGAACTTCCTCCTGTTGAAGGACGCGGAATTTCAAACAAGATCAAGAATTATCTGAATGATCTGAAGTCTGGAAAAATTGAAGATGAAATGGGCTGGATCTTACGATTCTAAACCATCCAATTTAATTCCTAGAATTTTATAATTTTCCTTCTGGTTACGCGATGATCTCCTGTCAGTTCAAGAATGTATATACCTGATTGAATATCTCTTAGATCAATCGAACTAAGGTTTTCCTCAGCACCATATAGCACCATCTTACCAGATCCATCTAGGACAGAATAAGAATCTATAGAAAAATTCGACTCAAGTGATTCTATGAATAAAAAATCGTGAGCAGGATTGGGGAAAACATGAAGAGATATCTCATCAATTTCATTATTCCCAGTAGGATTTTCATTTTTCCATGTTTCCGTAAGTCGTGTATTATTAAGGTCAATTCCTGTCGTATAGTAAATTGCCGTGGATGAGTAGAAAGCTAAACCACCGCGTCTTTCAAGAGCTGGAATCGAGCTTAGTTGATCCCAAAGTCCAGACAATGTATCGAATTGCCACATGTCATTGTAAGAAGATACTAATGAATCTAATCCACCTAGAACGATTAGTTTTCCCATAACTGGGCTCAATGATGCGTACGTTCTTCCGAGGCCAGGGAATATGCTGACCTGAGTCCAAGAGTCACTCGAAGGAGCATATTTATAGAGTTCATTATGGTATTCATCTGATGGACTTCTACCGAAAATTAAGTACCCATATTGATCGTAAGAAGTCCCGGCTGCCCTCCACAAAGAATCATAAGGGAAATCGTTTTTTGCAGTCCATGTATCTGAGCTCATTGAGTATGCCCAAATTTCTGTCACTGCGTCCAAAGTGCTTGTTCTGCCGCCAATAATATATGCTGTATCATTAATCGTGAAAAATGAAGCTCCACTTCTGCCATCTGCAGGAAGAGGTGTTTGTTCACTCCAAGAATCTGTACTAGGATCATATTTCCAAAGATCATTCAAGAAATTCCCTCCACTGTAACCACCAAAGATATATCCAACAGTTGCTGACGAAAATCCACAAGCATATTGACGTTCTTCTCCAACAGGAATTGATTCTATACTTGTCCATGCATCACTGCTCATGTCATAGGCGTAAAAGTCGCCCAATTCTGTCCACCATGGGGTTAGTCCAGTGCCGCAATACGCAACATTATTCACTATAAATCGAGCTCCATCATCTCTAGCAGTTGATGGATAATCAGGCATAGATTGCCATATTTGACTTTGGGCAGATTCAGGCTCGCTAAGGAACAAGAGTGCAAGTAGAGCGATTGAGTAAGTTTTCACCGAGTAATAACAGTTTTATTAATCAATTATTGCACTGATACTTTAAGATTAGCGTGATAAAAAGTTATGCACTATTTACTGTAGAAATGTTTGATGCATTCAGTGAGAATGAGTGCATTAAATATGCGTATATTTGCTTATCTAAAGTTATTCTAAATAATGAAAGTGATTCTCGCTGATAGTAACGAACTTGTCCGACTCGGAATTCGATCTGCCCTGAGCAATGAAATCGATACAGAAATTGTTGGCGAAGTAAGGACTAGCAAGGAGCTTTTAGAAATTGTAGCTAATTTTGGTACAGACGTTGTCGTCATTGATTATACTTCATCTGGTTTTACAATTGACGTTCTTCCAAAACTCTTGAGTAAGCATAAACGAGTTAAAGTACTCGCCATTACTCCTGAACAATCTGCACATACATTGGTGCATGCTTTGCGCTCGGGTGTAATGAGTTACGTGAAGAAAGATTGTTCATTGCCTGAAATTATTGATGCTGTACGCGAAACAGGGAAGGGTAATAAGTTCTTCTGTGGTCAGATTTTGGAGACAATTCAGGAGGCAAATCTTGATGTGAATGACATCGATTTTGATGCTTTTTCTTGTGAACCAGTAATCCTATCTGAAAGAGAAACTGAAATTATTGTTTTGATTGCTGAGGGCAACACGAATGGTATTATTGCAGATAAATTGTTCTTGAGTGGTCATACAATCAATACACATCGCAAAAACATCATGGGAAAATTAGGTGTTAGAAATACAGCAGGTATTGTGATGTATGCAGTGAAGACAAATTTAATCTCTCCCAACAAATTTCTTTTCGCAGGAGAATCCTCCAATTAGCAACTCCCTAAATAAAAAGGTAACTTCATTGAACCTTTTGAATCAATGAATGTATAAGAAGGTAAATTGTGATGTTATGCGCATTCTAACTATATGTATTATTTTGTTTCTAAACGGTGGCCTTCTTGCGCAAGAAGTGACCAATGGTGGTGAAGTGAACAATCGTGTTAATGTTTCCAATAATTTCAATCTGAATGAAAACTCTATAGAGGCGGCTCCTGTCGAAGAGGCAGATCAGGATTCTGTCGCAACGCTTGTAAAACCATACAAGATTCAATCGGGGAAAGATAAAAAAGGTCGTCTTGACGAGAAGAAGAAATTGGAATCAAAACCTGCGTCAAGGTTTGAAACGATAGAAGTTTCGCCTAAAGCTCCTGGAGTTCTTGAGTTGAAAGAAAGTGAAGAATTAAAGGATGTACCAACACCAGGTTATGATGCTTCTAGAAGTGACTTCGAAAGTGCAGTGGAATCTCCAGAACCTGATGTAACAGTTGGTGCCACTATGGCTGCAGAAGCGTACAAATCTAGTGCATACACGTTTACAATTACAAATGAGAGAGCCAATACACAACGTATGCAGCGTTCACCTTCTGTAGAACAGCAGATACAAATGGACGAAGCCGTGGACTATTTTGAAACAAATGCGCCAAGCTCATTCGAACACAACTATTTTAAATATGCGGCTGGGAACTATGATGTTTCGCTCTTTAATAATCTTGAAGAAGCTGAGAAATCTCGACCTGATAATGCAGACGTACACGTTCAGATGGCGGGTTATTATATGATCAACGAAAAAAGCGATAGTGCGTTGATTTACATGGATAAATTGAGGTCTTCAGAACGATTGACCGAAAATGTGATCCACTATGCTGAGGATGTATTGCGCTCAGTGGCAGTAAATGGAATGTTGGTCACTCATGGTTTTGATGATAGCTATGGTGTCTATTATACACAGCAAAAGAATGAAATTCGCCAAGATGTGACTTTGGTCTCGCTCGATTTTATGCAGAGTGAACATTATCGTAACACTCTTGTAGAGAATGGTTATAAGATACCAGAGTCTACAGTGATAGATGTTGATTATTTAGCTGAATTCTGCACGCTCAATTTAGATAAGAATGTAAGCATCTCACTTACGACTCCAAAAGAGTACTTCAAACCTTTGCAGAGTAAGCTTTTTGTAGTTGGTCTGGTTTTTGAGTATCATGAAGATAAATACGACAACTTCTACAAGAATGACTACTTATGGAACGAAGAATTCACCAAGAAAGTAATTTACGATCCAGTAGATGAGAAAGGGAAACAACTTTCCGCTAATTATCTGCCCATGCTCCTGCATTTAAGGAAGGTGTACAACCAACGGGGAGAGGAAGAAAAGCAGAAGGATGTTGACGAGGCGAGTGATAAAGTAGGAGTGCAGTGTAAAAAATATGAACAAGTGCAAAAAGTGAAAGCATCGTACTAAATGCGATTGATTCGACCTCAATATAAATCGTTATCTGACGAAGATCTGATGATCGCAGTCTCCAAAGGTGATAAAAGAGCCTTTGATGAGATCTATGT
>JBLHON010000272.1:0-5267 GCA_047621865.1 Crocinitomicaceae bacterium | reverse complement strand
TCGTCGTGAACATCCGCGGCATAGAGAACAGGAAAAACGCGATTTATCTGTTGCTTAACATCCGTCCATAAATGCGTGAAATCTACCTTGCCAGAGACAAGTACTTCCGCGATATTACTTTTCAGCTGGAAGTCATCCTTTAACTCCCCACGATCCATTCGAAGTTCTAATTTAGGAACGGCAATTTCTTTGCCGTTTTCCAAGTAGGAGAAGCCATCAACCACTACAGTTCCAGCATAACTATCTAAGTTGTTTCCAGTAATATTAACATCCACTTCTGTCGTCAATGATGACTCAGTGCTAACAAATCCTAGTTTATTCAATATAGCTTTTTCTATTGCCGTAGTAAAGGTCATTTTTTGATCACCATTCAGATCGATTACACCTACATATTTAAGTTTAAGATTTGGATCATTGATGTTTATATCGCTTTTGAAAACATTGTTTTTAAATGTACCATTAGCAATTGAAATATTCGAATAAGAATAATCCATCAGATCAAAGCGATTTACATCTCCGCTAATCTCGTTGAAAATTATTTTGGAGGGGGAGAAGGCCTCACCAGCAAGGAGGAATGTTCCGTCAACTTCACCAACAACTCCATTATTCAAGAATTTACCGAGTTGGAAATGTTCAACTTTGAGCCCCCTATCATTCCCCGTAGATTTAGAAAAGAAGAAGGAATTATTTCGCTCATTCTGCGTAAACCTTATCCCATTGTCCATTCGGACTCCACCTAATGCAGTGCGCATGTAATCTGAATCCAAAACAAACTGTGAATAAAATCCTGTTATGCTAACTTTCATCGCCTCGAAATAGCTCAAACGATCAACGCGAACGTCCATTGTGAGGTAATCTTGACTCGAACTCTTTGGAAGTTTTATTTGCTTTAATTCGGTAATGTCAACGTAGGCATAGTCCAAAGTTTCATGAATAAACGTGCTTTTAAGATTATTGAAATCAGGTACATTAAAAGTTCCTTTTAGGTGCGTTTTCTTCCGGATACGAAGGTCTAGATTGCTTAGCTTCAGATTATTAATTGTCTTTGAAATGTCTGTTCTGAAGCGAATTATTTCATTCATCCCCTCCAGTGAAGTTCCAAAGAGCGCAACATCCTCCATAGAAATGCGACTGTCATTGATCTTGACATCAAAAGTGACGCTGTCTAAGAATTTATAAAAATCAGAGTAGTGATTCGTGAGCAAATTGAATTTTGGTGAAACAATTTTGGACTTTGATGTTTTAAGATTGAGGTCTGACAGTAAAACGCCACTTCCACTCATTTCTGCATTAGCTGTGAGGCTCTCTAGTTCTAAACCTGATTTCTCACTTGCTGTTAGCTCGGTTATCGTTGCCTTAATATCCTTGTTTACGATCGATATTTTATCGATTACCCCGTTAATGTCCTTCGCGTCAATGTGGAAATGATCAAACCCAAAGGTTTTATTTGGATGTTTAGCGTCGTCATAAATGAAGCGTGTATCATTGAGAGAAACTGTTGTAATTGCAAACTCAATATTCTTCTTTTCCTTCTTCTTCGTGGACGCGAAGTACTCTTGTATAAAGGCCAGATTTAATCGGCCTGTAGTGTCTTTCTTAAGATGCACGTACCCATCGTCCAACCTCACTTTTCCAATCTTGAAATAGTTATCGGAAAGACGCATTTCATCAAGTGTCGCGAATAATGTTTCAACGGACAATAATGTATCCTTGGCTTCATCCAGAATTAGCACACCATCTAAAGCAACCTCATCAAAAAAGATGATGGAAACTCGATCGATCTTTACTGTTGTATTCAACTCCTTCGAAAGGTAACTTGCAGCTTTCTGCGCGAGGAATGTTTGAACGGGTGAAGTCCGGATCGCAAAAGCGAAGGCAATGATACTAATCAAGAGCCACTCGAGGATAATCCCAAGTGTTCGTCCCGATATTTTAAGTAATTTTGCCATGCTTATTGCAATAATACGGATTGTGCGCCAAAAAGAGAAGATAATACTAGGCATTGAGTCGTCTTGTGACGATACCTCGGCCGCGATCCTAAAGAATAACGCAATTTTGTCCAATTTAATTGCAGGGCAAGACGTTCATAAGGATTTTGGTGGAGTTGTACCTGAATTGGCAAGTCGAGCGCATTTACAAAATATTGTGCCCGTTGTACATGAAGCCATAGAGCAAGCTGGTATTGAAATTTCGGACATTGATGCAATTGCTTTTACCAAAGGTCCTGGATTGCTAGGATCACTTGTCGTTGGAACTTCTTTTGCTAAAGCACTTGCACTTGCACTTAAAATTCCATTGATTGATGTTAATCATATGTATGGACATGTGCTTGCTCATTTTATTGATGATCCTGAGCGAGTCAAACCTAATTTCCCGTTTTTGTGCTTAACTGTGTCTGGAGGGCATACGCAAATCATTCTTGTAAAAGATTATTTGGACATGCGTGTTATTGGCACTACAATAGATGATGCAGCAGGTGAGGCATTTGATAAAACCGCGAAATTGCTTGGCTTTCCATACCCTGGTGGACCATTAATTGATAAACATGCAAAAACAGGTAATCCTACTGCATTTTCATTTGCTAGACCAAGATTAGACGATTACAATTATAGTTTTAGTGGATTAAAAACGTCAGTTCTTTATTTCTTACAAAAACAAGAGCGCTTAAATCCAACATTCATCGCTGAAAATCGTGATGATTTATGTGCATCCGTGCAACGCGCCATTATTGATGTTCTATTTGTTAAGCTAATTGCAGCAGCTGAAGCCTTAGGAATCAAAGAGATTGCATTAGCAGGTGGTGTTTCTGCAAATAGTGAATTGCGATCAAGGTTGAAGACAGAAGGTGAGAAGCGGGGTTGGAAGACGCATGTTCCTCGGTTTGAGTATTGTACAGATAATGCTGCTATGATCGCGATAACGGGTAAATACATGCATGAAGCTGGAATGCATTCTGATCAAAGAATCACTGCACAGGCGAGAATTCCCTTTCTGCCAATCCTAGAAGCAAAACTCTAACGCGCCGAAAAAGAGCTTAAAAATTGATGTAATTTGGAATACTATTAATTTTTGCCTACATTATACTTCTAAACGCCATTGATATGAACGCAGCACTTAAGCCAGAAGTTGTTGAAAAAGAAGTGATTGGATCACTATCATTTCATGTAAAAAACTCTGTAAAACAACATCCTGAATTAACAGACCAAATTCGAAATGCAACCCGATTAGGGAATGCATATCATACTAAAGTGTCTATTATTTTTGAAGACGATAATGGACCAAAGCGTGTGGATACCACAGTCTGGGCCTATGGCAGTAAATATATTTGCCTGAAGGGAGGCGTCTGGTTACCTATCCAACGGATCGTAGAAATCAAATCTTAGATCGTACTATTTACGAGCATACTATTAAAAATGCCTTTAAAGTCCATTTTGGGATTTCAAGGATATTTCGATTTGATAGGTGGTGAGTCTCATCCTTATTTGTAGTTTTGGAATAGAATTAAAAAAGATGTTCCAAAGAATCATTGTCCTTTTTATTGTTATCCTCTCAAATTCTGCATTTTCGCAAGAAAAAGTGGAGTGGACATACACGTATGATGATGTTGCCAATGAAATTCATCTTAAAGCAGAGATGGCAGATGGGTGGCACCTATATAGTCAACACATTGACGACGGAATAGGACCAGTTCCAACTTCATTTACCTTTGATCAAAACGACGCATATAAAACTGTCGGTAAAACCACTGAGCCCAATCCCATTGTTAAATATGATCCAAATTTTGAAGGTGAGCTGGCATTCTTCTCGGAAGAAGCTCTGTTCATTCAAAAAATTAAAGTGAAGAAATCAGGGGATGTAAAAGGAACAATTGTATTTATGGCCTGCAACGATGAAATGTGCCTGCCACCAGAAGATAAATTATTCACGATTAGTATAGAAAAATAAGATGAGAAGAAACCTAATCATGTGTTTCGCCTTGGTTGTAACTTCCATAATGTTTACATCCAACGCCAATGCACAAGGGAGCTGGAGAGACAAGTTAACATGGACATTTAAAGTTCAGAAAATTGACGCTAACCACGCGTATATTGTTGGCACTGCTAAATTAATTAATGGATGGCACATCTTTTCTGTGAACCATGATCCAATGAAGGCAGACTTTACGGGGTATCCTACTGCGTTCAATTTTATTCCTTCTTCAGCTAATTACAAGCTTGTTGGAAAATTGCAAGATGGGAAAAAGGCTCATGAGCACATAGATGATTTGGGAGTTTCGCTCTACTTTGAAGGGACGATTGCATTTAAGCAGAAAATTGAAGTCTTAACGGATAAATCATTTAACATAGAGTTTGGAGCTGTCTTCCAAATTTGTGATGAAAATGGCTGCATTTTTCCACCTGAAGAAGAGGTGAAGTTGAGAATCTCTGGATACTCGCCTGGAGGAGAAGATGTAGCAGAAGCTGATGGTGAAAAATTGACTATTAAGACAGATCATGCAGTTGATAAAGATGGGAATCTCTATGTTGAGCATCTGAATGAATGGGTTCGCGTTCCAGAAGGAAATAGCGCGAAATTTTACAAAGCATATCTTGAATTAGGAGGAAAGTATGAAAATTAGTCAACGAATTCTAGTCCTAGCTATTGCGCTAGTTTGTTCCGTTGGATCTGCATCTGCAATCCAAGCGAAATCAATGAATAATGAGGTGAAAGCAATGCTTGAGCTCGTGGAAACTAAGAAGGATTTCACAGATGCTTTGACCTTAATTGAACAAAAATATCAAACTGAATATACAGAGGATTCTGAAATTCAAGGCCTGCTCACTACACTTTCAGTGACACATAAAACTGGTCTACCTGAGTGGACCAAAGCTGAGGCTAAGGATGGCTCAACTAAGAGTAATGGCACTTCACCAGCTGACCCAGTAGATAAGGAGCCAGTAGAAACCAGAAGCTTATGGAGTCTCTTCTTTGAAGGGATTGGATGGGGATTTGTAGCACTGCTCACTCCATGTGTCTTCCCAATGATCCCAATGACTGTATCGTTCTTTACGAAACAATCTAAAACAAGAGCTAAAGGAATCATGAATGCGCTTATTTATGGGGTTTCGATTGTTGTAATTTATGTTGCCCTTGGTCTGTTAATAACCCTCGCTTCTGGCAGTCCTGCAACAGTTTACGAACTGTCCACGAACGTGTGGATGAACATGACCTTCTTTGCAATCTTCATGGTTTTCGCCTTCTCATTTCTAGGAGCGTTTGAAATTAAA
>JBLHON010000271.1:0-5309 GCA_047621865.1 Crocinitomicaceae bacterium | reverse complement strand
TGCATGACCATGCGCTCATTGAATTGCCTCAATTCATTTCACACACATTTACTGAGGATCAAAAAATTATTTTAGTCGGACATTCTGATGGTGGAACAATCGCGATGCTCTACGCGCACAAATATCCTGATCGAATTATTGGTATCGTCAGCATGGCAGCTCATGTAATTAACGAACCAGAGACCATCAAGGGCGTTCATGAAACTGTAATCGCTTACGAGCAAGGCAAACTGGAAGGTTTGAAAAAATACCATGGTGAAAACACACCTGCCTTATTCTTTGCTTGGGCAGACATTTGGCGCTCACCTCTATTTAAGGATTGGAACATTTCAAAAGAAGTTGGTGGATCAATTCCAACGTTACTTTTACAAGGTGCAGATGATCAATATGGTACCCTGCGCCAACTTGAGTTAATTGAAGAGGTAAATTCGAATGTCATTTCTCACCTCATTCCCGAGTGCAATCATCATCCACATTTAGAGCAAGGAGAGATCGTTTTGGAAAAGATTCAATCTTGGGTACAATCGACCATTACTTGAACTAGTAGATCAAAAGAGAATTAACTCAATTCGGTAAAAGGGATAATTCGTAAATTTGCACTATGGCGAAAGAGTTTGTAAACCCAATTGACAAGGATAAAATCACGGAAACTCCGAGTACATTGGAGTATGGACATCATGTGGGGTCGGCAGTTGTGAAAGCAGAAGATCAAGGCAAACTGAAGGGTCGAGCAATCTCTGCAATGGATCATCAAACAGATATGCAACTGAATCAGATTCGCGAGCAAATGCAATTGTTGGCAAATCAAGTGAAGCAGTTGAATGATCGCAAGCTTATTTCTGAAGTGATTTATGGAGCTGAGATGCGTTTCGAACCAATCATCAATCATATCTATCATTTGTACGTGAAAGAGGATAAATCGTATATATTGTCTCTTATTGCACCAGATCAATGGGGACGATCAAAGAAAAGTTTTGACTTCGTTGCCACGATTCAACTCTTAGCAGATCATACCTGGGATATCCTTGAGAAAAATGAAGATTTTGATTTCGGAGAGTAGTTACTCTCCGACTATACAACTGGTTGTCATTAACTTACACTTCAACGTTGATCTCGCTTACTATTTTTAAAACAACCACGCATTTCATTTACGCTTATTAAATTCGAAACAGATTTCTTTCGAAAAGGGAAATTCTATCTCCAATCATCAAAATAATTATGTTAAAAATTAGTTATTTGTTCGTGATTCATCGATTTTTTTTCGAAATTGCGAAGAATATATCTATCTAAACTATACAATTATGAAAAAAGTTATTGGAATCGCTGCTTTTGCAGTATTAGGAGTTGTAGCATTGTCTTCTTGTAAAAAAGAATACACATGTACTTGTGTTGATTCAACGCTTACTGTAACAACAGAAACAAACAAAGGTTCAGATGCAACTGATGCTTGTGATGATTTGTCATCTCTTATTCCACTTAAAGCATGTACTCCAGCATAGTCATGTTGAAGTAATTATTGAAAGGAAGTTTCGGCTTCCTTTTTTTATGCCTTATATTTTATAACTACAAAATTATTTTTGGGAAATGCCTCTTTGCAATTCTCATTTATACACGAATTAAGAGCTCTACGAAATCTCATCTGTTCTTTTTAGGATTTCTCAGCTAAGCTTAACGTTTCTTCACTTCATCATTGGTACGAATCTTGTTACTTTTTGAAAGTTCCGACATCTACTTATATGAGAGCTATGAAACTATTACCATTCATTCTTTTCAGTTCAATTCTACTTGGCTGTTCAGAAAACGAAACAAGTGTATCCACTTTTACTCAAGAAGAGAAAGATAGTCAAGCTACTCCAGCTAATCAATCTGAGCAAAAGAATCTAGTCGCATATACTGATCAATCCAAACACGTTCGCCATAACTTCAGCAAGGGAGCACGCGCCAATCTATCTGAAGTTTACAATTTTCTGCAAGCTGAGACTCAAGTATTCTCGTTCGATGCGAAAGAGGACACTGAAATCACTTGTGCCAGAGGAACGAAAATTATTCTGAAGTCAAATAGTTTGGTATTCACAGATGGATCTGCCGTATCAGGAAGAGTCGATCTGAGCGTCAAAGAATGTTATGATTTGTCTGAATTTATTGCTGAAGGGCTTTCGACAAGAGCTGGCGATGAACTCTTAGAAACTGGAGGAATGGTGCATCTCACGGCTACATCTGATGGAAAAGAGGTACTGATAAAAGAGGGCTCGGGTTATGAAATTCAAATCCCAAAAAACGGAGAAGACAAAAAAGACATGACCTTATTCTACGGCAATGATCCAGTTGACGGAATTATTGATTGGACATTGGCTCCTGCAGCACCTGCATTTGGTCAATCCAGTTATTCAGCACTTGGTAGAGCTCCATCTAATGCCTTTATAGGTTCACCACAAGGCATTACGAATGACGCCAGAACGATAACCAAAACTAAAAAGATAGAACCAAGTATTGAATGTTCCATGCGAAGAGGAATTTATGTTCCAACCGGACAAACAATGACAACCTTAAAATTAGCAGACACCAATGCAACTGCTATGTCATATTTCAATGATAATTTTGTCGCGCCTAAAGAGATGATTCACGATTTCTATATGAAACATTATACGCCAATCTATGATCTGACATTTGATAATAAAGGCAAGCTAAGCAGATTTAAAGTGATCGATGGAGCTAGTCGAGACTATGATCAATTAATTGCAAACTTCTTCAATGAGTTACCACCAGTGGATTTAGAGGAATTAAACAGCTCGAAAGTTCAGAATTTCCATCATCTTTGTTTCGCGCGAAAGAAAGGAACCACCTATTCTGCTGAATACTTGCTAGACGATCTAAATGAGCAATATAAGGCTTATGAGAACGAAGTTGTAGAAGTAATAGATACTGAAGACTTGAAATTCTACACCCTTTCTGCAACAGGCTTTGGATGGATAAATTGCGATCGATTCTACAAGAAAAATGTTCCAAAGGTGGACTATGTGGTTAAGGTTGCAGACCCGTTAAATACTTCCGTACAACTTGTATTTACAGATATCAAGAATTGCATGCATTCGACTTACAAAAATGGTCAATTCACTTTTGCTGGAATACCAGTTGGACAAGAAATCAAACTAATTGCTATCTACAATAATGGAATAAAAGCGGGATTATGCATTGAAAGAACGACTGTTCAAGAAGCTCCAATTCGCTTAAATGATTTCTCGACATTCACCTTATCAGAATTGAGAGATGAACTAAATTCAATTTGATTGTTGACTAATGATTAAATAGTCTCATCTGTTTAATATACAGTTGACGCGAGCCTTTGTCAAGCTTAAATTCTAGATCCAAGGCAAAGTTGAAATAGGTTTTTTCTGTATAATGTTTTCTCAGATAGCGCCGTTTGATTTGCTCGAGAACATTGGCCAGATTCTGAATTTCTTTCTCTGTCATCGTAAGTTTGCCCTTATTGAGACTCGAATACGTGATGATATCAATTCCACCTTCCTTCTTTCCATACTCGGAAGTAGTTTCGTCTGGATAACAGATAAATTGATCACATTCAATGCCACTCGTAGGCTGAACTACATTTTCATTGCCCAATTGAGCATTCACAATGAAGCCCAAATAATTCTCTCTGTATAAATTGGTGGTGATTGCAACTCCATTCACTTCTTCTTCTGGAAATCCACGATGAACAAGAATTCCCATGGCCACAAAACGATGATCTATATTAAAAGCCTCGCGTTCCATAAAAGCTCCATACGACCACAAACTTGCCCAAACCTTTTTAATCGCTTGATCAATTGGCTTTTTAGGATTCCCTAGCTCACCCGTTTTTGAAGTATAGATTCCAGCTCCAGAGAAACCTTCCCTATCCTCAGCATTTGTGGAAGATCTAAAACGCATACGTCGATAATCACCTAGACGAATAATCATTGCCTCCACTTCCGCGATGAGCTTTGAATCCACTGGTGTGACCATTATTTTATTTCGAATTGCCTTTAAATCCCGCTCTATTGCAGTTGAACTTCTATTGAAATTATTCTTCTGAAACAGGGCTGTGAGCATTGTTCTTAGTCCAGCGCGTTTCGTATGTTGATCATAATATGCAAAGGGAATTGCAAATGCTGATTCTGGTGTTTTGAAATCCAAATTCTTCGCGTAGGCTACTAGTTCGCCGAAATTGGCAGCCTTATTTCCAAGGGATTTACTGTGTTTTTCTCTAATATAAGCTGCCGCGATTAAGGTATCCAGCGATAAATCACATTTCAATTTAATTGGTTTCTTGTTTCGCTTGATTCCAGTTAACGTCGTGTTCGAAAGTGTCAGATAAAAGGTATCCTGTTCCACACTAAACTCTACAACTTTGCCCTCAAATGCCAACAGATCCTTAGATTCGAAGAGTTTTGTATAGGCGCAAATGGGAATTTTTCGATTGTGGCCCAACAAAGAAACATGACTTAAAGGCGTTTGAAACTGGGTCACGATCACGCCAGCAACTAAGGGGAAAACTGGTGGAATATCCTCCAAAAGTAAAATATCAGTTGGTCGAATGTCCTTTGCTTGCTTCTTCCAATCTCTAACAATTACGACTCTTCCAAACTGCGTGTGTTTTGAGATTGGCTGATAGGTTTGATTCGCATAAACATCCTCAGGTGTCAACTGTGGAATCGATTTTGAGAGTGTTGATTTCATACTAACGACATGCGCGGTATTCATCATCAAATAAAAGTTGTCAGCAAAAAACACATCATCCTTAACGGCCAGGAACAGTCGTTCGAGGTGCTTCTTATTCATTCTATCTGATGGACCTAACTCTAAGGCATACTTATTTATTGCTGCATAATAGTTGATATTCGCCAAGAGAAACGTGCGCGATTGATCCCCAGAATAGTTCTCAGTATTGAATTCAGAGAGCGCTTTTGAATAGCCCAATTCATCTTCACAAAATTCGTGATGATATTGATATTGAGAAGACGAAACGAAATACAATTTATCGTCTCTTGTATCAAGGACAACTTTTACTGAGGTAACCTGTCCATATTTTTGATAGAGTGGCTGTGAGCTCAGCGATTGGAATTCATCGGCCGTTTTTACCTGTTTAGGTGGATCTTGTGAGCAACTTAAGACGCTCCACAACAACAGAATAAATATACTCACAGATTTAGACATTCCCTTTTTTATAGCTGTAAAACCGAAATCATTTTCGGTTCACCATTACTGGTATTTGCACTTATCGTGTAAACCACCATTCAGTTTCAGTGGATAAATTCTCATCGTAACGATAG
>JBLHON010000270.1:0-5334 GCA_047621865.1 Crocinitomicaceae bacterium | reverse complement strand
AGTTGTTTTTAAAGATAAGCTTGGAAAGTTTTCTGGAACCTATGAAAAACAAGTAGATCTTAAAAAGTTTGGTGCTGGAACCTACCTGATTTCTATCGAGAAAGATGGAAGGGTAGAAACAAAGCAAGTTATTGTAAAGTAGGAGTAAGTTGGTCGGAGGACCAGTTCATAAGAAGAAAGCCAACGTTATATAGAACGTTGGCTTTTTTAATTCATCATTGTCTAGAGATTCAGATCATTGAACAGTCAATTTTTTTGTCGCATTTCCAACACGGATATAATAGAGTCCCGATTGAAGTTCACTTATGTCGATTTCTGTGTCCTGATCAACAGCATTTGCCGATTTCACACTAGAGCCCATAGAATTATAGATCTCAATTGGGATCAGTTCATTCAATTCATTACGAACGGTAATTTTTTCATTTGCAGGATTCGGAAAGACACTGAAATTTGTCTCCAGGATTTCTGCCAGTGATGTTGAAGCTGTATTCCCATAGAAATTTTGCACAATGATATTCAATGGATTATTCGCATTCTCAAAAACAATCTCTGTATGTCCAATATCAGCAGTACCCGTAAAGAAATACATGATGAAATGTTGACTTGTGTTTGGCAGCATATGTAAAGTATACTGATCCATTGTTGTTGGAAGACATGCATCAATACACATAGATGAGGTCCAACTTGGATCTGGCATGTCATTAATAGCTCGTGTAATATCAATAATCACATCGTCAGATAAACTGTTGTTTATAAACTCTCCACCAACTGTTAGAACATCCCCTGAATTACCATAAGCAATACTATCAGCATCTAACGTAAAGGCAAAATCGCCATTTGTTCCATTTGGAGGACCAACAAAACCAGTGAGAATTGAATCCAAATCATTCACCATATTTAGTGGAAGTTTGTCATACCAAGGATGTTTTACAACAATAATCCCATTCGTATCTACTAAAAAGGCATTGTTTGGTGCCGGTCCGAAATAGGTCAAAAATTCGTTACAAGGACCATCCAGTAAAACTGGAGCCGTCAACGAAAGATTAGCATTCATCTCAGTAACCATATCCTTACGCTCACCATATGTTAGTGGCTGTAAAAACAAGATTCCCGCAGCAGTGTTCTGAGGCGTAACATTTACATTGCCGAAATAGAGACTTGTATCTGGAGTGTTCGGGTGTGCCTCCATTCCATAGACAACATACGTGCTCACGTAAGGAGCATAATTGGCAACAACATTATTTATAGAAGCCACTTTATTTCTAAAAACTGGACACGTATAGCTTCCTTGAATGAGCAAGGTGTATTTGCCATTACCGAGCGAATTTGAATAGGTAAATGGAACATCTGCCATGTCATAAAGTGTGAAATCGGGCATGGTATCACCAACTTCTGGACCTGCGGACAAAAAATTATCTGGGTCAATGGTTACTGGGAAATAACAAATTTGATCTGAATCAGAGGGTTGAGTTGCCTGTCCAATAGACGGCAATAAAGTTTGAGCACCAACAGATGATGCAAAAAATGTAATCAACAAGAGAGCAAGGGAATACTTCATAGTGCAGTAGTTTAAATGAGTACTAATAGTATGACAGCCGAGATAGGCGAAGGTTACATCAGAAAGTTTAATCTACGACAATTTTATGACTCTAAAAATTGATGGCCGCCGCTTTAGATCGAGTCTTTATGCACCATTCTTGGAAAATAATATATCACTGAATCGTACCCATTCTTTTCGTGAGGATCATGTTGACGCTTTAAATAAGATCTAAGCCGAATCATGTTTTTCTTTTTCCCATCTGAAGGTCGATACTCACCACAATCCCAGAATGGATCACGTTCATCGAGCGTTGTTTCTGTCTTAATTTCCTCTGGGTCACCATCATTTAGCAAAACCTTTAGGTTGGAAGAGAATAATTTGATCGCGATCGCGAGTAAGATAATTCCAAACACTTTTTGCAAGATGGCAATTCCACCTGCCCCAAGAAGTCGCTCAATCAATGTTGTTGATTTTAAGACAATAAGAACGAACACTGCATTGATACAGATCGCGATTAAGATGTTTATTTCAGCAAATTCAGCACGTAAAGAAATAATGGACGTCATGGCACCAGCTCCGGCGATAATTGGAAATGCCAATGGAACAATACTTGCCGTTTTAGCAGTGGTGCCATCATTTTTAAAGAGTTCAATACCCAAGATCATCTCCATTGCCATTGCAAAGAGAATAAAAGCACCAGCTACGGCAAATGCTTCCACTTCAACCCCAAAAAGGCCAAGGATAGTATCTCCTAAAAGAAGGAAAGCAATCATAATTGCAAAAGACACAGTTGTTGCCCATCCAGAATGAATTGTGCCCGATTGCTCCTTTAACTTGATAATAATCGGAATTGATCCAACAATATCAATTACAGCAAACAGTACCATGGTAGCTTTGAACATTTCAGCCCAATCAAAACCTGTAAAAAATTGCTCCATAACTACGTTAATATGGTCGATTCAACAACCTTTGGAAGATAACTTTGCTCTAGATAGCTGATTTTCGCAGATAACGAGGAAACATCATCCTTTTCATCTAGAGGGCAATAAAATTGTGCGATCATTCGACCCTTATCGAACTCTTCGTTAACAAAGTGAATTGAAATCCCAGATTGGGTTTCCTTGGCAGCAAGTACTGCTTTATGAACATTTGCTCCATACATTCCCTTTCCTCCATAGTTTGGCAAGATTGAAGGATGCAAATTGATGATTTTTTCAGGATAAGCACGAATTAGTTCAACGGGTATTTTACGTAAATATCCGGCTAGGACAATCCAATTTACATCGCGATCAGCACAAAAACGCTTAAGAAGCTCACCATCAGACACCTGTGCATTTGACTGGTGATAAACAGGGACGCCAAGCTCCTCTGCAGCCGCCAAAACGGGCGCATCTTCTTTATTACTCAACACGAAAGCAACTTCCAAGTGACGATGATGAGAAAAATAACGAATCAAATTTAGGGCGTTACTCCCAGTACCTGATGCTAGTATGGCAATCTGTGTTCGTGTCATGGGACAAAGGTATATAGTCTTACCAGAATTTACATCACGACTGATTGAGAATCTTACAAAAAAATAGGATCGAACGAATGATCGCTCGATCCTGCAAGATGATCACCAATAAATTAGATACTTATTTCCACTAATGTATTGCTAATCATATTTACGGTAACAGGATCCGCATAGCACTCTGTATTGCCCGTTACAGAGGCAGGACTGCAATTGTAGCTAACAACTGTGTTACCACTACTGGATCCACAACATCCGATTACTTTTAGTCGCTGAATTGTTCTGCCTGCAGGAATTGATACTGTTGTTCCAGTTGTAGGTATAAACGTGTTTATCTTTTCAGATGGCTGCAATCCAGTACATGGTGAGGCAGTGGCGGAAAGAATAATTAATAACTCGTACTCGCAGGAGGTTGCATTGTCTACAGTTAAGGTTGTTTGTGCGTGAATTTGCTGAGCCCCAATTAGGATGCAAAAGGACATGATTGTCCCGAGAACATGTTTTTTCATAGTGATTATTTTCATATTAAGTTAGCTACAATATAGATGTAATTATGTACTTCTAGGGCCTCAATCACAAGAAAATCTTTTCTTGGAGTCTTTTGTATATTTACGTGAATCTATAACACACCCAATGGCAGTCAAAGAATACCCGTTTATACCCTTTTCGAGGGAGAGCTACTCTGAAGAAGAGATGCTTCAACGATCAGAAGATTTTTTCAATTGGGCAGATGAACGTCGTTCAGTGAGAGACTTTTCTTCAAAGCCTGTCGCCAAAGAAGTAATGGAAAACATACTGATGACAGCTTCAACAGCACCATCAGGGGCACATAAACAGCCGTGGACCTTCTGTTTGATCTCAAATTCAGCTTTGAAATCGCGCTTGCGAGCATTGGCTGAAGAGGAGGAGAAACGTTCTTATGATGGCCGAATGAGTGATGAATGGTTGGAAGACCTAGCACCATTGGGAACAGATTGGCAGAAAGAATTTATTGATATTGCACCTTGGATTGTTGTAGTGATGAAGCGCGCATACGAATTTGGGGAGAATAAATCGAAAAGGAACAATTACTATGTATCCGAGTCTGTTGGTATTGCTTCAGGATTTTTATTAATGGCAATTCACAATGCTGGACTAGTCACTTTGACACATACTCCAAGTCCAATGAACTTTATTGCAAAAGCCCTTGAACGACCAGAAAACGAGCGCCCGTTCTTATTATTACCAGTTGGCTATCCAACAGATCAGGCCAAAGTCCCCGATTTGCTGAGGAAAGGAAAAGACGAGGTCATTGAATATTATGACTAATAATTTTGTTTTCTGGTTCTTTGTGGTTTTCTTTGCGGCTGAATTAACCCTTAAAAAAACAAGTAATGTCTGACATCAAATCAAAAGTAGTCTCAATAATCGTAGATAAGTTAGGTGTTGAAGAAAGCGAAGTTACACAAGAAGCTAGCTTCACGAACGACCTTGGAGCCGATTCTTTAGACACAGTAGAATTGATCATGGAGTTCGAAAAAGAATTCAACATTGCAATTCCAGATGATCAAGCTGAGAACATTCAAACTGTTGGCGACGCGGTCACTTACATTGAAGAAAACGCTAAGTAAGCAACATACATTAGATAGACGAATCTGAACGAAACGTTCGAGCATGGAATTGAAGAGAGTAGTAGTCACTGGACTAGGTGCCCTGACACCAATAGGAAATAATGTTTCTGAGTATTGGGAAGGGCTGATGAATGGTAAGAGTGGAGCTGCTCCCGTAACTCGATATGATGCATCGTCATTTAAAACAAGATTCGCTTGTGAGGTCAAAGGCTATAATGCCCTAGATCATTTCGACAGAAAAGAAGCAAGAAAATTAGATCCATTTTCCCAATATGCTATGGTCGCGGCTACCGAGGCCATGGCAGATTCGGGTCTGATGGAAGCCAATCCCAATCACGATCGAATCGGTGTTATTTGGGGATCTGGTATAGGCGGACTACAAACTTTCCAGGAAGAAGCAAAAAACTACTTTACTGGAGATGGTACGCCAAAAATGAACCCTTTCTTTATCCCCAAGATGATTGCAGATATTGCAGCGGGTCACATTTCCATTAAATATAATCTTCGTGGACCAAATTATGTGACTGTCTCTGCATGTGCATCTTCAACAAATGCGATCATTGATGCCTTTAATTACATTCGACTTGCAAAAGCAGATGCGATTGTGACTGGTGGATCTGAGGCATGTGTGAATGAGATGGGAATGGGAGGATTTAATGCACTTAGAGCATTAT
>JBLHON010000269.1:0-5335 GCA_047621865.1 Crocinitomicaceae bacterium | reverse complement strand
CCCCAATCGATAAAAAGCGAGGATGGCTTTTTGATAGGATATGTGCTTTTTGATAAAGAAGATGGCTTTTCTGAGGTTGATATAGTAAATGATGCTCAAGCATTTCTTGACTCCAAAATCAAAGATGGCAAGTTGATTGTACCCGCAGGAATCACGTACAGATTTGCAGGGAATTATGAACAACAACTGCGCGCCAACAAGAGATTGTCCATCGTTCTGCCAATCGCTTTGATTCTCATCTTTCTAATCCTATATTTTCACTTCAAATCAGTGATGACCTCATTCTTTGTGTTTTCTGGAGTATTCGTGGCTTTTTCTGGAGGATTCATTATGATTTGGCTTTATGGACAAGGGTGGTTCATGAATTTCGATTTCTTTGGTGCCAATATGAGGGATCTTTTTCAAATGGACACCATAAATCTGAGCGTCGCCGTTTGGGTCGGTTTCCTGGCGCTTTTTGGAATTGCCACTGATGATGGAGTGCTCGTTGCGACGTTCTTAAAGGACAGTTTCAAAAAGAATGAACCCAAATCAATTGATGGAATACGCAATGCGGTTGTCGAGGGTGGATTAAGAAGAGTGAAGCCAGCCATGATGACCACGGCCACAACAATTCTCGCACTTCTTCCTGTCCTTTCTTCAACAGGTAAAGGAGCAGATATAATGCTTCCAATGGCAATCCCATCATTTGGTGGAATGGTGCTGAACATTGTAACCATGTTCACGGTGCCTGTACTGTATTGTTTATGGAAGGAATCCGCATTTAAATGGACCATTTTTAAGAATAAAAGGATGCAATTGGATGAAGGCACGAGTGAGGATAATTCACTAAAAATAGAGTAATGAAATTAGAAAAAATTGTCATTTTCAGTTTATGGTTTGTCCTATCAGTAGGCCACATCAATGCTCAATCATTGGAGTCAATACTTCAACTTGCCGTTGAAAATAATCGCGAATTGAAAGCCTTACAGCTAGAATATGAAGCTGAACTGCTAAAAGTTGATCAGGTAAGCCAATTGCCAAACCCTTTGTTTGGTGCTGGAGTACCTGTTCTGCGGCCAGAAACCAGACTAGGGCCTCAGGTGATGATGGTAAGTGCAAGTCAGATGTTCCCCTGGTTTGGAACCCTGAAAGCAAAAGAAGATGCGGTTATTACGATGTCAAAAGCAAAATTTGAGCGTATAGCTGCAATTCGGTTAGATCTTTTTAATCAGATTAAAAATTCATATTATACTTTACAGTTCTTACATGAGAAGGATACGATAATTAAGGAGATCATTGGTCAGTTTGAAATGCTTAAAAGTGTCTCGCTCTCCAAGGTAGAAGGTGGGTCAAATTCGATGGCGAATGTGCTGAGAGTTCAACTAAAAATAGACGAGCTTCATCAAAAAGTACAAAAGCTAACATTATTCAAGAAAAAGGTACATGTGGGTATGAATACAATCACCTACCAACCCTTAGAAACGAAGATAGAACCAATTCTGAATGAGCAGTACCCATTCGTGTCTTTTGATCTGGAAAAAATCAGGATAAAAGTTACTGAGAATTACCCACTACTCGTAAAGTTGGATCAGGAGATCGAAGCCTCAATCAATCGTCAGTTGGTGAATCAGAAAATGGGAAATCCACAGATTGGAATAGGAATCGATTATGCTCTTGTGTCTGAAAGAACGGATATGGACCCACAGTACAATGGCAGAGATGTTTTTGTCCCAAAGGTGATGATCAGTGTGCCGCTGTATAGAAAAAAGTATAAAGCAAAAGACAAGGAAGAGCTGCTAACTCAAAATTCATTGCAATTAAGAAGGGAAGATTTAGCGCATCGCATCCTTGGGCAGTTGGTGAAATTCAAGGCAGATTACGACAATGCGATTTTGGATATTGAATTGTACGAAAAACAAATTGTGACGACTCAGAGTGCCTATAACATATTGTTGACAGAGTATAGCTCTAGTGGTAAAGGATTTGATGATCTATTACAGCTTCAGAATCAGCTTTTGGGATACTCCTTGGACCTAAAGGAGGCTAAGATGATGGCATGGATCGCATCGTCAAACATTGAAAGATATACTGATTATTAAATAATAGTGGTATGAATAGTAAGATAGGTATTGCAATAACAACGGCCGTGATGGGGTTAATCGTCGGTTATTTGGTAGGTGGTTTTGATTCTGTTAAGGAGAGCACATCAGAAGTCAGTGATGAGATTTGGACGTGCTCGATGCATCCTCAAATTCGAAAACCAGAACCTGGTGACTGTCCAATTTGTGGGATGGATTTAATTCTGTTGGATGGAAATTCAAGCGACAATCCACTTGTATTTGAGATGACACCTGACGCAGTCAAGATCGCAAATATCCAAACGACCGTAATAGGTAGCAAGAACGGTTCAAGTCATAATTTAACACTTTCCGGAAAAATTAAAGCTGACGAAACCACAGCATCAAGTTTAGTAAGCCATATACCCGGAAGAATTGAGAAGTTGTATGTCAGTTTTACTGGACAAAGCGTGTACAAAGGTCAGAGAATCGCCAAAATATATTCGCCCAATTTGATTACTGCCCAACGCGAATTATTGGAAGCGCTTAAGTTCAAAGATTCGAATCCAAATTTACTCGAAGCATCAAAGAATAAGTTGCGCTATTGGAAAGTTTCAGCGAAAGAAATTGAGCGGATGATCAATGAAAAAACCATCAAAGAACACTTCGATATTTATGCAGAGCATTCAGGTGTTATTCACACGAAGAAAGTTTCAGTTGGTGATCATCTAGGGCAAGGAGAGGCACTCTTTGAATTGCAAAATCTAAGTAAAGTGTGGGCCGTTTTTGATGTTTATGAAACCGAATTACAATCAGTTCACCTAGGCGATGAAATTACGTTTACAACCACGTCATTGTCCAATGAAACATTCACATCTAAGGTAACATTTATAGATCCTTCAATCAATCCAATGACCCGCACAGCTGCTGTTCGGCTTGAGTTGAATAATTCCAAAAAATTGCTGAAACCTGATATGTTTATTTCTGGGGAGTTGAAGGCAAGAATGGCTGTGGATCATCAGGAACGACTTACGGTACCTAAGAGCGCAGTTTTATGGACAGGTGAGCGATCAGTTGTCTATGTGAAACTGCCTGATTTACCCATGCCCTCGTTCGAATTTAGAGAAGTAACCATCGGTGAATCTCTAGGTACTGAATACATTGTAATAGATGGGTTATACTCGGGGGATGAAGTTGTTACCAACGGGGCATTTGTGATTGATGCATCAGCACAGCTCAACAATAGAGCTAGTATGATGAATCGAAATTTACTTAGTGGTGGTAGTAAAGGCGGAAATAATCTCCCAGATTTTTCGAAAAGCGCGCCTAAAGAATTTCTTGATCAACTCAAAGGAGTTATGAATGTTTACCTCTCGATCAAGGATGACTTAGTTAAATCAAATTCGGGGAAAGTCAAATCGAATTCAGCAAAAATGTATTCACTCGTAAAAAATGTAGATATGAAATTGGTGAGTGGACAAAGTCACATGTATTGGATGGCAAATCAGGAAGAATTGTTGGCTTCCCTGGAAAAGATTAAAAACAGCGATAAAATTGAAGCTCAACGAAAATCATTCGATGAACTTTCGAATGCAATGATAAATATCGCTCGGGTTTTTGGACTGTATAATTACAAAGTCCAATATTGTTCGATGGCGAATAATAATGAAGGTGCCTATTGGCTGAGTAGAGAATCAATTATTCGCAACCCATACTTTGGAGATAAAATGTTGAGTTGTGGTGAGGTTACTGATACGATCAAAAAAAGAACTGTTTCAATGCCGAACAAACCAACGCCAGCAGGACACAATCATTAACTGTCGATACGACCTTCAGGAATTTTTAAATAATCAATGTAAATCAAGTTTAACATAAATCAATTAACATGAAAAAATCAATCTTAGCCATGATGGTAATTGCAGCGATCGGGATGGTGACTTTTACGAGCTGCTCAGAAGAGGTAAAAACAGAAAACGGCACGCAAGAAGCATCTTCAGAGGAATATTATTGTCCAATGAAGTGTGAAGGAGAAAAGACGTATGCCGCAGAAGGTACATGCCCTGTTTGTAATATGGATCTAGTAAAAGATTAGGGTCGTTTTTGTAAAGTTCTCGATTCGATTTTTTATCTATCCTTAACTCACAAGCATATAGGGTGAGTCAAAGCCATCCAAATGGATGGCTTTGTTTTATTTTTTAACCTAAGCATAATTTTCAGATGCTCTGGAATTAATAAGATCAGCAGTATCTACCTGACGAAACGTTAGATTTTTACGAGTTTGATCGTTTGCTTAACACGCTCATTTGAAATTTTCAAGTAGTAGATTCCTGAGTTTAATTGTGAATTCTCCAATTCGAAGTTGAGTTTTCCATTCTGAAGAGAAACCGAATTTTGTTCAATAATATCACCATTGAGCGAGACGAGTTCATACTGAATCCTTTCAGATTGAGTACTACCTGTAATGGTCCAAACATCCGATGATGGATTAGGTTGAGCAGTTAAATTGAGTATTGAATTTTCAATTTGCTCTACTCCTGCTGAACTTGTATAGGTTCCACTTCTATACTTTACCGTTCCTGATACCACATCTTCCCAAATGACCCAAATTGTACCATTGTTCAGCATAACATCAACAGCACCCACATTGTCAACATCCACTATCTCTTGAATTGGATTTATACCACCAGTAATATTCTCCGTGAACTGAATTGCCAATTCCTGTGTGCCATTGGAAAATTGCTTCCAAACAAAGGCCATCGCGTCTTGGTCGTGATCTACTCTTGGATAATTTTGTGAAGTTAAGGAGACAGGAGTTGTTTGATCCAAAGGAATGGCAGCAGAACCTGTCAATCCAGAAGTCGAGGATATAGTGTAAGATACACGTGAAGATCCAGTGGCACTGCTCATATAAGTGGTATAAAGATTATCGCCAATGATGACGCCATCAGGTCCAGAAGACGGACAAGACATAATAAACCATCCTTGCTGATCAACATCCATTCCACCAACAAAGCTAGCTCCTCCATCATTTGAGATTCCAGCCCAGGTATCGCGTATGTTACTATTATTATCACGGTATGGCATTACAACAGTGCTGCCCTCGCTCACTATTTTACTTGGGCAACAATCACATACCTCTGAAGTTCCACTGCTCCAACCGCTCGCCAATACGTCAGCAGAAAAGGTAACTCCTAAATCATTAGATCTTGAAACCACCCATTTAGCATCTCCTAATCCGGCATTAAAACGCATGAATGCGACAATTGGATTGCCTTGATCATCAACAGAAACTGTAG
>JBLHON010000268.1:0-5373 GCA_047621865.1 Crocinitomicaceae bacterium | reverse complement strand
ATCAGTGATAGATTTTCGAACACTTTTGGTAATACTAACTTTAACTTGCGCTGGAATCATTTGTTTTCTGAAAAATTATTCTCCAATCTTTCGTTAATGTATTCCGACTATTATTACGGCCTAGAACTTAATTTCGTTGGTTTTCAATTTGATAGTGGTATTAGAAATTTTAACATCAAATATGATTTAACACATTACCTTTCAGACAAAATTAAATTGCGTTACGGTATCAACAGCATCTATTACAAATTTAACCCCGGAGACGTGACACCAACTGCGGAAGATTCTGGGATTAATGCGTTTAAATTAACCGACAAATATGCTTTCGAAAATGCGGCATACCTCGAGGCGGAAATCGAACTCACTGACAAACTTGCGATTCAGGCAGGTTTGCGAGTATCAACCTTCAATCGCCTTGGACAAGAGTTGAATGTTTATGCCGATGATAACCCCATACTTTACAATACTTCACTTAATGTGTATCAGAAGGCAGACCCAATTGGCACGGAGACCACTAGCCGAAGTAAGAGTATCAAGTCATTCGCGAATCTCGAACCTCGATTCTCTATGGCGTATCAACTGAACGAGTCTTCATCTGTCAAGGCGAGTTACAACAGAATGGCTCAATATATACATATAATTTCTAATTCTACTTCCCCTACTCCTTTTGATATTTATGCTCCTAGTGGGACATTCATTGAGCCACAATTGGCAGATCAGGTCGCGATTGGATATTTCAAGGAATTTGAAAACTTCTCTTTTGAAGTTGAGACTTATTATAAGGAGGTTCAAAACAGAATCGACTATGTTGATGATGCAAACTTAATAGCGAACAATGCAGTAGAACAAATAATTCTCAAAGGTGAAGCAAGGGCATATGGGTTAGAATTTTTATTTAGAAAAACCCAGGGTAGACTGCAAGGTTGGATTGCATATACACTTTCAAAAAGTGAGCAACGAACTCCCGGAAGAACAGAGTTTGAATCAGGAATTAACAATGGAGAATGGTATAATTCGGCTTGGGACAGAACCCATGACATCTCAATTACCGCTCAATATGAATTAACCAAAAAATGGTCCTTTGGTGCAAATATGATCTTTCAAACTGGACGGCCTACAACCTACCCTACAGCACAATATGAATTCAATAATCTTGTGGTACCAGTATATGAAGCGCGAAACGCTAGCCGACTTGCTGCATATCATCATTTAGACCTCTCTGCAACTTGGACACCAAAACCGGAGACAAAAAAACGATGGAAAGGTGAATGGGTTTTTAGTATTTACAATGCTTACAATCGAAAAAATGCCGCATCAGTTTCCTTTAGAGAGAATTCAGAAACCGGTCAGAATGAAGCCGTTCGATTGTCAATATTTGGAATTATTCCGGCTGTTACCTATAACTTTAAATTTTAAATTATGAAGAGGATTGTAATATTACTTTTTGTCTTCGCCTTATTTACTTCTTGTGAAGATGTAGTAGAGATCGATTTGAATACAAGTGACCCAAGACTTGTCATTGAAGGAAGTGTAAATCTATTGGAAGATGGAACTTCAAATTCGACAGTAAAATTAACATTAACCGCACCATTTTTTGACGGACAAATCCTAACTGTAGATGATGCTTCCGTAATGATTACTGGCGATAATGGCATAGTTTATTCTTTTAATTATACGGATAATGGTATTTATCAAAGCTCACTTGTTCCGCAAAGTGGTATAAACTATACCTTAGAAGTCATCTACATGGGAGAAACTTACTCAGCTACAGAACAACTAGTCTCTGTTAGTAGTTTGGAATTCGTAGAACAAAATAACGATGGCGGGTTTTCTGGCGAGGATATCGAACTAAAAGCATTCTTTACGGACCCCGAAGGGCTAGGTGACCATTATTTCTTCGAAGGAATTTCCGAGCGCGGTATCGAGATAGACACATTTTTTGACGAGTTTTTTGATGGAAACCAAATTTTTGCTTTCTATTCGATAGAGGACTTGGAGGCGGGTGACGTAGTAAGATTCAACCTTTACGGAGTAAATGATCAATTTTATAACTTTATGTTTGTTCTCCTGCAACAAGGCTCGGATCAAGGTGGCGGGCCTTTTGAAACTCAGCCAGCAACAGTGAGAGGTAATATTGTCAATGAAACAAATAGTGATAATTTCCCATTGGGTTATTTTAGAGTTTCTGAAGTTTCTACCTTGACATACGTTGTTGAGTAATGAATACATAAAACAATAAGCCCCTTGTTCGTATAGTACATCGCTGAGATTGCTACGTCGGCCTTTGGCCTCCTCGCAAAGTCGCTCTTCTATGCTTAATACGAGTAACGATTTTGCGAGCCCGCATGGCGAAGTAATCTCATGAGGCATTCGGGTAGTTTTGTTGAGATTTGATTCGTGATTTAGGTAGGTTCATGAGTTTGCCAGGGAAGCCGATGGCTTCCTCGCAAAGTCTTGCTCCAATGTTTAATTGTAGTAAGGACTTTGAGCGACCTGGATTGAAAAATATAAGTTTAATCTCCAATGTTGGTAATCGGGAACATTATCTTCTTTTAATTGCGTTGAGTGAATTGAGATTTGTAATTTTATAACATGAAATTTAAAATGACAACCGAATCTAATTCTAATTACGATCATTTGGAAAAAATGAGTGTTTCGAAATTGCTAATAAGCATTAATGAAGAAGACAAAACAGTACCTCTTGCAGTTGAAAAATCACTTCCTCAAATTGCTGCTCTAACTGAGGTAGTTTCAGAAAAACTAAAAAACGGAGGGCGTTTATTCTATATAGGAGCCGGCACCAGTGGACGATTAGGAATTGTCGATGCGAGTGAATGCCCACCAACTTTCGGTGTTGATCATGAATTGGTAATAGGTATAATAGCTGGTGGCGATACAGCAATTCGCAAGGCTGTTGAATTTGCCGAAGACTCTGCCGAACAAGGTTGGAGTGACCTTTTAGAACATAATATTTCAAGCAAAGATATCGTAATCGGAATTGCAGCTTCAGGAACTACCCCTTATGTGATTGGTGCTTTACAAAAATGCAATGAGAATAGTATATCAACAGGCTGTATTACATGTAACGAAGGAAGTCCTTTACACAAAGTCGCCAACGATCCTGTAGTTGTAGTTGTTGGCCCAGAGTTTGTAACGGGTAGTTCTAGAATGAAAGCTGGCACGGCTCAGAAACTGGTTCTTAATATGATTTCTACAGCGGCCATGATTCAATTGGGTCGAGTAAAGGGCAACAAAATGGTCGATATGCAACTAAGTAATAACAAGCTCGTTGATAGAGGGACCCGAATGGTTATGGAAGAACTTCAAATTATGGAAGACGAAGCCGCTTTTTTACTTAAGAAGCACGGCAATGTGAGAGGCGCAATAAATGCATACCGAAATGAGTAAACAACACACCGACACCAAGCTATTAGTGAAAGGACTAAAACGTTTAGCTCTAGGCTTACCTTTTATCGTCCTAACGACCTATATCCTTACTTTTGGCTTTCTAAATAAAGAAACTATTCCTCTTTATATATTTCTCACCCTTGGAATTATTGCTATGGGAGTGACAATTTATTTAATGTTTGATGGCATCAAATTGATTTTAAAATCAATTTTCTAAAATTATTACACAACAAAAAATCCCTGCTCAATTAGTATTGAACAAGGACTTTTCTTCCTATTAACTAAACTTATTATTACTATTAATTACTGATGATAAACTTTTTATGGATTAAAGCATTCCCATTGCTGATTCTTAAGAAATAAAGCCCATTTACAAAATAAGAAACATCCTTTGTTAAAACTCCATCGGACAAATTTTCCATGTTTATTTCATCTACAAACTTCCCAAGAACATCAAATATTTGAATTGAGGCATTAGTATCAAAGGAAGAGGTAACCGCAATGTTTATCAAATTCCTCGCCGGTACCGGATAAACAACTACTGAATTTTCTAAGTCATTTCCAGCTATACCTAAAACGCTGCCATCTATAACATTTGAAAACGTTACTTCAGAAACATCCTGAGAATAGATCGTTTCAACTGCAAACCTATATTGTTCTCCTGCAATCATTGACCCCCAATCTGTATCCACAAAAGAGATGTCTGTTACTGGAGAAGGCGTAAGCAAATCCCAATTTGAGGTGTTTGGAAATTCACTTGCCAAACCTCTTCGAACATTATATGTGAGAATTTCGTTATTTGTAATCGGACTGCCGTCATCCAAGGTATTGATTCTAACATGGAAAGAAGACTCAAAAGCTCCAATTGCATCCGAGAGTAGCGTTATTGGACCTCCTGGATATTTAATGACTGCCGTATTAGGAACGGATGGATCTGAATAGTCTGTAACTAAGGCACTAGTACTTTCAGGATTATTTTGCCAATGTACAGCCACCATAATATCCTCATAAACCACAATGTTGGGAATATCGATATTAATTAATGCATCTGTCTCTAATAAGAAAGGTTCGCTTGATGCTATTATTTCTTCAGTAGCAACATCAAAGACATCTATACTTACAAAATCAACGGCAAGAACATATACATCAGTACGTATCTCAACATTAGTAAGAGTCGTGACTTCATTAATAGTAAAAATATTACCCAACCATACATTTTCATTAGGTTCGTTGGTATAACTAAATGAAGTTACATCAAAATCATTCTGTAATTTTACCTTTGCACTTTCCTGTGGGTTCTTCCAAACAATAGTCGCATCTGCCATTGCTGAAACGCTTACATCGAAAGGGCTTATATATTCCTGATCTAATACAACATCTCCCAAATCGATATTTTGGTCTACTACCGCAACATTTAGGATTTTCACATCGTATCCATAAAAGCTTAATGTGACAGTATAATCATCATCTCCGTAAACATTGTTGAAAGAAAAGTCTCCTAAATTATCTGAAGTTGTCATATCACTTATATATCCTTCAAGAGCAATTTCAACACCTTCTAATGGAATACCCACATTGTTACTTCCTACCACGCGGCCGCTAACTTCAACTTGAACACGTTCAATTAGATTAAAATCTTGAGTTTCCGTTGGTGCATCAACAACTTTAGAAACAGTTAAATCATTGTAACCAAAAATACTGGCAGTTATATTATATGTTCCATATGGTAAATCTGGAAATTGGTATTCCCCATTGCTATCAGTTTGTGCTGAAATAGAAGTTCCGTCTATAGAAACAGTAGCATTTTCCAAAGGAATTCCACCAGTCCCCGCAACCGTTCCACTTATCACAGATGTAAGAACTGCAGGATCAATAACAAATCTTGTATAGACAAAGTCTTCCGTTGAATAAAATGTAGATGGCGGATTTTCAGGATCTAAATCAAAAACGTTCGAGTTTCGAATT
>JBLHON010000267.1:0-5377 GCA_047621865.1 Crocinitomicaceae bacterium | reverse complement strand
ATTGCAGATGCAAACTTCTCGGTTGAGTACAGATACAACAAACGGATTTCGGCCTTTGTACAATTGAATAATATTGCTTCTCAGCGCTATATGAGATGGAATAATGCTCCCGTTCAAAGCTTCCAAGTTTTAGGTGGAGTGACGTTTAGATTGTAAAGGTTTATCTAGACTCAATTTCATAGTTTAGACCACCACAGGTTGCCTTTAGCACGACGGATTCATCCTTTGTGATACCAATGGCTGTAAGAAAATCTTGCTCTCGGATCGTATAATTTCCTCCAGAGCACGTTTCCACAAGACTGTAAATTGCAGGGCCATGTTGAACGATGTAATTGCCCGATTTCGCGTTGGAGAATCCCTCGTGATTTCCCAATTCCATTTCTTCAATAAATGCATTAATTGCTAGATTAGCAGCGTCCTCATTGGCGTATTCAAAAATCCAAAGCAAGTTATTTTGATAACTACCATTTCTTGAGATTTTATAGCGTTCTTTTCTACAATACGCGCGAACATTGATGAGTTCGTTTCCACTGAATTCCTTGACATAATAAACTTCTTTTCCTTGACTTGGAAGATAATCGACCTTCATGAAGCTCGTGTCTAAAAGTGATTGTGCATATTGATCAGCTTTGGCATAATTGAACTTGGAAGATGTTGATTCATTGGAACAACTGCTGATTACAGCAAGCAATATGGGAAATAGGACACATACAATTCTAATCATAAGCCAATGTTTTGTTAATCCAGATGGAATTTTAAATCCAAGTTCGAAACGAGTCCTTGCCTGTAATTTTTAGCGACCAATCATTGCCTTTCTCGACGTAATCCAATTCTACAGTTTCAATCAGGTCATTGGGACTGAGCCATGTGTAATCGACAGCGCATATCAGTGCGCGTTCCATTGTCCAAAGTACGAAAATCAGGCACAAAAAAAACGGAAGCAAAACCTCCGTTTATAAATGTGTCAAGTTCTGATCTAAAACATTCCTTGTTTAACAGCTTCATCATAAGCATCAGGACATTGTTTTTTAAGCTCAGGTCCAAATCCATCAGTGATTTTTCCATCGTACTTAGCTTTCCAGTCCGTCATGCACTCAATAGCTGTGGTACTCGTCTCCTCAACGGCTTCTAACAAGTCAGCCAAAGACTGTGATTCAGCTGCTGAACCTGCAGTTTCTGTAGTCGCAGAAAAACACCCGCAGAAATCCGTTGCTGCCTCAACATCAGGACTAGTCTCACCACAAGAACTGAAAAGCATTCCAGCGGCAAGAACGAATAATAATTTTTTCATAGTAATAGTTTTTTTAAGTGTCCACAAAATACAATTTCGCCTTGAATTCACAACAGAATAGTTCTCCGAAGTTGAATTAGAATCAAGCCAAAAAAACCTAAGTTAACTCAGGTTCAATGTCCGTAGAATTAGATGTTTCTTCTGCTGAATCCTCTGAAGAATCATTTTTAGATTCTTCCTTCTTTTTAGGGAAATACTTACGTTGACGCAAGAATACCATAATTACACCAAGAGTAATAGATGCATCAGCAAGGTTCCAGATTGCTGGAAATACCTCATCACCTCCCAACCATGGAACCCAACTAGGCCATGTTGCTTGGAATTTGAACATATCTACAACATTACCCATTAAGAAGCCTGTGTGACGTGTTTCTACCTCTCCCATGAAGCCACAATTTGAGATCGTCCCTGAGCCCTTAAGTTCATTAAATGGGAGACATGGATCGTAAGCGAAAAAAGAATCATAAAACATGGAATCGATGAGGTTCCCACTTGCACCAGCTAAAATAAAGCCTACAGCGATTAAAAACTCCAGCCGAACACCTTTTTTTGCCTGACGAAACCAATAATATCCAATTGCGAGAATGGCAACGATTCTGAAAATACTTAATGCGAGTTTATGCCAAACTTGCGAACCGAACTTAGTACCAAAGGCCATTCCTTGGTTCTCGATGTATTCCATCACAAACCAATCACCCAAGATTGGGCGCGTTTCATAAGCACCAAAATTTGATTTTACGTATACCTTGAGGAGCTGATCAAATAGTAAGATAAGCACGACAATGATCGATACGATCAGGAGTTGTTTCTTCAACCTTGTGCGTTCTTTGCTTCAATACTAAGTGTCGCGTGTGGAACGAGCCTTAAACGCTCTTTCTGAATGAGTTTCCCCGTTGCACGACAAATACCATATGTTTTATTCTCAATACGAACAAGTGCATTTTGCAAACTTGTAATAAACTTCCCTTGTCGAGCTGCCAATTGTGCAACCTCTTCTCGAGAAAGCGTGTCCGAACCGTCCTCCATCATATTGAATGTTCGTCCTGTATCATCCGTACCATGATTATCACTATGTGACAATGATCCATTTAGTAAATCATAGTCCACTTTTGCCTCCTTGAGCTTCCCATGAATCAATTCCTTGAATTCATTAAGCTCGCTATCTGAATATCTTACTGTTGCCATACTGCAATTTCTTAGTGAACCTGAGAGGGTGAAATATCTCTCAGTCTTTATCATCGCTTTTTGCGAAGGGTATAAATATAAAATTATGCCCGATACTACGCAATAATCGGGAGATAAAAAATGTATCTTCGTGCTCGTGGTAAAGATCTTCTTTGGAAATAGGTCTGGGGTCCTTCTGTTGCTTCCACTCCTGATAGTAATTTATGTAGCTTGCAATTGGTTCTTAGGTCATCACCTGCCAGAACCAAGCGGATTTGGTTTTTGGGGCGAACTTCTCAATGAGGACAAGCTCTTGGGAAGAATTGCTGCCCCTGTACTTATCCTTCTCAATGCCATCCTTCTCAACAATATCTTCAACCGAAATGGGTTCATGGAGAAGAACAATTATGTCTCTTCATTGCTCTATGTGGTTTGCAAAAGCTTTTTTCATTCTTTTTACTTTTTAAGCGGATTTGGAATCGCAGAAACACTCTTGATCCTTGCACTCTTTCAATTGTATAAACTCGATCAGAATACTGACGGACGAAGAGCAGTCTTCAATGCATCATTTCTAATTGGTTTGGGCGCGACCTTTTATCCAATAATGATCACGTGCATTCCGTTTTTATTCTCCATGATTTGGGTGTTAAGACCATTCATTTTTAGAGAATCTGCCTTAGCCGTAATCGGTTTCGCACTTCCTCTTGTTTATGGAGGATATTATGGATCATTATATGGGATAAAACTGAATGGAGAATCATTCACTAGCTCATCTCATGAAATGGTACTCCCAGATCTTTTTGTCGTAGGCGGCGGAATTCTATTACTTACATTTGCTGGGATGGTGCCTTGGCTGAAAAAATTGGGACAAAGTTCGATTCGTCTCAAGAAGCTGTTTCGCCTGAACTTATTACTTTCATTGTACATTGTATTGCTGGCTACGCTTGAGTTTTTCGCGTATGGAAAAATAGAAGCGATCTCACTTCTCATAGGCATTTTGATCCTGTTTTTGCCCTATGCCTTTGGCGATGGAAAACTGCGTTCAGTCCCATCAGTCGTTTTCTACTTGGTTTTCTTTTTTTCTGTGAGTAAGTTTTTCATTTCCTTCGACTTTTAGCACTCTAATTATCGTAATTTTGCTGCATCACAAATCTTGAAAAAAATGAAATTCGGAGTTGTTACTTTTCCTGGGTCGAATTGCGATCAGGACATGATCTATGTACTCGAGGACCTTCTAGGCCAAGAAGTTGAACGATTATGGCACAAAGACGCTAATTTAAAAGGCGTCGACTTTGTAGTATTGCCTGGCGGGTTCTCCTATGGAGACTACCTTCGATCTGGTGCAATTGCTAAACTTTCGCCAATTATGACAGAAGTCATTAAACACGCGAATGAAGGTGGTTACGTATTGGGTGTCTGCAATGGTTTCCAAATCTTGACAGAAGCTGGTTTGCTTGAAGGTGCTTTATTGCACAACGACAATCAGAAGTTCATCTGTAAGAATATTTACCTGAACCCGACAACCAATCAATCTGCCATTACGAAAGACCTTAATAAAGAGAAAGGCTATAAAATTCCGATTGCACATGGCGAGGGAAGATATTATGCAAAGCAAGAAGTGATTGATCGCCTAGAAAGTAATGAACAAATTCTATTCAAATATTGTGCTGCAGATGGAAAGGTTTCAAAGGAAGTAAATCCAAACGGGTCAATTGGAAACATTGCAGGGATCTGTAATGAGAATAGAAATGTTTTTGGGATGATGCCACACCCTGAACGAGCAGCTGATGCCGATCTTGCAAATTTAGACGGAAAGGCAATGTTCGAATCAATTTTGAAAAATTGCAATTAATAAATATACCATGCGTGTCTTATTGTTAGGATCTGGAGGAAGAGAACATGCATTGGCATGGAAAATTGCACAGAGTTCATTGCTTGAAGAATTGTACATTGGACCAGGGAATGCTGGAACCAAGCAGTTTGGAAAAAACGTTGAAGTTTCAGCAAACAATTTCGAAGAAGTAAAGAAATTCGTCATTGAAAATGCAATTGACACGGTCGTTGTAGGACCGGAAGATCCTCTGGTGAATGGAATCGCAGATTTTTTCACCAATGATGAAGAATTGGCGAAGGTCGCATTGATTGGACCAAATAAAGAGGCTGCTCAGTTAGAAGGAAGTAAAGACTTCGCGAAGCAATTCATGAAGCGTCATAATATTCCAACAGCGAAATACGGAACATTTACAAAAGCTACACTCACAGAAGGCTATGCCTTTTTGGATACAATGAAGTCTCCTTATGTATTGAAGGCTGATGGATTGGCTGCTGGAAAAGGCGTGCTGATTATCGAGGACTTGAAAAAAGCGAAGAAGGAGCTAAAAAGCATGCTTGCAGACGCGAAATTTGGGGATGCTAGCTCACGTGTTGTCATTGAAGAATTTCTGACTGGAATGGAATTATCCTGCTTCATTATTACGGATGGCGATGGATACAAAAAACTTCCAGAAGCAAAAGATTATAAACGAATTGGAGAAGGAGACACAGGGTTAAATACAGGCGGAATGGGTGCAATTTCTCCAGTTCCATTTGCGAACCCTACCTTCTTGGATAAGATTGAAAATCAGATTATCATCCCAACTGTCAAAGGATTGAAAGCGGAAGGAATTGTCTACAAGGGATTTATATTCTTTGGGATTATTAATGTACGCAATGAACCTTATGTGATTGAATACAATTGCAGAATGGGAGACCCTGAATCAGAAGTGGTATTTCCACGATTGAAATCAGACATTCTCGATCTTTTTGAAGGAGTTGGAACGAATACACTCTCAGAACGTGATATTCAATTCGACGAACGCAGTGCAGCAACAATTATGATGGTTTCTGGTGGTTATCCTGAAGAATACGAGAAAGGAAAACAGA
>JBLHON010000266.1:0-5404 GCA_047621865.1 Crocinitomicaceae bacterium | reverse complement strand
TTGTCCAAATGTTTCAATTCTGGAGCTTGAGAGAGTTCTGTTTTAATTCCTCCAGGAGACAAAGTGCTTAGGTAGAGATTTTTATTAGTGATTTCATGCCGAAGCGCGACCGTAAGATTGGTGAGAAATGCCTTTGTGCCTGAATAAAGTGCTCGATGAGGTAGCGGAAAATTAGCGGCCAGACTGGACACAACTAGGGGCTTCCCTTCTGTTTGGGTTTCTTCAAAATACCTTCGGCGATGCTTCCGCAGGGTACACGCTTTTTTAGTTGCAAAGCATTCACGTTTCTACTTCGATTCACCAATTTATTCACAGCTTAACAACTAAAAAAGCGCGTTCGAAAACCAACGTTTTAAACGATGTGCTAAACGCTCTATTTTGCGTTTTAAAATGCCTTCGAACCAAAAGAATGTTGGGACATCGAAAAATCAGTGTGATTTACTAGAAACGAAAGTAAATACCTTAAACCGCCTTTTGAAAGGTAAAATTGAGCCAAGGAGGATTCATCCGACGTTTCTTGCACCAAAACGAATGATTAGTTACCCAAAACGATTATTTGAGCGATGGAAAAGGCTATTTAGCATAGTGTGATTATTGGGCTGATTCCAGAGCTTGTCGAAGGGCAGTTTCAATAATAGCACATTATGTTACAATAGCAACTAGCGAAGCATTGCACCACGCAGTAGCACCGAAGGTAAATGCTACGCAGCTGGGCGAGCTTGAGCGCTCATTCAACAATAATTCCATGCTCATATAAAGTCCTTTCTACTACTAAACCATTATGTCCGTATAAAAGCTGCCAGCCATCTCTGACCCCTTTAGAACCAATCTGTTCAATAAATTCTATTAAACCAGAACTGCGATATCCAATGGTGATGCAATACATGCCAATGATGCATGTCTCAAATGTGGATAACTTACCATCTTCATAGTAATTTCTTACTGTAGCTCCACTTAAAGGTTCAATTCTTATGCGCTCTAGGAAAGTAGAGTCAATGGATAAGAAATCCATACCTACATAGGTAACTTTGTTTGGAACAATTAGCGTGTCAAAATAGGATATTCTATAATTACCATTCCCAGAGTCTCCTCTTTTCTTTATCCAGTTCGGATTTACCTCGGTTTGACTCCAGAGTACAATGCTCATTATGGAAAAACACAAAGTTAATCCGCATTTTTTTATTCCCAATAAAAATAATTCATCACTGCCTTGGCAATAATTATTCACTGTCTTTTTCCTATTCTGATTCTTTAACGAATTCATAACTACCTGTTTTTGGATCATTGTTAATTTCTTTTTCCTTTCTTTCTGCTACTATAATAGCATTACCAATAGTCAGACCATTCGTGTTATTGAATAGAATATCGAGATCGGGCATTCTTCTTCAAAGAATTCTCTTCGTGTCCTTCACGCACGACTCAGACTTAGATAACTTACCAACGTCATGATAAAAGGCTCAACTCTTATTTGCTCTATAAAGTTAGAATCCTTTGATAAGACGTTCAATCCTAATAATAAGTAACATCAATTGGAACAATTAGTCTGTCAAAATAAGAGATGCTATAATTTCCAATGCCAAAATCTTCACTTTTTATCACCCAATTCGAATTCACCTCCGTTTAACACCAATTATAGAATACCAATAATTGAAAGGCAAAACGCATTATTCTATCCCAAAGAAAATAGTTCATCAATTGCTTCACGATGATTTTCAATCGGGGTTTAGCTTTTCAGATTCTTTAACGGGTTCATAATTGTCAATTATTGTATCATTGTCAATTTCTACTTCATTAGTCTTTGTCTTGAAATTCGCAATTATTCCAGCCTCATTATTTGGTGTGCCAGTTATACCAGGATTGACTGTAACATTAAGATCAGGATGTTCTTCTTTAAAGAAATCTTCCAATCTTTCGTTTGATAATACCGTTACACCCACATCTTCGCCTCTATTGAGAATTACTATGCTTTCTATTTCTTCGCCAGAGTCAAGAATTTCACCAAGTTTTTTATTAAACTCCGATTTAAAATCTTCCATGAGACCGTCCATATTTGGATCTTGCACAGTAGGGTCATTATCGGCTCTAGCTTGATATGTGTTTCCTAATTCTGCTTTCGGTACAATCTCGGCATAAACATAGAATCCCTCTTGCGGAGATAAATTGCCATCAGCATCAACACTTGCTGGAGTAGTTTCAACATAATACTGTTCATATGCTCTCCCGACACTTGCATCAAGATACAAATTTGTATTAGGTTGCTGCAAGAGCCCACGAGCTTTAGTCCGCAGTTCCGTATATTTTATATCTTTCACAATGGTATAACCATATTGGAAATCGTCTGCATTAACTCCTCGTAAGAGTGGCGCATCTTCCCTATTAGGGTATAGTCTCGTCGGAGGAGGATCATCACCTTTTGGATCGTTGAGAAGGATGGGATTGTTATTAAACGCAACATAGGGACTCATGCTAGGATATTTCCTCATCAACGGATCTAAACTCTTCCATCTTCCCAATCTAGGATCATACTGTCTGAACTCAGTTGTGTAGCTATTTCCATTGCCACTCACCTCGTTATCCTGTTCCATACCATTATACGCGTAGCGGTAGCTTTCATCTTCGGTATGTCTACCAGGCATTTGCATGCCGAAAGGGTAGTAGTCAGAAGTCATCATCATAACTGGTTCGTAACATACCAATTCATAGCCGTTACCGTCAAGTACATATAATCTGAGACAAGTCTAAAAGACGTTCAACCTTCAAAAAATTGCTTGCATAGAAAGTTAACGTGGAATTGCGTGATAACCAAACAAATAGTAATTTGCAGTCTCAATTTAAACGAATGAAAATACTACTCATCTTCTTGCTGCTTCTCATCTCAGAAGAAACGCTCATTGCCCAAGAAATCCAACCTGGAATTCACGAGGTTCAATTGAACGAATACAATGCCCTTGGTAACGCTAATGCTGAACATTATGAAAGTATGCCAGTTGAGAAGATTGGATTTCCTAAAGTTTCTTGTGCACTTGATAAGATCGTTTACGGGTGGCATCCATATTGGGTAGGTAGTGCATATCTCAACTATCAGTGGGATCTACTTTCTCACATGTCTTTCTTCAGCTATGAAGTAAATGCAGCAGACGGACAGCCAAATAGTACCCATGGCTGGAGTACAAGTGCTGCTATCGATTCTGCGCTTGCAAGTGGGAATACGAAAGTGACTTTATGCGTAACATTGTTTTCTGGTCACTCGACATTTTTTGGAAGTCCAACTGCCGAGCAAACGCTCATTACCAATTTGATTAATCTTGTTCAAAGTCGTGGAGCACATGGCGTAAATATTGATTTCGAAGGATTGCCAGCATCTCAAACAACTAATTTTGCCAATTTCATGGTCGATTTGAGTAATCAAATGCACTCAGCAATTAGTGGTTCAGAAGTGAGCACTGTCCTTTACGCGGTAGATTGGAATAATGTTTTCGATTTTTCAATCATGGAGCCGGCAGTAGATCATTACATCATTATGGGCTATGCATATTATTACTCGGGTAGTTCAACAGCAGGACCAACAGATCCATTGTATCATTTCGGAACGAGCTATAATTATACACTTTCAAGAAGCATTACATATTATCTCGATAAAGGCTGCCCGAAAGATAAACTCGTGCTCGGCCTCCCAAGTTATGGTTACGAATGGCCAACTGTAACACAAACAGTTCCATCTGCCACAACTGGCTCTGGTTCATCAAGAACTTATGCTTACGTTCGAAACAATACCTCAGGAAATTACACGGCTGGAAATCATATCTGGGAGCCGGATAGTTATACAGATGTCTATGCATTTGATAATGGAGGAAATCGACAATGCATGATTTCAATGGATTCTGCATGGAGAAAGCGATTAGAGCATGTTCGAAATACGGGTATAGCTGGAATCGGGATTTGGGCGCTCGGCTATGACAATGGTTACACTGAATTGTGGTCGGCAATGGATGATTACCTCACAGTCTGCTATTCAGATCCATGTTCTGGAGAAATTCACGATTTTGGTGGGCCAGCAAAAGATTACTACGACGATGAAGATTATACATGGACGATCGCTCCTCCTAGTGCAACATCAATTGACGTTCAATTTACTGAGTTTGACGTGGAAGCGAATTGGGATTATCTCTACGTCTATGATGGGGCAGATGTTGGCGCACCCCAAATTGCTGGCAGTCCATTTACTGGATTAGTTGGTCCAGGAACTTTTACCACATCAACGGGTGCAGTGACCTTCAGATTTACCTCTGATATTTCCACAACAACTCCAGGATTTTTAGCGACTTATTCGTGTTCAATGCTGGCTCCTCCAACGGCAAACTTTTCGATCTCAAGTGCTGATGTTTGTCTGGGAGATTCAATTCCCCTTGTCAACACATCTTCCAATGGGGATACCTACTTATGGTCAACTTCTTCAGGTGGCTTATCAAGTGCGACAGATGAAAACCCCTATTTATTCCCAAGTTCAAGTGGATTGTATACGATTACCCTCGATGTAACAAACGCCACGGGTACAGATCAAACTTCACAAGATGTTCTGATTAATGTTTATCAACCTGTTTCTGCAATTGCAAGTGTGAGTGCTACTGAACTCTTCTTGCCAAGTGCAATTGCTTACTTCACAAGTTCTTGCCTGAATGCAACAGATTATTTCTGGGACTTTGGAGATGGAAGTTCAACAACAGATGTGAATCCATGGCACGAGTACATGAGTAATGGATCTTACCTGGTCACAATGGTTGCCAGTAACTCAGGATGTGAGAACGATACAGTTCTATTCACGATTAACGTGAATGTTGCTGGACTCTCAGGTGTAGATCAGGAAGATTTATTGGTTTACCCGAATCCGTTTACAGATGTCGTGCAGATCCAAACTTTCTCAGAGGTCGGAAAAATAGAATTGATTGATGCTAAAGGGAGAATGATGAGTGTTGAATTTGACAAGAACGACACTGGAATTGCGATTGAGACAGGTCATTTATCAGCAGGAGTCTATACCCTCGAGATTGAGATTAGTGAGAGTGTGATCAGGAAGAAATTAGTCAAACAGTAGAAGTAATTACCAACCAGTTGCGATACTGGCAATGGTCCCAAGCGCTATGAGTATTACCATCCCAATTAACAGTGTAAGAATAAATTCCAGTTGGAAATTCTTCATCATTCCAGGAGCTAGATTTTGGCCTTTGATTGTGAGATGGATGATTCGTGCAAAAAAGGCAACTACAAAAATCCCGAAAAGTATTATTACGAAAATATCCATGAGGTGAAGTTAATGAATCTTCTAGAGCTTTAATTGTCAAAAAATCAACCATCCTAACCTGTCTCCTATTAATGATTTCGTTACAAATTATTCCGCGTCTAATCG
>JBLHON010000265.1:0-5407 GCA_047621865.1 Crocinitomicaceae bacterium | reverse complement strand
AAAAAATTAAATCGCTAATTGTGCCTTCATTGGATGAAAATTTGAGCGCCCATACAGTGGGTAAATTGAGAGGGAAGAATTCTCCAGGGAATACTGAGTCAATTACTGATGAGGTAATTTATGCGGCCATGCTCGATGACACTCCAACGTTATTCTGAATAATTAGTTCATTCCGATTTTATCGCGCTCATTTTGCCGGTAATTTGAAAGATGATAAATTTTCACGTAATAATGAATCCATTAGAAATGAGGTAGTTTGCGCAAAATCGAGCCTCGACAACCTTACATTCCGCCGAGCCTTGCAGAACTGAGAAAAACACATCGTTCAGAAAAAAGACTGGGTCATTGAAGATAATATCGCATTCGAGTTCAATCAGAGAAAAAAAATTAGTACTTTTCCTACCCGCGAAATAATTGCTCAACATTAGTTACAGAGCAATTTTGACGCAACTAATTTGTCATTCTGGCGTATCCACTCTAAGAAGTTAGACTTAAGTTAATGTTGAGAGTTATTACCACTATTCTATTGATGCTCATGTTCGCTTGTACGAATAAGGCTCATGGTATGTCAGCATCTCTTTCACTTACACAAGTTGAACCTGAGGAAGATACACTGGCTCCAAGCCCACATAAAGAACACAAGAATTCACTCCAAAACAATCAAAATCCATTTTCAAATGCTCCTGTAGTCGAGATCGATACTTCGAAAACTGATCCAGAAGAATACGATTTTACGGCACTCGAGAGTCAAGGCATAAATCCAGATTCGATCAAAAGTAACTTCAAACACGAGGTTTTTGGATGGTATCCACATTGGTTCCCGTCTTATTACAAGGAGATGAATTTTGATCTCATCTCAACAGTATCCTATTTTTCATATGAGTTTGATCCAGTTACAGGGAAAAAGATCACATCACATGATTGGGCTACAACGCCATTAGTGGATTCAGCCAAAGCACATGGCTGTAAAGTTTTGCTCACAGTGAGTTCAATGGGGTACGGCACGAATCATACGTTTTTGAAGAATAATGCCAGTGTAGATAGAATGATTGAGGAACTGGTGTTAACACTGAAACTCAGGAATGCTGATGGTATTTGCCTCGATTTTGAGAAAATCAACACTGCAGATCGCGCTAAATTTACCGAGATGGTGCGCGAATTATCTCGGGTGATGAAAATGTCAAATCCGAATTATGAAATCTATATGTCAGTGCCGAGTATAGATTACAATCAATCCTTCGATTTTGCCACACTGGACCTTATCGTAGACAAGATAGTAATCATGGGATATGGCTTCTCAGGTTCCTGGAGTGACGTACCCAAGCCACTCGCTCCAATTGAAGGGGGTACAAACAATTTGACTACTTCAGTTGATTATTACCTTGGACATTTCAATAGTAAGAAGATCATTTTAGCGCTCCCAACATATGGCGTTTTTTGGGATGTTACGACCAAAAATGGTAAATCGACCTATAAGTTTCGTGGGTATAGAACACTCAACTACATTAACGCTACAATCGTTGGACCGTCCGTAATTGATTCATTGACAAAGGGAGCGTTTATCTCCTATAAACTCAAATCTGACACAACAAAGTCTAGGCAAATCTGGTACAACAATGAAGTCAGTTTCTATTACCAGATGAAATTAATCGAGAGTAAAAATCTTGGTGGAGTGGGAATCTGGGCGCTAGGATTTGAGAAAAATTGTCCTCTACTCTGGGAAGTGATTGGCGACAATTCATTGGCTGCGAATGATTCTTCTAAAGTTGCCGCTGATTCAACATTGTCTTGGTGGGATACACAGGTTGCATATATTGATACGTCCCTTAGCACGATTGAAAGTCGTTCATCCTTGATAATTTGGATATTAGTTCTGATCGTTTCCTTCGGACTAATTGGGTGTATGCTTGCCTTTTTTGATGCCAAAACAAGAGAGTACTTTTTAAATAGTCGTGCATTCAGAATTCTCTTCACGAGTATAATGCTAATGGCGCTAATGTCTCTCTTTATCATTTTGGGAGGTGGTGGAGATGGAACCTCGTTCGATAAAATGGTCATACTCATTATTGGGGCAATGATAGGAATTACGACATATGTTCTCCTGAATAGCTGGATAAGCACTAAAAAGAACCAGTTGCCATGAGTGAGAAGGAGCCGTTAATTCCAGTGGAACCATCGAAGATCTCAGAAATAGTGGACTTCGTTAAGGGGCTGCTTGCGAAAGAGTTTTTGGCACTATTGATCATCTTGGTGATCGCGTTTCCATTGGCATTAGGCATTGGTTATGTAATGACCTTTTTTTTTGAGAACAGTACAACTAAAAATCTGGTATGCGCGGAATGTGTCGTTGAACCAAAACAGGAACAGCTGCCATTTATTTTCTTATATATGATCGCGATCGCAGGATTATATTTCGCCAGATTGGTTGCAGGAGCAATTAAAACAGTAACAAATAGTGATTCGGAATGATAAAAGATGCACTCGTTTTTTTAAGAGACTATTTGAATCGTGAAATTCGATTGACATATGGTATAGACGAGGATAAGGTTGTCGTAGGAAGCTTAATTGATCCTGATGGGAGTCTTGCCGCCGAAATGACCAATAGAATGGTGTTGAGCCTAGTTTGCTTAGAACAAGAAGCTGCATCGGGTGATTCCGGCAAGTATATTAGTTCATCAGCTGGTGGCTTTGAAAGGAAATCTCCGCCAATTCATTTGAATTTATTCGTTTTAATGTCGGCAAATTATCACTCTAGCAATTACCTTGAGGCGCTGAAAATGCTCTCATCTTCCATTGCAATATTTCAAGGAAGCAGTGTCTTTGATAGATCATCTCATCCTGAAATGGAGAAGTCCTTGAATCGTTTGGCACTGGAAATTGTCAATATGCCATTGAAAGACTATTCGAATATTTGGAATGGGATTGGTGCTAAGTACGTGCCATCCATTATGTATAAAATTAGATTGGTGACAATCGAGAAAGATAAAATTGTTGGAATCATTCCAGAAATAACAGGATTGGATACGAAAACCAAAAACGATTAATACATGGAAGTTTTCTTTAGGAAATTTGTTGAGATTGGGTTAGCGCATGATTATTTTGAAAATAGTCTCAGTCCTTATTTTGGCATAATCCCAACAGAATCCAGTCAGAAGAGAATGAAGTCCTTTGATGTTTTGGCAAAGTCGAGCAAGAACTCTTACTCGTTATATTGTGGATGTAAGACAATGGATTCATCAATGGAGAGTGAATTAATCGGATTAGATGATCTTTATTTTTACGTGTTAAATACAGATTCAGCCTTTAGTAATTACACGAATAGTAGGATGTTGGATACTAACCAAGAAATCTTATATTTGGTGAACCGGCAAAATGGAACAACTCTTCAAAAGGGTGATTTTGTTACAGAAGAAGACATTCTTCCTCTGAAACCACTAAAGATCCAATTAGAGATTGATCCAGGAAATGTGGGTCTAAGACAGTTAAAAAAAGATGGTGAATTACTAATCGAAGAAGAATATTCTGAGACGAGTAACTCGCTGTTTCATGTTAATTTGATCCCGTTCGGTGAAGGAAGTTATGAGTTTTTAATTGATGACGAACTTCAAAGTGCATTTTTTGCTACTTCTAAATCAGTGCCAAAAAATTGCATTGCGATAATACAGCTTCGTATAGAAGATGTGTTAACACTATTCGCTGAAAATAAATTAGCTGAATATTCGATCGATTTCGAAGCACGTTCATGCTACTGGCAATACAACATTGCCTTTTCTGCGCAGTATAAAATTGAAGTGAAGGGACTTAATATTGAGTTGAGTAATCATCCATATGAAGGTCCAGTGGAGGAAGAGTTACCAAATGGAACGAAGGTAAAGGTGTTTACTTCTGATCAGGAGTATAAACTTGTCAACTTTCAGGAAAGACCGGCTGAGTTGAGCGTGAAATACAACAATATACACGCAGATCGGGATTCTGAGTTGAGAATTAAGTTACCCTTACCTAATGCTTTAGGTGTTCAAAGTGGACACGATTTAAATGGAAAAGAGGTGCATTTTGCGCCAACCTTAATATATGTTTAACCTGTAAAAAAAAACCACTAATATGGCAACAATGAAGACCCCTGGCGTATACATCCAGGAAAAGGACGCTTTTGGAAGCTCGGTAGTACCAGTACCAACAGCAATACCCGCATTCATCGGTTATACCGAGAAAATTTCGTACGGCGGACAAAGTTTACTGAATACTCCAGTAAAAATTTCGTCGCTTACAGACTTTACGAATATGTACGGTTCGAAAGCACCTAAAGTGAAATTTGATGTGAAATTACATCCTGCAACTTCACTACTCTCTGCATATGCATCTAAAGGTGCTGGTTATGCAGCAGCGCAAGTTGCAGCAACAACTGCAGCAGATCCAGACGCAATTGCAGCAGCAGATAAGAATGTGGCTAATTTTAATAAAATGCTAACTCTTTTAAAATTAAGTGAGGGCGCATATGAGCTATATAAAAGCTATTCAAACGCGGCTTTACTTGATCCAATAACATTTGCATTAGCGGCCTATGCTCCTCCAGCAGACTCTGGAACCGCAGGTACGGATGCAGCAACTCTCACAACAACAGCAGAACCATTATCTGCCGCAGTTGTTGCAGCTCAAGGCGACGTTACTTCGGCTGAAGGGGTTTTAGCGGCAGCACAAGCTGCAGATCCTGTTGTAGAAGCTGATGTGACTGCAGCAGAAGGAGACCTGGCAACGAAGCAAGGCTTACTGACAGATGCGAAGGTGGCTGCATTAGGACCAGAAACTGAGGCATTAGCAGCAAGATTGGGAGTGATAGCAGATGAGATTGCAGGCTATGAGATGAAAGCTAAAAACTTCACTGTAGAGTCAGATGCTAGTACTATGGGGTATACCTTGGATTGTCGTACAGTCAACTATCGACTCTTTACAGCAATAAACTTCTTCTATGCAAATGGAGGTGGAGATTGTTACATCATCTCAGTAGGTGAATACGATTATTCGAAAGCAACGCTCGAGGCGACTGAAATGAGTGAAGCGATTACTTTCTTGGAAAAAGAATCTGAACCAACAATGATTGTGATTCCTGATGCCGTTGAAGTAAAAGCAACTGTATCTTCGAGCCTCGCAGAATTGTACGCTGGATGTTACAGCATTCAAAGTGCAATGATGAACCATTGTGGTGAACTTCAAAATCGCGTAGCAATCTTGGACGTTCCAGGTGGATATGAAGAGGCTCTGCCAACAGCAGAACAACCTGTGGATGCATTTAGAGAAGGAGCAAATCCTAGCATTGCAAAATACAATAGTTATGGGGCTGCATATTATCCATGGCTACATTCAAGCGTTTTACCAGCATCGTCAATAAATGCAGATAATATTCACCCAG
>JBLHON010000264.1:0-5418 GCA_047621865.1 Crocinitomicaceae bacterium | reverse complement strand
CTTCAGGAATCATGTATCGTGCACTACTCTACGCTCGGAATTTTGGAGGAAAGATTATCGCTTTCAGTCGAGATGCTTCTTTAGCTGGCAATGGAATTGTAAATGAAGGCATGGCCTCAACTCGAACGGGATTAAAAGCTGACCCATCCATCTCTGAGATCATAGAACTGGAACGTAATATACGTCTACTCGAATATACAAATGGAAATTTACACTGCACAGGAATTTCTACAGCTGAAGGAGTAGATTTGATTCGAAAGGCTAAAAAAAATGGCCTCTCTATTTCTGCTGATGTTCACAGTTCCCACTTAATTTACAACGAAGAAGCAGTATTTGGCTTTGATTCAGCCTATAAATTCATGCCTCCTCTACGTTTTGAGAATGATCGAAAAGGATTGTGGAAAGGTGTAATTGATGGTACTATTGATGCGATTGTTTCAGATCATCGACCCAAGGATAAAGAAGAAAAGGATCTCGAATTTGACAATGCATCCTTTGGAAATATTAGCCTTCAAACAACTTTCTCATCACTTCATAAAGCATCTGAATTTGATCTTGAAGTCGTAATTCAAAAATTGACTTCAGGTCCTCGATCGATACTTGGTATTGAAAGTGAAGGGATTAACGAAGGAATAAGTGCAGATATAACCATCTTTGATCCAAATTTAACTTGGACACTGAAGAAAGAAGATATCTGTTCGAATACATTGAACACCCCATATGTGAATAAAGTCCTTAAAGGTTTTGTTTTGGGTGTCCTTAATAACGGTAAATTAGCGCTGAAAGATTAAGATTAATGACGAGTAAACGCAGTTTTTTAAAGCAATTCTTCAAGGATAGAAAAGTCGTTGGTGCAGTTAGTCCTAGCACTCGATTCTTGGGTGATAAGATGTTAGCTGACATTGATTTTGATCGTGCAAAAAATCTTGTTGAGCTCGGTCCAGGAACTGGAGTTTTTACTGATATTATTATTCAGCGTATGCACAAGGACGCTAAATTGCTTGTTCTTGAACTGAATGACGAATTTTATCATGCATTAAAGGCTCGAATTCACGATCCTCGTGTTCAAATCATTCATGATTCTGCTGAGAACATTTCGAAATATCTCTCGGAAGATGACCAGAAAAAACAAGATGCTGTAATCTCGTCATTACCTCTTATGGTATTCTCATTGCCGCTACGTAAAGCTGTTATTGATGCTTCTTATGAAGCCTTAAAACCAAAAGGGAAATACGTTCAATTCCAGTACTCACTGCAATCGAAAAAATTTCTTGAAGGTATTTTTGCCGATGTGAAGATCAAGTTCACTGTTAAGAATTTCCCACCAGCATTCGTCTATACCTGTCGAAAAAGCTGATTAAACTCCTTTATTTCATTCTGAATAAACTTCTGTGATCCACGTCAATTCTCCGGCGTACAAGAAGAATTGCACTTTGATTCCCTGAATTATGTCGAAGTTCGTTTAATTGAACCTTTTAGTCGATAACTAGTACCGTTTACTAGTTAGCCCTAAAATTGGTATGCCTTTTGTTTACCTTATAGTAACAATTAAACTAAATACTATGATTACCTCAATCGAAATTGCCAAAATATTGCAGAATCAACATAAGGACATAAAGAAGAATAGATCTGGATTTGATTCAGCCATTGTGAACCTAGGAGTTACTGGACGACTTCGCAAAAAAGATAAAAAGAGACGTTAAATTGAACTTTCGAAAAGGAGCTATCTATTATTTCATGTAGATTCCTACCATTTTCTCGGCGTGTGTCCTACTTACATGTCACCTCCTCCTCCACCTGAACCTCGTGGATTCTTCAATTTCTTGTCTAAATTTCCAAAACGATAAGAAGCTGTTATGTAAAATCGACGCGTCAACCACTTATATTCAGATTTCTGGTTGACTCCAGCTTGATCCAATTCCAAACGAAATCCCTTCGTGTTAAAAATATCAGTCACCTTCATCCCAATTGAAAGTTTTTTATCTAAAAATCGCTTCTCAATAGAAGCATCTACCTCCGTTCTAGGTAAAATAATTCCTTGAGGTGTAATTCGAACTGCTCTATAATTACCATTCAACTGAAGGGTAGCACTCTTCTTCCAAAAGTCAATACTCAAGACATACTTCGCGCTCCAATTAAAACCATCATTGTTCCAATTCACAGTACTATCTGCATTCCTGTAGTCAATATAGTTTCCATTGAATGAAACCTGGTTCTTCAGCCACTTAAATGGCTTGTAAATAATAATGGATTCCAGTCCTGTGCTCACACTTTCGTCGATATTGTCATAGGTTACCATTGAAGAATTGTCTGGAAAATATACCTTGACACGATTAATTACATTCTTTGTTCTTCTGTGAAAAACACTTGTTGAAAAAATAATTTTGGTTTTTGTAAACGAGTATCCTAAATCGTAAGAATCAATATACTCAGGCTGCAATGCTGGATTTCCGCGACGAAGATTGAAAGGATCAGCATAACTCGTAAATGGATTCATTTGTCGAGATCTAGCACGATTAATCCTTCGACTATAGCTCAAGCTGATTTCACTGACCTTACTTGGTTGATATTTCAAATGAGCTGATGGAAAGATATTTATGTATTCATTTCGATACAATTCATTCGTCTCAATAAGGTTTGGAATTTGCAAGGCATATTCTCCCCTCAATCCTCCTTGATAACTGAATTTGCCCAATTCTTGACCAAAAATTCCATAAACACTATAGACTTCTTCATCATAGGCGTAATCAAAATTCGCTAAGCTATCAGGCACGAAAGCTCCAGTCAGCGTATCTTTTCGTTCTGAAAAAGTAGATTGGTTGTCAGATTCAATAACCATTTTGGCTCCGGTCTCAATGCGAGCAGTGATTTTTGCTATGATATATTCAAAATCCGTTTGAATTGTAGAGATTGTTAATTGGGATGTATTGAATAATTGCTGATTCAAAGGAGCTAGACCAGAAGGAGTATTATTTTCATTCAGGTAAGTTTCGTCGTAATATCCTTCCACTTCTCTGCCTCCATACGATTGATTGGCATTTGTTGACCAACTCCCTTTCCCTGCTTTGAGCTTATGCGTGTAATTAAGATTGACATCTGCGTTTTTAGTATATCGTGGATCTTCAGAATCACGATTCCACCGAGCTAGCAACACATTATTTTGATCGAAAAGTGAATTTTCAAGGAATCCTGTTCGAACGCGCTTCTTAATTGATCCAGTTAAAGAAACCCCAATTACATTTCGATCATTAATGCTGTAGTCTGTTCCAAAAACCAAGGTGTGTGACGACTCTAAATCTGTTCCTTCCCTATCCTGATCAAGATGATTTGATGAGTCTGCGCCAAATTCCTGCGTTAAATCACTGAAATTATTTCGATATCCTTCAGTATAGTCGAGCGAATAATTCGTGAAAATATTCAATTTTTTATTTCGATAGCTCAGCCCTAGATTGGCATTGTACTTATTTCCAGTTGCGGCAGATCCAGAAACAATTCCATTCATTCCTTTCAAGCGATTTTTCTTCATCACAATATTGATGATTCCTGAGGTGCCATCTGGATCGTACTTTGCTGAAGGATTTGTAACCACTTCTATGCGCTCAACTGAATTTGCAGGTAAAGCACTCAATAAATTCTGCCCATCACCAGCTACAAGAGCACTTGGTCTTCCATCAATTAGAATAGTGACATTTCCATCACCTCTCAGACTAATATTACCATCTTGGTCAACGTCAATAGAAGGAATATTGTTGAGGACATCAACCACAGTGCCCCCACGAGTAGAGATGTCGTCCTGAACATTGTATATTTTCTTATCAATTCCTGCTTTCAGAACGTCCAATGATCCATTTGCAATGACTTCATCTAGATTTAACGAAAGATCCCGTTTCAATTCGACACGATTCAGACTGTTCGTCACTCCAGCTTTCAATTGAAGTGAATCAAAGATCAAATTCTCATAGTCCAAACACGTGATTTTCAAATAGTATAGTCCCGGATCTCCAGAAACTGTGAATTCTCCTCTGGAATCAACTAAGGCTCCACTTACAACATTTGAATCGGGGAAACTGTAGAGTTTTATTTTGACAAGATCTAACATCTCAGCATCATCGAGCATGATTAATCCTGTGATGGCTCCTTGTTGTGCTTGAATACTCATTGAGCCAAAACTCAGAATGAGAAGTAAAAAAGCTCTTAAGATCATCCTCTTATTTTATCCAACAATGAGCTTAATTGCTCAGCTTCTTCTTCACTTAAACTTGTTGGAATCATATCACTATTCTGATCTTCATTTTGAAAAACGTTATCAATAACGACCAATAATTCGAGTCCTTTTTGGGAGATTTTTACATAGACTACACGACGGTCTTCTTCACAGCGTTCACGTTCAATCAAGCCTTTATCAAGCAGCTTGTCCATTAAACGAGTCGTGTTGGGAGATTTCTCAACCATCCTGTCCTTGATCGTGTTCACAGAAATAGCTTTGTTTGATCCTCGAAGAATTCTCAAAATATTGAATTGAGGCATGCTCAAACCAAACTGATTCATGAAATTATTCTGCTTTGCCGTTAAATAATTGGACGTATAATTTACGTTTACAATTGCGCGATGTATTGACGAGGTAAACTTACTTTGAATTGCTTCATCGATTTTCATAGTACAAAAATAACTACCTAGGTATTATATGCAAGCTATTTTGCTCACTTCTTTCTCTTTTTAACAACACAAGAACTTCTGTGATAGTCTTCGAAGTGAGCAAATCGAACGACATTTTTGCTATCTTGTCACTTGAAAGTTGGTATTCAACCTTTGGAGATCCTTTAAACAATAGAACTTAAAAAACACTTAACCTCTAGCTTACTATGACAATTTTACGCCTTTCACTTATTGCATTAATTGGAAGCTTCACAGTTTAGTTAAAGCACTACTAATGGCATGGACAACAGATACCTTGGACTTTGTTATATGTAGAATTAGTGAACGGATTTGAAAATTGAAAATCGTTAACATTAAAGCTTGGCCTTAAATAAAATACAAGAATTCAAGACTCAGAACTAACTAACAACCTATTTAATCTAATAACTATGACTGACACTGTTCCAATAAAAAGAGAACGAAAAGCTTCTAAGTATCCAGTGATGGTTACAAAAGATGGAAAGACAGAAATTTCGCACTCGAATATTCACGAAACGTTGAAAAACATCAACATTCAACCATCGAGATCTTCAAATCTAGCGCGCGTTGTGAGTATTGCTAGCATCGTGAATCAGAAAAACATCAGTGCTATCTATCGTGAAATGCACGATATCCAGCACGACGATTATGATGCTTTCAATCAGCTCGGGCTTACTTGGTGGAACTTGATGTACGATATTCCAGAAGATGCTGATGAAAAAGCATACGGGAATGTTGAAAACG
>JBLHON010000263.1:0-5456 GCA_047621865.1 Crocinitomicaceae bacterium | reverse complement strand
GAATTGAGCTCGCAAAGATTCTTCTTCAGAAACCAGATTTAGTCTTGCTCGATGAGCCAACGAATCATATTGACATTGAATCTGTGATTTGGCTGGAAGATTTCTTGATAAACAAAGCAAAAGCTGTCATCGTAATTTCCCACGATAGAGCCTTTATTGATACTGTTACAAATAGAACCATTGAGGTTACCATGGGTCGAATCTATGACTACAAGGCTAATTACTCACATTACCTCCAATTGAGGGAAGAACGAAGAGTTCACCAAGTGAAGGCCTTCAATGAGCAACAAAAAATGATTGCGGATAATCAGGTTTTCATTGACCGTTTTAAGGGAACTTATTCAAAAACGAATCAGGTGAATTCTCGGGAAAGAATGCTCGAAAAATTGGATATTATCGTGATCGATGAAGTCGATAATTCTGCATTAAATCTTCGATTTCCTGCTTCACAGCGCTCAGGAGATTATCCTGTGATTGCAAAGGATTTGAGTAAATCTTATGGTGATCACGTTGTTTTTAACAATGCAAATATGACCATCTCTAGAGGTGAGAAAGTTTCCTTTGTAGGTAGAAATGGAGAAGGTAAGTCTACGATGATTAAGGCCATCATGGGTGAAATTGATTATGAAGGTCAGTGTGATTTAGGGCACAATGCCAAGGTTGGATATTTCGCGCAAAATCAAGCGTCTCTTCTCGACCCAGACTTAACTGTTTTTCAGACGGTCGATCAAGTTGCAAAAGGAGATATTCGTACTCAAATCAAAAGTCTTTTAGGCGGGTTTATGTTCTCTGGAGATACTATTGACAAGAAGGTAAGCTTTCTTTCAGGTGGAGAAAAAACGCGCTTGGCAATGGTGAAATTACTCTTGGAGCCTGTAAATGTTTTGATTCTTGATGAGCCAACGAACCACCTAGATTTGAAATCAAAAGACATCTTGAAGGAAGCACTTCTTGCATTTGATGGAACACTGATTCTGGTTTCACACGACCGTGATTTCCTACTTGGATTGTCGCAAAAGGTATTTGAGTTCAAAGACAAACGTGTGATCGAGCATTTTGAAACAATCGATGAATTCTTGGTGAGAAATAAAGTCGAGAGTTTAAAACAGATTGAATTAATGGGGAGTTGAGAGAAAATGATTGAAGTGGATAATTGAATCAGAACAAAAACACCTTTAGACACGACGATCATGTTGATCATATAAATCAGCGTTATCAGCGTGCTAATGACTACAGGAGGGAGTGGTGGTAAAAAAAGGAACGCAGATGACGCTGATAAAAATGAACGCTTTCGCCAAGTCCTTTCGCTTTCGCCGAAGCTTCTGCGAAGGAGCATTAAAGTGGATGAGTGTTTGTAAAATTTAATCAGAACAAAACAACATTAGACACGACGATCATGTTGATCATATAAATCAGCGTTATCAGCGTGCTAATGACTACAGGAGAGAGTGATGGTAAAAAAAGGAACGCAGATGACGCTGATAAAAATGAACGCTTTCGCCGAGTCCTTTCGCTTTCGCCGAAGCTTCTGCGAAGGAGCATTAAAGTGGATGAGTGTTTGTAAAATTTAATCAGAACAAAACAACATTAGACACGACGATCATATTGATCATATAAATCAGCGTTATCAGCGTGCTAATAACTATAGGAGATAGTAATAGTAAAAAAGATCTCTATTATTTATTCCTCTTGAAATCAAATTTCCCGATCCTCTTTTTCGTAGCTTAGCTATAAATTATGGAATCGCATATAGTAAATGAGTTTTTACGGAAATATGAGAAAATCGAACTCTTTCTCGTGGTTCTTTTTCCGGTATTAGCGATCCTTAAATTTACGGACACATTCGTTCATCCTGTTCCACTCATATTTTGTGGTGCAACATTATCGCAATTTTCCTTTCTCAAGACGCGCAAAGCGGGACCATCAGACCGAGGGGCGCTTGCCATCTTCTTCAGTAAAACCCTTTTAACAAGCCTTTGCTTAGGATATGTCACCGTGCTATTTCAAATACAAGCGTGGCCGAGTTGGCAAGGAATGAGCTACGGATTCCTTCTCTCTAGTATCATAGGTGTCGTAGGAGTTCTCTTTGTTGTCAAGAAGCCCATTTCTCAATTTCTGAGTAAACTCGAGTTAATACAACTGATTGGGCTATTTTCCTATTTGATCGTCATTAGAATTTATTAACGAAGCTAACTAAATGGACTTTGTCATTGCCGGATTACTGACTACCATTACTCCTTGGATATCCCTGTTGAGTCTGCTGTTCTTTTTCGTGTTCGGTAAATTTAGTGCGAGCCGCAGAAGTGCAATTCAAGCGCTCATCCTTTTCAATTTCTCCTTCTTATCGCTCTTCTTTACGTTCTCTCCTATTATGGCTTCACCTTCCTTTAAAGGACATTTTTATTTGTCTTTGTGGAGCTTCGTCCTTGGAGTCTGCCTTTGTCTTTGGTTCTTAAACTTACAGTCGGTGATTTCAAATCAGAAATTACGCGCGCTAATTGATCGGGTATTTTCGGTTCTTGGCCCCATAATTACTGGTGGTCTCTTTTATCTTTTTGTCTTGGCCGCTTCAGGACCTATTCTAGGAACCAGAATGTACTATTCTATGGCTCATGGGCTTGATGTCTCAATCTCAACTGTCCTCATACAGTATATAATTGGGGTTTTATTACCAATTTTAATTGTTCTGATCATTTCCCAAGTGGCTCACAAGAAGAGTAAAGGCAAACCTTGGTGGAAAGCTGTGCAGACAATATCAGTTGTACTACTCTTGATACTCTGTTTAAATCGTGCGATCGTCTTTCTCTTGGCGCTCTAATTCGACGCCCTTTTATATTTCTACTATTGGAATAACTCCACTAAACTTGGTCGGAAAAACCCCACACAAAGCAACACTTACATGGGGGAAGGTATCGCTTATGTGCAGGATTTGAACTTAAATAAATCGATGAATTGCTTCGTTCGCGTTGTCTTGAAATGTTTCGTTTTTTAGCTCTGGCATAATTAAACTCTGGTCGCTAACTAGTCCCGTTGTGTTTTTTGTGCTGCCATAAAAGATCCCAGATTTATAGGTTTTGTCATCATTGATACCATCAACAAATCGCTTTCCACCAACTTCCAGTTTATGCATCATTCCCATCAATGGCATGAGCGTTTTTCCCATGACTTTAAACATGAATTTCATAAATCCTCCCATATCGGCTGTGACGTTTGTTCCATTCGTTCCGCCAGGGCTCATAGATAAAATTCGAACATCTGAGTTTTTACGTGCCGTTGAAAAAAGGCTCATCACAGCTGCGTATTTAACAAAACCATAGGATACCAATGGCTTCACATCAGCAGCAAAAAATGACCCGTCACAAATTGATGCAAATTCATCCGCTGAAGATGTTTTCAAAATTACTGGCTTTATTCCCATTTTTTTTACTCCTCTTATGGCCTCTGACCCAGCATAAAGTGCCACTTTCGTTAACTTCTTCGCTTGCAATAATTCGTCTAGAAGTATGATATGTCCAAACGCATTTGATGCAACAATGTGTGTAACCCCATTTGCTGTTTTAGCATTTGGAGTACGACCTCCCATACCTCCAGCATTCATAATTAAGGCATCAATTGGCTCAGCTAAACTAGCAACTGCCGTACGAACGGATGTAGGATCAGATACGTCCATGATCACAATCTCGAAAATTGAGCGACCAGTTGAAGCTTCCAAATCCTGCTTTGCGGCAACTGCACGCCCTTCGTTGCGACAAGCCAAATAGACCTTTTCTGTTCCATCTATCAATGCAAATTGTCTGGCCGTCTCTTTGCCCAAGCCAACATTTGCTCCGGTAATCATTATACTTCGATTCATACTTCTTTTTTTAAGTGGTTTGACGCCCTGTAATCCCTCTGTTAATCTGATCTTTATGTTTTCGGAATCACACTTTTGTTTTCCTTAAGTTAGATTTGTATTCAACTTTATAGTATCTTAGTTGCGTTTTGCAAGCAAATATAACAAAACACTTTCACAATGCAAGTGAATGACGATCTTAATAAAATGCGCTCAAGTTGCTCCATCACGTGTGCATTGGATCTTGTTGGAGATAAATGGACATTGATCATTATTCGTGATGCTCTTTTCACAGGCGCAAAATCATTTGGAGAATTCAGTGCATCACGTGAAAAGATTGCGACTAATATTCTGACTAATCGCCTTGATAAACTAGTGTCAGCAGGCATTTTTACGAAGACGAGAAATGCTACGAACAAATTAAAGTTTGACTACTTACTAACGAACAAGGGGCTCGAATTGAAGCCTATTCTGATCGCGCTCGGAAAATGGGGCTGTGAGAATGTTCCTGGAACGAGTAGCATGGATGAAATGCTTGAAGCAATCAAAAAATAACAGCAGAAGATCATGGGAGGTTTTGGATCAATGAGCAGTATGATTGCATCCATTAAGGAGAATCGTGCGCTCGGCCATCGAAAAAAAACGCCCAAAGATGCAGCTATAGGAGGAAGAGCAAAATTGATAAATGACCCTTTGACTTTTAACAAAATGTCCCCAGAAGTTCGGGCAGATCATCGAAAAAAATTAATTCGGAACCGGAAAAGGGTCAAGATCCAATCACTTGTAGTTTATGGAACCATAGCCCTCATAACTATTGCTTTCTTAGCATGGGTGAGTCAGCTATAAGGTCAATAAATTTAATTGTTGATCTGGGTATGGATTGTTAAAAATGTCAATTCATCAGAATAAACCTTGGAGTCTAGTTCGATTTTATTTTGTGATTTGAGTGCCATTACCATCATCCCAAGTCCCGCTCCTCCTTTCGTTGAAAGTGCCCCACTCTGCAGCTCTTCCATGTAGAGTGCTTTGACCTGTGAACGATCCATTGAGTTGATACCTTCAACTTGCTCACCAAGATGTTTTGCCTCAACATGCTGAATTAGGTTTCCTAACTGAATGCGATAACAATCCTCATCTTGCATAATCTTGACTGAAGCAGACAAGCTACCCAACCTATCATTTTTCCCGTGGTGTTTTATATTCTGAAGCCCTTCAATCAAGATGGTGTACATTCTCTTGACCACTTTTCTGTTCGCTCCACTCTTGAGTAAGATCTTTTCAGCACATCCAAGAACATCATTCATTCTATCAAGCGTCAAAACGCCAGAATGCGATAGGAGAACCCGCTCTTTATTTGCCGCTCTCTCAGCTCGTGTGGCGCGATGCTCAAGTCGCTTTGTCTCTTCTTGAATGATAGTACTCATACTCGTTTTATTTGAGATTGCATTTGCAACTACTGTGCCATTAATCTGCAACAACACAAAGTTAGTCGATAAAACCGGATAACTCGTCGATAAAATTGATGTTTTACCGAAGTTCGGTTAATTAACATCTTTTATGTCGAACAAAATTAACTGACTTCCTCCCTCCACATGAGGCAAAATAAACAACCGTCCTCTAAAAT
>JBLHON010000262.1:0-5481 GCA_047621865.1 Crocinitomicaceae bacterium | reverse complement strand
ACGTCAGCAGAAAAGGTAACTCCTAAATCATTAGATCTTGAAACCACCCATTTAGCATCTCCTAATCCGGCATTAAAACGCATGAATGCGACAATTGGATTGCCTTGATCATCAACAGAAACTGTAGGAAATCGACAAATATTATCACCAATATAGTCTACTCGAACGGGTGCATTGAAAGTTAATCCTCCGTCAAATGAACCAGTACACCATACATGACTATTCGTATCTGCTTCTGGAGATTCCTTATAGACGGCAAAAATGGTATCACCCATAGAAGCAATGTCTGGCCCCATCCAGCCCGCACCTGCTATCGAAACAGTGCTCAGTGTAATTGGTGTCGTGAATCCTGATCCATTCCAACGAGCAAAGAACATGTCGCCATTATCAGTCCATGAGATTACAGGATCGCCTTCTCCATCTTTAACGATTCGAGGGAAGTTGTATCCGAAATTAGAAGCGGAAACATCTGATGTAGTTCCCCAAGTGATTTGATTCTGAGCAGATGATGATGCAGTAAAAAGACAGATGCCTGCTAGTAGTAGTAGTTTCATAAAACTTATTTTTATTGATCGCCGTTCGTGTAACTCATTTTAAATTACCTTAATACAAAATCCAATATGAAGGATCAAACTACGAACAACTGAACTAAGATCAAAATCCAAGAATTCTCCGAAGTAATTTGAATAACTCTAATTCGGCGGGCCAATTAATCAGCCATAACTACTGTTGTAGAAATGCCCTCCTCCTCAACTAATTCTCCCGTCTGAGAACAATAGATTTAGACTCCAAGCATAAGTCAGACTCACGTTTTGATTTTTCGGTTTCTTAACAAAACTCGTCAGGGAGTTTTAAATGCTGACATAAAACACACGATAAGAGTCCTTCACTTCTCATATGGAAACCCTCAGCCCATATCGAAAGCTCCCATTTTCTAATTTAAACTCAGTCTAAATAGTGAAGTGTGCTCCTTTCATTTTAATGAACTGTTAAATTTGTAGACTAAGTGTACTTCATAATAATCAAACATGGGTAAATCAGGTATTTTTAATTCTTCTATTGCGCGAAAAGTGTCGATGGCGCTATCGGCGTTTTTTCTGATGTTCTTCTTGTTGCAGCATCTCACCATCAACATGACGTCTGTTTTCGGGGGCGACACTTTCAATGATCTATCGCACTTCATGGGAACCAATTTCTTGGTTCAGTATATTCTACAGCCAGTATTATTGGCGGGTGTGATTTTCCATTTCGTGATGGGTTTTGTTCTTGAAATAAAAAATAGAGGCGCGCGTGACGTTCGTTATGTAAAGTACAAGGGTGCAGCAAGCGCAACTTGGATGAGTAGAAACATGATCTGGACAGGACTTGTAATCCTTGCATTCATGGGACTTCACTTCTACGACTTTTGGTTCCCTGAAATCAAAACGAAATTCATTGATGGAGATTGGTCTGGTGTTGTTGCTGGAGAGGAAGGTTATCGTTACCTAGGTGAACTAAAGCATAAATTCGTGAATCCAGTTCGAGTAGCAATCTACTGTGTTTCATTTGTGCTATTAAGCTTGCATTTAATGCACGGGTTTAATTCTGCTTTCCAATCTATGGGCGCAAACAACAAATACACGAAAGGGTTGAAGAAATTCGGTATTGCATTTTCTATTGTTGTGCCACTGGGATTCATTTTTATCGCACTCTTCCACCATTTTAATCATTAGTAACTGTAGCTAGTATGTCAACATTAGACGCAAAAATTCCAGCAGGTCCTCTTAAGGACAAATGGACAAATCATAAGAACAAGATTAACGTTGTAAATCCAGCCAACAAGCGAATGATAGACGTCATCGTTGTAGGAACTGGTTTGGCAGGCGGGTCGGCAGCGGCTTCACTTGCAGAACTTGGATACAGTGTAAAAGCATTTTGTTTTCAGGATTCTCCTCGTCGTGCTCACTCAATTGCTGCACAAGGAGGAATCAATGCCGCAAAAAATTATCAAAACGATGGTGATTCCACTTATCGCTTGTTTTACGATACTGTAAAGGGGGGCGATTACCGTTCTCGAGAAGCGAATGTTTATCGCCTAGCAGAAGTCTCAGCAAGCATTATTGACCAATGTGTTGCTCAGGGAGTTCCTTTTGCACGTGAATATGGTGGCCTTCTCGACAATCGTTCGTTTGGAGGTGTTTTGGTGTCTCGTACGTTCTATGCGAAAGGACAAACAGGGCAACAGTTGTTACTTGGAGCCTACTCTGCAATGAATCGTCAGATTGGTAAGGGAAAAATCAAGATGTACAACCGTCACGAAATGCTGGACCTTGTAAAGGTTGATGGCAAGGCAAGAGGGATTGTAGCTCGAAACTTGATCACTGGAGAAATTGAAAGTCATTCAGCACATGCTGTAGTTATTGCTTCAGGAGGGTATGGAAATGTATTCTTCTTGTCGACCAATGCTATGGGATCAAATGTAACTGCCGCTTGGCAAATTCATAAACAGGGCGCTTATTTTGCAAACCCATGTTACACACAGATTCACCCAACGTGTATTCCTCGATCAGGTGATTACCAATCGAAACTTACGTTGATGTCAGAATCTTTGCGTAATGATGGACGGATCTGGGTTCCAAAGAATAAAGAAGATGTTGAAGGAATTCGCTCAGGAAAAATTAAGCCTGTTGAACTCACTGAAGAAAACAGAGACTACTACCTCGAAAGAAGATATCCAGCATTTGGTAATCTTGTGCCACGTGATGTTGCATCAAGAGCAGCAAAAGAACGTTGTGATGAAGGATATGGTGTGAATGCTACAGGAGAAGCTGTTTTCCTCGATTTTGCCGATGCCATTCAACGTTATGGAAAGGAAAAGGCAATCGTTTCTGGAGAGAAAGATCCTTCTGAAGCAAGAATTATAGAGTTGGGAACAGGTGTCGTTGAAGATAAGTATGGAAACCTATTTGATATGTACCTGAAGATTACAGACGATAATCCGTACAAAACTCCAATGATGATTTATCCTGCTGTGCATTATACAATGGGGGGGATTTGGGTTGACTACAACTTAATGACAACGATCCCTGGCTGCTATGCTGCTGGGGAAGCGAACTTCTCTGATCATGGTGCAAATAGACTTGGAGCTTCTGCTTTGATGCAAGGTCTCGCAGATGGTTACTTCGTATTGCCTTACACAATTGGTGATTATCTTGCAGATGACATTCAAACTGGCCCTATCCCAACAGATACAGCCGAATTTAAGGATGCAGAGAATGCTGTGAAAGGCCGAATTTCAACTTTCATGGATAATAAGGGGTCTAAATCTGTTGATTACTTCCACAAGCAACTTGGAAAAGTTATGTGGGATAAAGTTGGAATGGCTCGAAATGCCAAAGGTCTAACCGAAGCAATTACAGAGATTCGTCAAATTCGCGAGGAATTCCGAAAAGAAGTGTTAATTCCTGGTCAAGCAAACGAGCTAAATCCAGAATTGGAAAAAGCCCTTCGTGTAGATGATTTCCTTGAATTAGGAGAACTCTTCGCATGTGATGCACTTGCAAGAGAAGAGTCATGTGGAGGTCATTTCCGTGAAGAATCTGTGGAAACTGATGGAGAGCAAAAAGGTGAAGCAAAACGTGATGATGACAACTTCAAGTACGTGGCTGCATGGGAATGGACAGGAGATCCAGGGAAATCAACTCTTCACAAGGAAGAACTTACGTTTAACGATATCGAACTAAAACAACGTTCATACAAATAAGCAAAGCGATGAAACTTACACTTAAAGTCTGGAGACAAAAAAGCGCGAGCGACAAGGGTAAAATTGAAACTTATCCTATCGACAATATTTCTGAACACATGTCTTTTTTAGAGATGATGGATGTTTTGAACGAGCAATTGATGTCAGAGGGTATTGAGCCCATTGCTTTCGATCACGACTGTCGTGAAGGAATTTGTGGCACATGCTCAATGCATATCAATGGTCAACCACACGGTCCTGACACAGGAGTTACAACCTGTCAATTGCACATGCGTAAATTCAAGGATGGAGAAACTATTTATGTAGAGCCATTCCGTGCTAAAGGTTTTCCAATAATTAAAGATTTAGTGGTAGATCGTTCTGCATTTGACCGAATTCAGCATGCTGGAGGATTTGTTTCTGTGAACACCTCTGGAAATACTATAGACGCGAATTCCATTCCAATTCCCAAGGCAGATGCAGATAATGCATTCGATGCAGCAACGTGTATTGGTTGTGGTGCATGCGTGGCTTCTTGTAAAAATGCCTCTGCAATGTTATTTGTTTCCGCAAAAGTATCACAGTTCGCTCTTTTGCCTCAAGGAAAAGTTGAAGCAAAACGTCGCGTGCTCAATATGGTTGAACAAATGGACAAAGAAGGATTTGGAAACTGTACGAATACAGGGGCTTGCGAGGTTGAATGTCCAAAGGGAATCTCCTTAGAAAACATTGCTAGAATGAACCGCGAATATTTAAAAGCTTCACTCTCTTCGGGGGAATAGGTTAATATTTCAACATAATATGCTTTGCTAAAGGCTTTCAATTCCATCAATTTGGACTGAAAGCCTTTTTTTATTGTACATACAAACGAATAGATTTTTCAAATCATATTTAAAAGTCTTACCTTAGCTGCACTTAAAAATTATTCTTATGAAAAAAACTCTACTTTCTTTATGCTTGATTAGCGTAGGATTTGCAGCTCAGTCACAAGTTGTTGTGGCAGGAGTTAGCCCTGCTGCCATTCAAGGCAATTATGATTATAATGTGCAAACTGATGCTGGATGGCCTTCTGCCGGAACTGATGCAAACTGGGGGCTCACATTAGACTTCTCTGTTCCTGGAACATTTATTATTGACACTTTAATGCTCGCTGAAGATGGTACTCCTGGAGTTAACCTACAGGGTATTGACAGTACCTATGAAGCATGTTACCCGTTGATCAATGATCTTACAGGAAAAATCGCGGTTTTGTATCGTAACACGTGTGATTTCGCTTCGAAAGCTTGGAATGCTCAGGAAGCGGGTGCTATTGCTGTTATCGTGATTAACCGCGATAATGACGTTGCACTTCAAATGTCTGCTGATCCACTTGGTGACGGACCGAATGTTATTATTCCTGTATGTATTATTTCTAGTTCATCAGGAGCTGCATTAGTCGCTGAAATGGGCTTAGGATCAGTTGTTATGTTTATTGGTAACAAAATTGGTGCTTTCCCGAATGATGCTGGAATGGCTCGTGGTTCAAACTTGATCTCAAAAACAAGTGGTGTTCCTTCTCAATTGGCTCAAAACGGAACTGAGTACAATTTTGAACTTGGAACGAGAGTGTACAACTATGGTGCAAACGATCAAACAAGCATGTCGCTTACGGCAAGTGTTGATGGACCTGGTGGAAACCTTTTCAGTGAAACGGTAACTCTTCCAACTATCCTAGCTGGAGATAGCATGGATGTTGATCCTTCACAGGCAATCAACTTCTC
>JBLHON010000261.1:0-5484 GCA_047621865.1 Crocinitomicaceae bacterium | reverse complement strand
GGTGACAAAAGGAGATATTGCTGGACATCATAAATGGATGATTCGAAGTTATGCAATGACACTTGCTGGTGTTACCCTAAGAATTATGACCCCTCTTGGAATTTACTTCATGGAATGGAGTTATGATGCAACCTTTATCGTCACAGCATATGTGCCTTGGATGTTCAATTTGGGATTGGCTGAACTAGTCATCTATTTTAAGCGAAACAGTATCGAGCTCTTAGCTTCTCAATTTAAGATTAGCAAGACATGAAAAAAAGAAGATTCATTCATTACAGCTATGTTTTTTTTCCATTGATGATCGTGATCACTTTGATTCTTACGTTTTCAGCAAAGAATAATTTCACTGCAGACTTTAATAACCAGATTGGTGTAATTGGATCAGAAACGAGGAGTAAGGCAGATGTAGAGACCTTTGCAAGAGAACAGATCATTGAGCCATTTCAAAAGTTAAGGGTACAGGATTTAGACACCAAGGCAAGTTCGTGTTTCGAGCACAAGCTTATATTTAATTACCATTACCCAGAAGAAGAAGCCCTTCCATTCTACAAAGATCAGATGGTTTCTGCGAAGGTGGTAGAGGTGGATTGCGAAAGGGAATACTATTTGTATACACTCAAGATCTATTTCGACGAGAAGAAAATTTTGGTGCAGACCACAACGTTTGACGAGTGGGTAAGTCCAGAAGAATATATCAAAGAATACAAACAACGAATCAATAAAAAATAAGAGTATGAAAATTTTCATCGTAGCAAGTTTATTTTCAGTAGGAGCAATCATTGGACTTAGTTCAATGCAATGGAGCCCTGAGTCTTTGGAGAGTAATGAAGAGGTTAGAGACATTATTGAACCTATTCAAGATTCTGTATATGAATACGAAGTTCGCGATTATGTCGAGCAGCATTTATTGTCTCGCCTCGTAGGTCAGGCAGGCCTTGAATCATCTTGGACATACATGGATAAATCAGGGCATAGAACCATGGTCTTTCCCAATGCAGGTTCGAATTTCAAAAATGCCGATAATAACTATATCCAATTGAATGATAAAGGTGAAGTGTTTGGAGATGTCGTTCGACTGGATGGCTCCTTTCAATCACATGTTTGCTCATTCAAGATTGTTTATCCAGACATGGAGCTTTATGCACGAAGATCTGCTCTTGATCAATGGCAAAATGTCATAGACTTTACTGGAGTTAAAGAATTACCAAAGACGAGCGAGGGAGGATTTGAACAAGACGAGATATTTCTAGATGATGATGCTCTAGTATATCCAGAGCCAGCTGAGATTGATGAATCAACTTCGAAAAAGTCATCAAAACGCAAGAGAAATAGCCGCAAATAATTAGAATATGAGATTATTCATCATAGCAAGTTTGTTTTCTATAGGATCAATTATTGGCCTTAGCTCAGTGCAATGGAGTCCAGAGAAATTATCCTGTGGGACAGAGCTTAAGGATAGATTGCCTGCTCCTATTCAAGATTCTGTGCACCAAAGTGAAGTACGATATATAGTTGAACAGAATTTAGTCTCAAGACTAGTAGGGCAGGGTGGACTTGAATCAACATGGCAATCCATGGACAAATCCGGACATAGAAATTTGATTTTCTTAAACGCTGATTACGATTACAAGAATGCAAGAAACGATTATGTGCAGATGAATGATGAAAACGAAATTTTTGGAGATGTAGTTCGGCTAGATGGATCTTTTAGATCGCATATTTGTTCATTTAAAATTGTCTATCCTGGAAAGGAAGTTTTCGCACGTAGATCTGTTCTCGATGAATGGCAAAATGTAGTAGAATTCACTGGAGTTAAGGAAGCAACCAAAATGGAAATGTCAGGAAGAGATTTTCGAGAGCAGGTAATGCTTAAGAATGAGCCAAAGATACTTGAACCAGAGTTGATGGCTCCAGATACTTTTGCCCCAGAGGTTGAGAAACCAAAACCGATTTATGAATAGTAGAATGCCCGAGGCCAATTTCTCTACCTACATGTTTCCATTCAGATCTTAGAAATTTCATAAATGCGGAATTCCTCAAAGAAGAAGGGGTAATTTCCGCATTGGTTCTTTGCTTTACATGCTTTAGTTTTGGTTATTAGCATATTACTAACCAATAAAATCACTAAAGATCATGAACAAATTCGAAAAATTTGACAATGTTAAACTCGAAAACCCTGGAAGAACAGGGTCGATTCGACTGACCATTCCAGCAAAAGTTGCTTACAATGCAGATGCTTTCCAAAAGAGTATTCATAGTTTATTAGATGAAATAGGATGTCGTGCCTGTTTTTCTGGAGTAGATTGTTTTATCTCAACATTCCAAGATTACAGCCTTGACGCGCGTGAGTTTGCAATCAATCCATCAGCCGCGGCTATCGCTCCTGAAGCACGTTCTTTTAGCGCCAAAACTAGTAGCACATTGAATGCGAGTATGTCACGCGAAACTTCTTTCGACATTAAAAAGATTGACTTTGCAATCAATGATATTTTAAAGGAAATTGGATGCTTGGCTTGTTGTTCAGGACATGATATTTTCTTTCAAAGCCAATTTGATTTCTCTTTTGGAAATTAATTGTAAAGAGTAAATCAAATCATTGATAGATTTAGAAGGACTTCCCGAATTAGGGGTGGGTATTATATATTCATCTTCAATTGCAAGTATTGATTTTCCGAAAGGTCTTATTGATACACTTGTAGTGGAGCCTCAAACCTTGTGCATTAGAAATTCACAAGACCAACTGAGGTTGCCTGAAAGTGTTTTTAACGAGATAAACAATCTTCCTTTCAATAAGTTGGTACATAGTATTGGCGCCCCTGTGGGAGGGACTCTAAAGCCTCAAGACGAGCAGATTAATTTGATTAATTATTGCACTAAATTGTTTGATAGTCCTTGGGTTAGCGAGCATCTGAGTTTTAATGCAATTACTGAGTTCAATACTGGTTTTTTCCTACCACCTTGTCAGACAGATAAAGGACTGGAAATGGTCATACAAAATATTAAAAACCTTCAAGCAAGACTTGATCGCCCCTTGATCTTGGAGACAGGTGTAAATTACCTCAAGCCAAATAGTTCTGAAATGGAGGATGGCGAATTTGTCGCGCGAATCTGTGAGGCAACAGGGTGTGGAATTCTGCTAGACATTCACAATCTATTCGCGAACCAATTAAATGGACGCCAGAGTATTGAAGAATTTTTGAATGCAATTCCTTTAGATCATGTCATCGAAATTCACATTGCTGGTGGCACAGAGTTAAATGGTCTTTGGCTCGATTCACACTCGGGCCCAATTGATAAAAGATTGTTGGCTATTACAGCCGAGACGCTACCTGACTTAAAGAACCTCAAAGAAATCACCTACGAAATTTTTGATTCCTATATTCCACTTGTAGGTGACGCGCTTATCACAACTGAAATGGAAAGGGTAAGGGAACTCTGGGAGAATAGGAAAAAACAATTTCCAATTCAGCCAAACGAACGTATGCCCAAGTCTGTAATGAATCTCCAAGAATTGAATAGAGATTTTGATCCTTCTGAATGGGAAATACTCTTGGGAAGTAGTGTTATTGGACGTGAAGTGGATGAAAATTTACTTCATAAAGATGAGCGAATTGAGTTGTATCAAAAATTGATCACAGAATTTAGAGCGTCAATGGTGGTCAAAATCTATAAGTTGACGTCGAGATATATGGCGCTTCTTCTAAGCATGGATGTTTTTATGACAATCCTGGGTGATTTCTGGAAACACTATCCACCAGAGCAATTAAGTCATAAAGAAGCCCATAATTTTGCCACCTATCTGAAAAAGAAGAACTATCAATTGCCCTGGCTAGATCGATTACTCGACTACGAAATTGCAATTTTAGAAACCCTGATGGATGAAACAGATCGAATCGTTTATTTTGACGCAGATCCAACACCTATGTTTAGTGCACTTTCTCAATGGAAACTCCCAGAACAAATTGGAGCTATAGGTAATTACGAAATCGAGATTACTGCAGAAGCCACGAAAATCGAATGGACAGTTTTATAGTCGACGATACTAGTTGGTTCTAAAATTCAGAACAGCAAGAAATATTAAAGGGTCATCCACCACCAGAGATTAGGAATGCAGAAGAATTTGGAACGATCGGAAATTTCGTCGTCACTGCATCTCTGTATTGCACGTAGTTTCCTCCTGATTTAACATTTGGCTTTGTTCCAACAATTGAGGTCAGAAAAAGATTGATTAATTATTGATGATGATAGTGAATTTCATTCCGTATTTCGTTACCAAATTCTGCGCATTCTCCCTGTTAAGTGCACCATCTAGATAGATCTCATTCTGGTAGATTAGCTTTGCAAGCCCTTTATGTGTCCTTGAAGCTACTTCACACTTTAATCCTAAGGTTAGAAAGTTCAACTCAATCCATCGAACTTTTCCCTCTGGATTGCTCTTCGAAATCTTGTTCCGATCTATGTAGTCTTGATAGCTTATGAAAATTTCATCAGATTCTGATCCAAGCGCCATAATGGAGGCTTCCATTCCCATTGGACCCTTCTCCCATTTCATGTATTCTTCGCCGTTGACTGAGGCAATATCGTCTTTAATTTTAACCTTCTGTGAGATGCCTTGAAAAGTGATAAGTAGGATGCCGAGTAGGAGTAGACTCGTCTTCATTGGAATTGATTTTGTTGATCAAAGAGTTAATATAAGGATATAATATTAGTTGATGAAAAGGTCATTTGTATCAAATACATCCTTGGAACAATTGTTGTTTAATGATCTAATAATACGCTAGGTACTCATCCAGATTTGAGTTACTTTCGTGTCATATAACGAACCCTAAGAACAGATGAGAATGTTAAAAATTGTATTGAGTAGTTTCTTAATGATCGCCTTGGCGAATTCAGCAAATGCTCAAAAGGCTTTCGCGAAAGATGCCGACGCCGCTTTTAGAAATGAAGCTTATTCTAAGGCCGTCGTTTTATATAAAAAAGCATATCCAAACGCCACTAAAGCTTCTGATAAGGCACAAATCATCTTCCAAATAGGGGAGAGTTATAGACTCTTGAAGGACAACGCAAATGCCGAATCATCTTATTCGGAAGCCATTGAATTAGGATATACTTCGCAAAATACTGATGTACTTTTACTTCTTGGCGAGGTTCAAGAGAAACAAGGAAAGTATGACGATGCAATTGGTAGCTACAAAGCTTACTCGGTAGCAGGTGGTGACCCAGCAGTTTCAAGAGCTAAGGTGAAATCGACCGTTCTTGCCAAGGAAAAGGGAATCTCAGCTTCTAAAATTGAGTACACCCTTCAAGTAATGGTCTTCGATAAGGATTCTAAGAAACCTCTTGCTAATACACGTATAAAAGTTGTTGGGACTGATAATTCTTCCTACGAAATAGTAACTGATCCTAATGGAGGTTTTAATTTCGAATTGAATGGAGATGAGCGCTATATCAAACAAGGAACGACCTATAGTATCCATGTAGATA
>JBLHON010000260.1:0-5497 GCA_047621865.1 Crocinitomicaceae bacterium | reverse complement strand
CTGAAGGATATCTGCCAAAATCGGCAATTTGATCTTCTTGCTGAAAGATCCAAGATCTTGGACAGATCGTGTTAAGTCTTTGGTTGCCTTGAAATCTACTGGAACAATTGTGCGATCTTCGGGATATTGAGCGCTTAAGAGTTCTACATCAACAGTTTTACTTGCATATTCCTTTGCCGTCCTCATCGTTTGAAAGGTGATAGGTTGAGCCGTATACAAATCCGAAGATGGATCTGTGTGAAAAGGATTAATAATGTGCGCAATTTTTCTCAATCGAGGATTTTCTCCAAAAATAGGTATTCATTTGTGACTCAAGTAAATTGATTCGGCCAATTTCATATCTTTGGCTGCGAATGGATCAAGCTTCAAAAACGATAATTAATAGTCAGCCAATTGGTCTGATGCTGGAATAAGAGAAAAAAGACAACGCTAATCACCCACAATGTCAAGTGACTTAATATTTTTGATAAATCTAAATTGAGCAATAAGCAACTAATTCCGCTCCATTAAGTAGGATGATTTTACACGCTTCTCAACTTGAGTGATAAGTGAAGAGGTTTCTCTACATTGATTGATCTTTTTTGGATATCTTTAGTCTCATTTCAATCCATGGCAAAAAACTTTCAAGAGCAACTCTTTAAAACTTCCCTTAAGGATCGCATTGTAGCCAAGGGGCACAGACCACTTGCAATTTGGTTCACGGGATTGTCAGGGGCTGGTAAGTCAACTATTGCAGATGCCTTGGAACAAAAACTCATCGCTGAAAAGATTCATACCTATATTCTTGATGGTGACAACATACGCCACGGAATTTGTCGAGACCTCGATTTTTCAAGTGATGATCGAACAGAGAATATTCGTCGCGTTGGAGAAATGACAGCACTTTTTGTTGATGCCGGAATCACTGTAATTTCGTCCTTTATATCTCCATTTATCGCGGATAGGGAAATTGCGAAGCAAACCATTGGACAAGACTATTTTTTGGAGGTGTACATAAATACATCATTAAAAACGTGTGAGGAACGGGATCCAAAAGGACTCTATAAAAAAGTTAGAAGTGGTAGCATCTCCAATTTTACGGGCATTTCGTCTCCTTATGAAGAGCCAATCAACCCTGATATCGAAATAAAAACTGAACATGAAACTGTGGAAGAAGCAGTTGAAAAAATTTGGAATACTATTCAACCGAAACTCAAGTTGTAATGTCTCAACAATCGATTCACTTTATGGATGAATTAGAGGCAGAAGCAATGTTCGTAATCCGCGAAGTATTTGCGGAATTCAATAATCCAGTGATTCTGTTTTCTGGAGGAAAGGATTCTATCACACTCACTCATTTGGCTGTGAAAGCGTTTTACCCACTGGAAATACCGTTTTCACTCCTTCATATAGACACAGGACATAATTTCCAAGAAACCATAGATTTCAGGAACGATCTAGTTCGAAAATTCGGAATTAATTTAATCGTTGGTTCAGTTCAAGATTCTATCAATCAAGGCAGGGTAATCGACGAAACAGGAGAAGATGCTTCACGAAATACACTTCAAATTCGAACTCTTTTAGATACAATTAGTGAATACGAGATAGATTGTGCAATTGGTGGGGGACGTCGTGATGAAGAAAAGTCACGCGCAAAAGAACGCTTTTTCTCGCATCGAAATATTTCTGGAAATTGGGATCCTCGAAATCAGCGACCAGAATTGTGGCAACTGTTTAATACACGTCATCATGAAGGAGAACATTTTCGTGTGTTCCCAATTAGTAATTGGACGGAAGCCGATATTTGGGCCTACCTTGGGCGAGAGAAAATTGAACTTCCTTCCCTCTATTTTGCACACGAGAGAGAAGTGATTTATCGAAATAATTCATGGATCCCCAATTCTGAATATTTGCAATTGAGAGCAGGAGAGACTGTTGTGAAGAAGAAAATTCGATTCAGAACACTTGGAGATATTACAATTACAGGTGGAGTTGAGTCAGAGGCAGATACCGTGGAAAAGGTAATTAGAGAAGTTCAGGCGATGCGACAAACGGAGAGAGGAAATCGCGCTGATGATAAACGTTCAGACTCTGCAATGGAAGATCGAAAACGAAAAGGATACTTCTAATGGCGGGCAAAATTTTAAGAATAGCGACCGCGGGAAGTGTGGATAATGGGAAAAGCACTCTAATTGGAAGATTGCTGTATGATTCGAAATCTATTTTTGAGGATCAACTCTCTGCAGTAGAACGAACAAGCATTCGAAAAGGGAATACAGACTTGGATTTATCATTGTTCACAGATGGATTGCGAGAAGAAGTTGAACTGGGGATTACAATTGATGTCGCTTATCGCTACTTCTCCACGCCAATAAGGAAATTTATTATTGCTGACACTCCTGGACATTCAGAGTTTACGCGGAATATGATTACGGGAGCTTCAACCACAGATCTCATCATTATCCTGATCGACGTAATGTTGGGAATTACAGAACAAACAAAGCGCCATTCATTCATTGCAGGACTTCTTGGACTCTCCAATATTATTGTCTGCGTGAATAAAATGGACTTAAAGAATTGGGACGAAGAGGCCTATAATGCCATTGTGGGTGAATATCAAATCCTCTCTAAGTCATTCAATCTAAAAAATGTTGAATTCGTTCCAATATCTGCACTCAAAGGAGATAATGTGGTAAATGGATCTCGACATATGGATTGGTACAAGAGCGAACCGCTTTTGGGTCTCTTGGAGATGCTCCCGCAAAACAAAATGATTTCCAATCAGAGCCTTCGCTGTCTGGTTCAATGTAAATTAGGTAAGGATGAATCATCTTTTTATTATGGAGTAAAGGTTCTCCAAGGCGAGTTAAAGATTGATACTGTACTAGAAGTATATCCATCAAAGCGTACAGTGAGTGCTTTAAAATTGATGGGTGGCTACGAAGACTGTAAACTCCTAATGGAATCAGTTGCAGGGAAAATTGTGTTGTCAGACGATTCTCTTAAGCGTGGCGATATTTTAACTTCAGGGGGCTCGGTTCCTACTTTGAACGATACCATGGGAGCAATGATTTGCTGGTTGAGCACAGACCCATTTGTAGTGACCAAAAAACTTGTGTTGCAACACGTTTCAGGTGAATATATAGTGAGCACGGCTAAAATTCAATTCGCTATAGATATGAAGTCAATGGAAAAAGTTGAAGAAGTGAACCAGCTAAAGGCGAATGACATCGCAAGTCTTCTAATCAATTTGGATCGAGAAATGCCATTTGATCCATATGAGAACAGTAGAGAAATGGGGAGTTTTATCCTGATTGATCCAGTATCCAATGCTACCGTTGCAGCAGGAATGATTCGCTAATTTCGAGAGAACAACTTACTGTACATAGAAGTCTTTTTCTCAATGCAAGACTTTTTTCGAAAATAGGTGTTCATTTGTCACACAAGTAATTTGAATCCGTGTATTTCCTATCTTTATCGGCGAATGAGTGAGCCTTCAAATACAATAATAGATAGTCAACCAATTGGTCTTAAGGACTATATTCAGCGGATAATACGCTATCGTTCCCTCATTTTCGCGCTGGCAAAGAGAGATGTCAAGGCAAAGTATACGCAAACGACATTGGGGGTTCTTTGGGCAATTATTCAACCGATCATTGCGCTCTTAATCTTTTCTGTATTCTTTCAAGGTCTTATAAAACTGGAAACAGGAGATGTACCTTATCCCGTTTTTGCCTTTAGTGGAATGATCCTATGGTACTATTTCTCAAACATCATTCATCAATCGGGAAGCGCTCTAGTGGCAGAACAGGATTTGATTAAAAAAATCTATTTTCCGCGACTCATTCTCCCGCTTTATAAGGCATTTATTGGATTATTTGAACTCGGGATTGCGTTTCTATTGCTAATTATTATCCTGCTCATTTGGAAGGTGGACATTAGCTATAAGATTTGTTTTGCGCCGCTAATTATTTTGCTCGTCACTTTTATAGGATTAACCGTTTCAATCTGGTTAAATGCACTAACAGTGAGAAAAAGGGATTTACTGCACCTAGTGCCTTATCTCATTAATTATGGAATTTGGCTTACTCCAGTCTTTTATCCTTCAACAATAATTCCAGAACCATATCAAGATTGGCTCTATTATCTAAATCCCATAGCAGTTACGATTGAATTGTTTAGAGCAGCACTCCTCGATTTACCATTTGAGTGGATGCATTGTATCTCATTTATACCAGTTCTGTTGATGTTCGTTGTTGGCGTATATGTTTTCAAGAAAACAGAGAAAAACATCGCTGATTATGTGTAACTTTATGGGAATATAAATTGCTGTCTAATAATCGAAACTGCAATGAGAGCGCTATTTCAAGATAAAGATCTTCAATCCAAATTTGAAGAAGATGGATACGTAAAACTCCCTTTGCTAAGCAATGCGGAAGTAGATCATTTACTAAGCTATTATCAAGCACAAAATTTCGACAATAAGATCGAAGGTGGATTTCACATTAGCCTGGACAATAAGAATTCTGATTTGGTCTCAACAGTTGGAGAGGAAATCAAGAAAATTCTCGTGCCGAAATCAGAAGAGATCATTGATAAAGGGCAAGTATTTACCGCGAGTTTTGTAATTAAAGAACCGGGCTTGCAAAACATTGTTCCACCTCATCAAGATTGGACGTTTGTAGATGAGACTCAGTTTTCATCATTAACAATGTGGACTCCACTCGTTGATGTTACTGAAAAGAATGGAGCTCTCGGTGTCATCAGAGGAAGTCACAAGATTTTTAATCACCAAAGATCATCTCCTTCGCCTCAATCAAAATCGCCACTAGCAGATCATATCTTTACACTTTTTCCATACGTAGAGATTGTTGAGATGAAGGCAGGTGAAACACTCATCTTTAATAACAAGTTGATTCACGCGTCGCCGCCAAACTTGTCAGATCAGGCCAGAATTGCTGTGGGAATTGGGATTACTCAGGAAGAGGCAAAATTGAGACACTATTATCACCTTCCAAAAAGTGAGCCTGCTCAGTTAGAGATTTACGAAGTGGAAAAGGAATTCTATACACGGTACAACAACGCGAGCCTTTCTGAATTATTTGAGATGGGAGATCGCCCGAGAGATCTCAAGATCTTGAATACAATCAACCGAGAGGTACCAAACCTTTCGAAAGAAGAAATGACTGAACTTGTTCAATCGTTAGGATTGACTGTCAATCAACCATTGATGGATAAACTCGCGAAATTGTTTGATCACGATCCTAAGTCAACAAAAGCAAACAAAGAAGATATGGCAAATAAATCTGATACAAGATCATCCAATGATGATCGAAGCTTTTTCCAGAAATATTCACCAATGAACATTCTCCGCGAGATCAAGTGGCGATTTGGTGGACGAAAATAACGGAAAATGAGAAGAACATTACTAAACGATGAACTCGAAGAGCGATTTCAGAAAGATGGATACGTGGTAATTCCGTTTCTATCTCCTGATGAAGTGACAGAGCTCACTGAA
>JBLHON010000259.1:0-5506 GCA_047621865.1 Crocinitomicaceae bacterium | reverse complement strand
CATACTCCATCTCTGCGTGCAGTTGCTGCTGCAAAATTTTCTTCGCCCGTGCGAATTGAGATTTACTTGTACCCTCAGAAATGCCCAATCTTTCGGCAATTTCTCTGTGATTATATCCTTCTATCGCGTATAAATTGAAGACTACGCGATAACCATTTGGCAAGTTTTGAATCTTATCCAGTAACGATTCCAAGTCGATTGTTTGGAAAAGTTCTGACGAAACTTCTGTGTCTGTATCGAGTTTAAGATCATTGATTTGTTTCGCAATGGACTTCTGTTTCCGATAGTATTCGATTGCTGTGTTCACTGTAATTCGATGAATCCAACCGCCTAATTGCCCACTATCTTTGTACTGTTTCATGTTCCGAAAGACCTTGATGAAACTCTCCTGTAAGATATCTTCTGAATCGGCAACTGAGTTTGCATAACGACTGCATACACCCTTCATTGATGCCGCGAATCGATCATATAAAGCATGCTGAGCCTGCCGATTGTTCTTCAGACATGCTTTCACAAGGTCGGCATCACTATAGGTATGATATGTGGATCGAATTAGATGTATGATTTTGTATTTAGTTCTTTTTCAATTATTTGTAATACGCTTTTAGCTAAATGTACGCGTATTTTTTCTCGCATGTCTATCTTAGAAACGCTTGATTACATTGAATCCTAGTGAGAGACTACCATCGTTTTCCTGTGATCCAAAGACATTCCAATTCAGATCATCACGTTTTTTTAAGTGTATATTCCGAATCAGTCCAAACGTGTTAATCAATGTTGTTACTGCACCAATTCCCACATTAATACCTGCTCTTCTTCTGGTATTTGGATCATAGGGCTGAATAAAATAATCACCTCCATTATTCGAGTAGTTAATTCGATTGAGTTGAACAGCTTGATAGATTCCATATCCTGTTTGTGCTAATCCAGTGCTCATTCCAGCAATATAGGGCAAGTTGCTTCGATTTCCCGTTGCCATGAAAATCGTTGAAACTCCTAAAGATGATAAGTTTAGGGTTGACAAGCCAAGGGTCATTTTACCGTCAAAAGAACTAAAGCCATTTGAATTTAAGAAGCCACCACCTCCTGTGCCACAGGTTAGTTCAGGAGAACATCCACCAACTGCTATAGATGGGGTAATTGCTTCTTTTTGACTCATACTCATAAATGAGAGCAATAGAATAACTGTTGTAATTAGAATTGATTTCATAAGATGTGTAGTTAAAAACGTTTGATAAGATTGAATCCTAGGTTGAGTTCACTTGCAGGAGTTTGAAAACTATAGAGGTTCAAGCTGAGGCTTTTATTTTTCTTTCGACCTCGCAATTGACGAGCAAATACATAGGTATTGAAAGCAGTGGTAAAGGTGCCCAACCCAATATTTAAGAGCGAGAGATTATCGTTACGCACAAACGAATTACCTGTACATCCCCATCCAAAACAATAATTCTTTCCATAATAAATAGAGCCTAGTGTGATTTGAGCTATTCCCGAGCCCATTCCAATGGCTGGAATTATCCAAGCGTTATTGGAGTTCCTAGAAATTTGAGAAAAACTGATTGCAGATGCTGTTAAACTTAAACCCGATAGTGCAGAGGATGCAATAGCATATCCTTTAGGTATATAATCTGGATCTGATGATGGTGGCGGCCCATAAGTTGGCTGAATCATTGCACATTCTTCTACAGTCAATCCACTTTGTTCAACCCACGCGAGAAGGTTTTCACCTGTCATGTCTTTGATATATGCATAATTCTGACTCATTTCAATGTCCTTTACCAATTCCTCATTTCCTGTTTGTTGGACTAAATATCCAACTGCACAGATACGACCATCTTTATCTCTGAAGCAGGGTTTCCGCTGATCGGGATAGTCGTAGTTGCTTGGGAATGTTCCTTCCATCCAATAATCGTGCAATAAATCGAGGCTAAACTTTCGGCTTTTACGCTGATTTTCTGTGAGATGATTCGTTTCCTTTTCTCTCAGTATTTTTTCGACATATGCCAAATGAACCAAGATTCGAGTAGATTCATCAATCGCGTCAATGTCTGCTGATCCTATCATTTTCTCAAGACTTGCATCTCCAATGATGGGATTGACTGTTTGCACAGGCGCGCTTGGGAAAATAAATCCCATGAAGGAACCAGAGACAATTGCTAAAATGATCAAATAATTTGTTCGTATCATACGATTAAAGTTTAATGTATTTATGTGAACATGCTTCGTAACAGGGGTAATGTAGAATCATCTCGTTACCATTAATCTCATAGGTTAGTGGGTTATTTTGAAAACAATCACCAGCATGAATGATTCCTTCTGAATAAACTCCAGAATTATTTTCGTCTATTTCTGTTGTCATATAGCAGAGATTACCATTTGCAGCATAATATCCGTTATCGTACATCTTGATAATTTTCGAGCTTGCTACAGGAACATAAATCCCATTTCCTGTGAGCCCATCAACTGATACTTCTATCAAATGCCAAGTTCCAAGAAGCTTGATCTCTGCCTTCTTTTTGCACCCCAAGAAAAGTGTGAGGGCTAAAATGGTTCCTAGAAAAAAAGCTCGTTTAATCATGAGTTAAATTATCTCTTCACTTCCTTAATGCATCTCACGTAAAAAGGGTTGCATCAAGGGGATTCTTTTATGGATTTACTTCATCTGATGAGTTCAATGATTAAGTGTAGATGACCATTGTGCGACCAATCTTCGATCGCCGTTTAATTGCATTATATTTGCGCATGATTTCCAAAAATGCTATGCTCTTTATCTTTATCACAATTGTGATAGATGCGACTGGTTTGGGGATTATTATTCCTTCATTGCCAGATTTGATAGCTGATGTATCCAACGTCACATTCGATGAATCAAAAACATATTATGGATTCATTGTGGCGGCTTATGCATTGATGCAATGGTTCTTTGCTCCAATTATTGGTGGGTTGAGTGATCGTTTTGGAAGGCGTCCTGTTTTGTTGATTTCGCTCCTGGGTTTGAGTGTAGATTACATGGTCATGTATTTTGCACCATCTTTGTTTTGGTTGGTCTTGGGAAGATGTCTCTCGGGAATGTTTGGCGCGAGTTATACAACTGCTACAGCCTACATAGCTGATATCTCAACAAAAGAGAATAAAACGAAGAATTTTGGAATGGTTGGTGCTGCATTTGGCATTGGCTTTATTGTGGGGCCAGCAATTGGAGGTTTTTTAGGTGATGTTGGAATTCGTGTACCATTTTTATTGGCAGGAGGATTGTCATTTGTGAATTTTATCTACGGATTTTTCGTGCTTAAAGAGACGTTGCCGAAAGAAAAAAGAAGACCATTTTCCATGTTGAGATCTAATGCAATTGGCGCATTTATACAGATGTGGAAATACAAAGCACTTGGGCTCTTATTTGGAGTCATCTTCTTATACTATATTGCTGGAACAGCTATTCAGGTGACTTGGGTTTATTTGACAGAAGAAAAATTTGATTTCACAAAGACAGATATTGGAATCTCCTTGGCAATTGTTGGGGTCTGTGTGGCCATCGTACAAGGTGGTTTAGCCGGTATTTTTGCCAAGCGTCTAGGTGAAGTGAAAACAGCTTATATTGGTTTACTGATGTACTTCTTAGCAGTAGTTGGAATTGGTTTCGCTGGTCATGGATGGATGCTCTATGCCCTAATGTTGCCCTATGCATTTTCTGGATTGGCGGGTCCAACTATACAGGCAATTATGTCGAATAATACGTCAGAGCGGGAGCAAGGTGAACTCCAAGGATCAATTACTAGTTTGGTGAGTATGGCTGAATTTCTCGGGCCACTTCTAATGATGTATCTCCTCGCAACATTTACAGTTGGTTTGCCAATGGCTGAACGAAATTATGGTGTTCCTTATTTTGTGGCTGCAGGCTTTGTGATAATTGCCTCTATGTTGTTCTACTTCGCGGTTAAAAAGAGAAAATAATAGATTTTCTTACTTCTCTTCAGCTGATCTATTGTGTGTTTTTTGCATGCCAACAGTATCACATTTAGGACATCTTAACCTCATGATAGGTTTTCCTTTAGCTTTGTCTCTAACGCCTCCAATTTCCCAGATGGACGAGCTCTCATTGCATGAACTACACGAAAAAACCCAGAGCTTACTTTCTTGTTTTATTTTATCGAACTTCTCTTTAGATGAGAATAATTTTGCCGTTTTTTGACTAGAGATCAATATAATAGTATCTCGTATTCAGTTTGTTGGAGGTTAATTTAATGATTTTCCTCAACACTCGCGCCAGTCTCCACGTAATTCTTGAAATGCGTCAAATACTTCATAGACTCTTTTTTGAAGGCTCCAGGCATGATCCATCCAACGAGTTTAAGGAAGCCCTGTATTTTAAAGGTATGCTGAGATTTATAGCGTGTGTTGCCATCAGATGTTGATTCGAAGTAGTTTTTTATTTCATTCCACATCTTCCCTGTGACATACGTACCACTGAACTCAGCAGGCAAATTTTTCACGGTAATGGTCTCAACCATTTCAACTTCCCGCTTGCCCATTTTGTATTTTAATTTTGATTTTGCTCCAACTTCACCGGGAACTCCTTCAAAATGATCCATTGAGATGAATCCTGGTTGCCAATGCTTAAGATTCTCAGAACTGTCGAATTTTTCGATCACTTCAGCAATTGGTTTTTCTATGACGATCTCTAAATTGAATTTCATATTGATGGATTTTAAATCGAATTCGAAACAATGTCTTCTACGATTGAAGGATCCAGTAGGGTGGAAGTGTCACCGAAATTAGTGCGTTCTCCTTCTGCAATTTTCCGTAAGATTCTACGCATAATTTTACCTGAGCGGGTTTTAGGCAAGCCTTGTACTAACTGGATTTTGTCAGGTTTTGCAATTTTACCAATCCCAGTTGAGACGGACTCCATCAACGAAGCCAATATAGCATCCTTCGTGCGGGTATCATCATCATGAACAACTACATATGCATAGATGCCTTGCCCTTTAATTTCATGAGGGTATCCAACTACTGCTGATTCTGTCGCAAATTCATTTGTGTTGATTGCATCTTCTATTTCAGCAGTACCAAAACGATGTCCAGAAACATTGATCACATCGTCAACACGACCTATAATTCGATACATGCCATCACTGTCTCGTTTTGCTCCATCGCCCGTGAAATAATATCCGTCATAGTTCGAAAAGTAGACATTTTTGCATCGTTCATGATCACCATAAGTTGTACGTAGCATTGATGGCCATGGAAATTTCATGCACAGATATCCTTCCACATTACTTTCGACAATTTCATTTCCTTCTGCATCCAATAAAACAGGTTGAATTCCGGGAAGTGGAAATCCAGCAAGGGTCGGTTTCATGGGAGAAAGTGCTCCTAATCCTGAAAGCATAATTCCGCCAGTTTCTGTCTGCCACCATGTATCAACTACTGGGCAATTTTTCTTGCCAATATTGTCAAAGTACCACTGCCAAGCTTCTTGGTTAATTGGTTCTCCAACTGAGCCTAT
>JBLHON010000258.1:0-5531 GCA_047621865.1 Crocinitomicaceae bacterium | reverse complement strand
GATTTGGTTTTAGCAAGACCACTGAACAGAGTCACTACATTTTACAACATCTCGAAGCATTTCATGTCTTCAATCGCCCTATTCTGGCTGGATTATCGCGAAAATCAATGATCTACAAAAAGTTGGGAATCACACCTGAGGAAGCACTTACTGGAACGATTGCATTGAATACAATTGCTTTGACAAAAGGTGCGGGGATCTTACGCGTACATGATGTGAAGGAGGCAGTTGATTTGGTGAGACTTTTGAAATAGTTAAAAATTCTTACTCAAAACTTACGATTCCTTTTGCTCCTTGAAGACCACCTGTATGAATAAAGAGTGAAGTGGTTCCATCGTATTCTGATCCTTTGAGTTGTTCGAGCATACAAGCCATTGTCTTCCCCGTATAGATTGGATCAAGTTTGATCGTGTGTTCCTTGTAGAAGTTTTGAATGAACTCAATTAATTCAACTGGATATTTAGCGTAGCCCCCAAAATGAAAATCGGGGTGAACAACGATACTTTCAAGTAACTCTTCGACTAGGGACATTTCAAAACCACTCCATGTAAAAAGTTGAAGCATCTCCCCCTTGGAATCGAAACCTTTTAAGACAGGAACCACATGAAGTTTTTGGTTTTCAGCAAGGCTTAGAAGAATTCCACAACTCGTTGTTGTAGTTCCCTGAGCGACAAAAATGTGATCTACTGACTCCTCAACTTCCGTTAGAATTTCTTGGCAGCCTATCATTCCATAATAGTTCGCGCCACCTTCAGGGATCAGGTGCATGGATCTATATTCAGCTCCTAACGTAGCATGATATTCTTTATCATTTCTCAAGGCATATTCTTCTCTGGAGATAAATATCAACGACATCCCAAGTTCTGCACAACGTTTTAATGTGGCGTTACTATTCGCGTTTAATTCTTCTCCACGAACCAGACCAATTGATTTTAGTCCATACAGATTACACGCTGCAGCACTCGCCACTAAGTGATTTGAGTAGGCTCCACCAAATGTGATAATCCCGTCCTTCTTTAGATTTTTGCAGAGGTCAATACTATATTTCAGTTTTCTCCACTTGTTTCCAGAAACTTCAGGATGAATTAAATCATCGCGCTTAATCAATACTCGGATTCCTCGGGCATCCCAATCTTTTGTTCGAATTTCCTGTACAATTGATTTCTGCGTGTCCATAGTTTCGATTGACTTCCTTGGTGAGGCAATGCAAATATGTATTAAATTTGTCGTATGCCAGATGACATGTCAGGATTTTCTAATAAAAGTAAGCTTAACGAGGAAGACTATTATCTTAGTCCAGAAGGCTACATTGTGTTTACTAAATCGTACCACTTGAAACGTGGATATTGCTGCAAGAGTGGCTGTAAGCATTGTCCTTACAATTATAATATTAGCACGGGGAATTTGAACGAAGGAAAATGAAAAACGATTGTCCGATCGGACATTCGGATAATCGGACCATCGATCTACCCTTTTAATTCTTCCTCTCGAATACCATCTTCAGGAGTTTTCCCTTTGTATTGATAAAGCGTTCTTTTAATTTCTAGAATATCCTTGTTGGCATTACCAGTAGTTTCAAAAAGTCCGTGGAAACCACCTTTTTTATTGGCATAATCAATATATCCCAAGTAGATTGGAACCTCTGCTTTTTGGGCGATATAGTAAAATCCTTTCTTCCAATTTGGACTATAGCTGCGCGTTCCCTCTGGAGTAAAAAGCATGAACATGGTTTCATTTTCTTGGAAATGCTTAACTGCAGATTCGGTAAGATTATTGTTCGCCTTTCGATCGACGGCAATTCCCCCCATCCCTCTCATAATCCAACCAAAAGGAGGTCTGAAGGCTTCCTTTTTTACCAGGAACTTGGCTTTAACCCCATAGGAAGCAAATGCGAGCTTTCCAATGATGAAATCCCAGTTTGATGTGTGTGGAGCAATCACTAGCACACATTTATCTATACCTACTGGGGATCGACTATCAATCTTCCAGCCAAAGAGACGCAAAATGAAGGCGGCGAATTTTCTCATGCGACAAAGTTAGTGATTAAACAATATCCCGTACATTTGGAACATGCCGAAAAAAAATAGTTACGGAAGAATTGTTGGACTAATCATCCTATTAACTGTTCTCTGGGGCGCTTTCTTCTTGACACAATCATTGCTGAAAACTGGCGCCAACGAGAATCAATGGTACGTTCCTAAGAATGCAACCATGGTTATGAAAATCGATGGGCGACGCTTCCTAACAAAGGGGTTCACCGAGGTTATCCTCGATCAGAAGGACAATGAACTCATTGGTTTATTGATGAAAACAGTAGAAGGTGAAGATGGTGAGGGCTTTGGTATTGAATACCGTTCGGAAACTTATTTCTTCTCAGTTCCTGGCAAAGATGGACGAGCGATAATGGGTTTCCTTATGGACCTTAACGATCAAGAATTATTTACAGAGAACGTTCCAACTAGTTTGAGTAAGCGGCAAGGAAGTGCCGCAAATAACATGGTAGGGATTATCTTATCTGATGTGAATGAAAATCCACTTTCAAGAAAGGAATTAAACGCGATGGCAACTGGTTTTCTTCAAAAGAAATCAAATTTTGATCATTCCAAGTTTCATTTAGATTCCGAGCATCCAGAAGTGATACAATTGTGGGCCGCAGATTTCAAATTACCACATCTTGATGTTTCGCTAAAAGACATTACAATTGCTTTAGATATTGATAAGGATAGTGTTACACTTCATGGTCACGCCGAGCATACAATGCATAAAATGAGCTTTTGGCGTTGGGGTTCTGAGGATTCCGATTTACATATTCAAACGGCTTATTTACCAGACGCGGCGAATAAAACGATTAATGAATTCATGAGCTCAATGGGAATGAATACACCTGAAATTTCGTATTTAAGTCTCAATCACCATTATACTGAATCTGCACAAAGAGGAAACGTAATGGTTGTACCAAACTTTGATGCTACGATTTCATTTGCAGACACAGTTGTATTGGAAAAAATACTGTTGGCCGCAGAAGAGAATGGAGGAATTGTTTCGTTGACGACAGACCATTTTGAATTTGGAGGAAGGGATTTTTACTACAAGCAATTGGCGCCTGATCAAATTTACATTGGTAGAAATAAGCTCACGAAGAAAATTTGCGATTATGGAACGCTTCTGAGAATTTCAGGTTCCATGAAACCATTTTCTGCGGTAAAAGGAAGTGGCTTCATGACAAAAATGCTTCAGCTATCGAGCATGTATACTTCAAGTGATAAGCTCTTTTCAAGAATCGATGATGTTAATTTTCTTGTTAAAATGAAGAGTCTTGGAGAATGCGAAATTTCTGGCCATATCTGTTTTACAGAAGGGAACTCACCAATAGATGCATTCCTAAATTTCATTATGAGATCTGGAATGTTAGAGAATGAGGTCATCCAGTGACGTTAAAATTACCTTAAAATAAGACGGAGCGTCTTTCAACTTCGATCCATACCAAGAAAACATTTCGCCATCAACCAATCTAATCTTAGCCTGAGGATATTGCTCTTGAAAAAGTGCTAGATGCTTTTCTTTAAACGGAAACGGTTCCGAGCTTAAGAAGACATAATCTGGGGATAATTCTGTAGAGTCAATCATGGGATAACGGGAATAACTCGTTGCATTTTCTAAACCACATTGAGAGAGCATCTCATCAACAAACGTGTCCTTTCCAGCAACCATCTTTGGGTCGTCCCAGATAAAATACAGGACGCTTTTCTTCTTGCTCGATTGTTCTGCACTATAATCGTGCAGCATTTGAAATTCATCCTGGATTGAATCAATAAGCGATTTCGTTTCTCTGTTGATGAGTTCCCCTATAGAATGAATCATTTCCAAAGCATCCCTAAGTGAGTAGATATCACTCATCCAAACGGGTGCAATTTCCTGAAGTGCAGCAATGTCTTCTTTGCTGTTCTCCTCCTTATTCCCGATAATTAAATCTGGCTTGAGTCTTCTAACTTTTTCAATGTCAACTGATTTAGTTCCTCCAATTCGCTCTTTTGAATCAAACCAGATCTTTGGATGAATGCAAAATTTTGTGATGGCAATCACCTCCTCTTCCAATCCAAGATCATGAAGCAATTGCGTCTGAGAAGGCACTAACGAAACAATCCGACTTGGCGTCTCTGCCAGTCGGATTGTACAATTCATTTGATCGCGGTACTCTTTCATCTAACCCATTGCTGAGATCAAATCGTGACGCGTAATTATGTGGTGGTTTCCATTCTTCAATTCAACAAGAACAGCTGTATTTTCTTTCGTTATTAATCGAGAAACTTGTTCGATCGTAGCATTTTCCTTGACAATCGGGAAAGGTGATGTCATAATCGAGGAGATTGCCGTATCGCGTAATTCGGGCTTATCAACCAACAATTGATAAACTTCATTGTCACTAAGTGATCCCGCAAAGGTTCCATCTTTCATGACAGGAATTTGAGAAATGCCATACTTGCGCATTTTATCAATTGCATGTGAAACCAATTCCTCTGCATATAAAGAAACCAATGGAAGATCACCATGTTTCGCAACTAGATCAGCAGCAGTTGTCAATCCTTCATCTAAGAATCCACGTTCACGCATCCAATCATCATTAAACATCTTTCCAACATATCTACTTCCATGATCATGGAAAAGAACCACCACGATATCATCGTCATTCAGGTGTTCTTTCAATTGAAGTAATCCTTTGATTGCTGATCCAGCAGAGTTCCCAACAAAAATCCCTTCTTCCTTTGCCAATCGACGCTGGTAAATTGCAGCATCCTTATCCGTAACCTTTTCGAACTTATCAATTACGCTGAAGTCAACATTCTTTGGTAAAATATCTTCACCTATCCCTTCAGTTATATATGGATAAACCTCATTCTCGTCAAATATCCCTGTTTCGTGGTACTTCTTAAATACAGAACCATAGGTATCTATCCCCCATATTTTAATGTTGGGATTTTTTTCTTTCAAGTATTTTCCAACGCCAGAAATTGTTCCTCCAGTTCCAACGCCTACAACAAAGTGCGTGATTTTACCATCCGTTTGATCCCAAATTTCAGGTCCAGTTGTCAAATAATGTGCTTTCGCATTCGACGGATTATCGTATTGATTAACATACCACGAGTTTGGAGTTTCAGCAGCTAAGCTTTTCGATACAGAATAATAGGATCGTGGATCATCAGGTGAGACATTTGTTGGGCAAACATGAACTTCAGCACCAACTGCTCTCAAAATATCCATTTTTTCCTTACTCTGCTTATCACTCAACACACAGATTAATTTGTATCCGCGCATGATGGCAACTAACGCTAATCCCATCCCTGTATTCCCTGAAGTACCTTCAATAATAGTTCCACCTGGCTTCAAACTTCCATCAGCTTCCGCGTCATCAATCATTTGAAGTGCCATTCTGTCCTTTACAGAATTTCCTGGATTAGTCGTTTCGATTTTCGCAAGAACCATTGCTTTAATGTCCTCCTTCATTCGATTGATCTTCACCAGTGGAGTGTTTC
>JBLHON010000257.1:0-5551 GCA_047621865.1 Crocinitomicaceae bacterium | reverse complement strand
GGATCAAGGGACAGAAGAAGTGTTAATCGTTGAAGCATACCAACGATCGAAAGAGGCCGTTTCATGCAGTCATCTTCTACTATTAGTAGATCCAGATGCATCTCCAGAAGACACCCTCAAAGCATACAATACAGCACATCTCTATCTAGATTCGATTTTAAATGGAAGAGATTTCGCAGAGATGGCAAAGCTTCATTCAATGGATCCAAGTGCATACGAAAACTTAGGGTATCTCGGTTATTTTTCTGTGTTTGATATGGTGTATCCCTTCGAAACAGCTGCCTATGCCACTCCAATTGATGAGATCAGTATTGTTCGAACTAGTTATGGATATCACCTCATCAAAGTGCATAACAAAGTGAAGAGTGAGGGCAAGAAAAAGATGGCACATATCATTGTTCGAGTTGGACCTCAATACAGCGCAATGGATGAAGAGTCTGCCGTTTTGAAGATTGAAGAGATTTATCAAAAATTGAAAGATGGGGTGGATTTCACGAAACTGGCAGAGGAGTTTTCGGACGATCCTACGAATTCAAATCGAGGAGGGGATCTTGGTAGTGGGAGGCTGCTTCCGATTATGGAAGGGGTCAAACGTGGATTACCAGCAGGTAAATTCTCAGTTCCCTTTAAAACTTCTTTTGGATGGCATATTATGAAAACCACCAGCATGGATTCATTGGAGTCGTTTGAAGAAGCTAAACCTGAACTTGTTTCTAAAATTTCCAAAGATACACGCTCTCATCGGGGTCGAGAAAATCTGATTGAAAATGTGAAGAAGGGTAATCGCTTTAAACTATATCCTGAAGTGATTGAGAAATTCAACGCTTTGATTAAAGATGTGGATGTGTACAAGAAAGGGAGATGGCGCTATCCTGAGAGGTTAGAATATTCATTTAAAAACAGTGTGCTTTTTGAGATAGGAACTGAAGATTGGCATCTAAGTCGATCTCTCATGGATTATTATAATTTCTACTTTCGCTATCGCAAAGAGGCTAATGCCAACACGATTTCATCCATCACAGAAGAGTACATGGAAGAGTTTATCGAGGAGGAAGTTATCGCATTTCAAGAGTCTCATTTAACGGATCTATATCCCGAATACGCTTATCAGATCAAGGAATACCGCCACGGAATCATGCTATTTACGCTCACAGAAGATTATGTGTGGCGAAAAGCCGTAGAAGATACTGCTGGACTCCGTGACTATTTTGATCGTCATCGGGAGAATTTCAAAGCAAATAATCGTGTCATCGTTCGCGAATTTCACGCGTCAAATCCAGAATTGCTAGAAGATGTCAAACGAATGATCTCAGAAGGAAAAACGGACAAGCAGATCGATTCACTTACCAACTCATTTTCTGCGACAAATTTGAGAATTCGCGTAATGACTTACGAAGAGTGGAAGACACTAGAAGAGATCGATCTTTTCGAGATGCCAATTGGAACTCAATCGCCAATATCCAAAGGAGAGAAGGGGTTTGTTTTAAGGGTAGTTCAAGAGACAATACCAGCCCAGTTAAGCAACTTTGATGAAGCAAAAAGTGAAACGGTCGCTGGATATCAAACGTATTTGGAAGAGTGGTGGCTCATCGAATTGGAAACAAAATACCCAGTGGCGATCAACGAAGAAGTCTTGCAAACGCTTTTCCAGTAAATGTTGGGCTAAGGCGTCATATTCTAATTATGCAAAAAAAACAACTTCTTCTTTTACTCGGCTCTGGTATAACTTTGGCTGGCCTCTTCCTGCCAATTTTGACCTCTTGTGAATCAATCCTGGGAACAGATGAATACGAAACAACGTTTGAACTTGGCTATGAAAGTCCTGTCTATTACATCAGTTTATTCTTTTTGCTCTTCGTAATTGGTTTTAGTCCTACTGCTAAGTCTAGGAGAAGCCCAACTGTAGTAATTACGTGCACGGTTTTAGGAGGTGCAATTACACTCACCTCAATCTGGCTTGGTGGAGCAGGTTGGGGAGGGACTTGTGGCTCAAACCCAACACTACTTTTTTACCTTCTATTGCTTGGACATCTGTTAATTGTCGCTTCCGGGATTGCGGCCATTTTCTTTCATAAAGAAAAGAATGTTTAGAACAGGAGCAATCATGTATCATCTCGAATCAACTTAACAAAAATCTATTCTTAATAAGTCTTCGTCACAAAGCCATTTGCGATAAACGAACTTCCTTCACTCAACTGCATGATACTATACGTGTCAACCAATCCTTCCTTGATTTTAATTGCCTTCAAAGATTCAAACTTGGTCGCTTGTGCAGCTTCATCCCACACCATGAATTCGATGGCACCAATCAGTTCGTTATACTCAGCTGCATTTTTCATTTTCAACAAACGACTCATCGAAATAAATCCAAAACCTTTGACAAATACAGGATGATCTTTTGTCATCTGAATCGTGTGCGAATCCGTTGAAATTTCAATCAATGAAACGTGCTTTTGCATGGTCGATTTTATCACGGTTGCAGGGAGTGTTTCTCCTGTGATTAGATTGAGTGTTGTCACTTCCTGTCCTGCTTCAAGTTGATCCACTTGCATCGATTCCAAACTGCTTAAAATAGTAGTGTTTGCTGCGAAACAACAGCGTACATCATCAATGTGGGAAATCGCAACATCGTCCCACTTGAGTCCTTTGTAAACTTCGACGATTTCGAATGTAAACGTTGGCTGATTATCCCAATCCATGTCATCTGATGAGACAGGTAATTCGAAATATTGAGCGCCCATTACATCCAGAAGATCTAAGTAGCAGAGAGGATCATCATCCAGGTAGACTAGAAATCTCTTTACGCGTGAATTGTCTTTCCAGACTTGAATTGAGTGCTGATAGCCATTGTAAATTTGACTCACATTCATCGCCATCACTGAAAATGACTCGCCAATTCCGTAGCCTTTTACGCCCTCTACCCACGCTGTCTTTGGATCGGAATCCATGAGATTATCCGTGTCGTAATTGAATTTTCCTTGCGGGGCTAGTGTTGATGACGCCGAGAGTGCTTGAACTCCTTGTGCACAATCATGGTAAAAATAGCCCGGTCCATCTGGATCTTGGTTCGCTTCTTCCTGTGCCCAATCGACGTATTTATCATCAGTACCATACGCAGTTACTTCAGAGAGTTGTGCCATAGCAGTAGATGCTAGTATAAATGTGCTTAGGAAAATCAGTTTCATAAGATTGAGGTTTGTATCATTCGAAGATACTTTTTTATTTATTAGTACCGTTTCCATGCCAAGTGGATTACCCGATTTCATTTGACCTCCATAGGCGAGTTGGCCATTTTCTTGATATCTGATAATTCCGCCCCTTCGGCTTTAGATTCTAATCGATTGAAAAATTCTCAAGTTTTGTTGATGAATGATCATAAATAAACATTGTTTAACATCTTGATTGTTCGAAAGAAGTTAAAGGAAGTCGAAATTCGCCAAGCAGCTCTTTATGATTACTAGCACGAGAACTTGCCCCTAAAACGCTTCGTAAAATCAGGATTAAAATAGATTAATCCCTATATTGTCGACGTTAGCCATTCTGTCTCTGTAGCTAATGCTTTTAGGTGCTCAGCACGGGAGACTGAGTGACAGAAATACTCCCTTAAAATGTATTGAAATGACTGTGATTTGGCTACTTTAATCTATTGATAAAACAAAACTATGAAAACCATTTTCTACCCTATTATTGCTTGTTTACTCGTTGCCTGCTCTACAGAATCAGAGCCAATTCCTGAAGTGCCAACTGTGGAGAGTTTCACAAAAACCTACGTTGGAACCATTGATGCCAAATATCCCATCGTGATGAAACTCACCTCAGAAGCTGGAGCTGTAACTGGAATGTATTTTTACAATTCGAACGGCACAGACATGACCCTCAAAGGGACGATTGATCATGCACAAACACTTTCGTTGGATGAATTCAATCAAGACGGTAAAAAAACAGGCACGTTCTCAGGACAAATCATTGACGATAAAATTACGGGGCAATGGACAAACCCAGATCTTTCGAAAATCTTGGATTTTAGTCTCACAGAAACCCCTGGTGATTATGACGCAATTCAAGCAAAAACACGCAAGAAGAACGAATTCAAAAGCCCAATCGTTTCAGCTACGTACTACGGTTACAACGAAGGCGACGATCATTCCCAACTTACAATTAAGCGAATCAGCGATGTTACCTTCGAATTCTACCTTGGAGTTGGCAACGAATGGTGCGACGGCGAATTAGAAGGAAAAGTGACGATCAACAAGCAAGGCCTTGGAATCTTTAATAGTGAAGGTTGCGAGAACCTGATGTTCCAATTTGAGAAAGACGGCGTGCAAGTGACAGAAGGAGAATCGTGCGATTACCATGGTGCACGATGTAGCTTTGAGGAGTTTTATGAGAAGGATGGGGTACCAATTTGATAGTGAGAGGGGAGTGATTGGCTATTGCCGAAGCGCGTGAAAAGAGCTCAGAGAACACTTAAAAACGATTGGATTTGAAGAAACCTTTGGAAAGATGCCATACCGTCTATTCTATCCAGCATCTAATACAGTAATTGACCTCCTGCCTTATGGTGAGTTCGCTCAAGAAAATACAATTCATTTTAAAGAACGCGACATAGAACTGTCCATTGTTGGTTTTCTAGAAGTGGGGGCAAGTATTGAAATTTTTGAACATCCAGAAGGAATTACACTCCCCGTGTCTCCAGTTCATGGAAGCGTGATTCTAAAATTGATCTCATGGAGCGAAAAACCCGATAGAACGAAAGATCTAAAAGACATTCATGCCCTGTTAGAAGCCGCGTCGGAATTGTACCAAGATGAAGTAGTTACTTCCGATTCTCAATATGCTGATTTATTGGAGATAGACCCCCTTGATATGTATCTGTCAAAATCCATGACGGAGACGCTTTGGTGTCTAATCTCAAAGGTCAACTCGAAGTAACCCAAACCCTTTGGTGGCTGAGATTGCCGAAGTCAAAAAGGGTTGTTGCAGCAAATGTTTGTATGAGCAGATCACGCACATATTTCTCAATAAGTAGTGATATGCGCACGTATTTCTTGTTTAGCGCACGTATTACCCGTAGATTGCGCTTAAAATTATTGAATAGGTATGAATAGCGCTCATTTTTCTCAAGCTGCGCACGTTTTTCTCGGAAGAAGTCTTCCAGAAGAAGGACACGTGGTTGGATATGCTTCTATTATTAGTAGGCTCGAATTCCGAATTCCGATTCCTGATCAAATTTCGATGGTTTGCAGTCGAAACAAAAAATACGAGAACGACCAATGGAAAGTCTTTCCAGATAAATACTTGCCAGAAGATAATCCGGAAACCGAGGAAATAGACTCATTGTATCGTCAATTAGTCTTTGCTCTTAAATATGAAGGTGTAAACCTCCTTGTATTTAGTCAATTGGCAAAACATTATAATGATAAGGAGCTAACACATTTGGTGAGTATTGAGCCTGAAGGACAATATTCCCGTAGAATCTGGTTTTTGATAGAGTGGATTTCGGGAAAGGAACTTTTAGGAAAAGAAAAGTTAACCAAAAGAAGTTACATCC
>JBLHON010000256.1:0-5589 GCA_047621865.1 Crocinitomicaceae bacterium | reverse complement strand
ATTTATTGTTTAGTTTCTTGGGCAATAACTGTATATCTCATCAATGAAAACATTACTTAATAACAATAACTAACATCGCCTAGCAGCACATATGCTTAAATCACTCCTTACATTCGGAAAAGCAGGTGATGCATCCATGGTTATCACCCTTAATTTTTGGATCAATAGGTCAGCCAATATTGCAGGAACCGTAAATATCCAACCGATGGAAAAAACAACACAACTTAATTGTTGAGTCAGTCCTCTTCAACTCTTTGATCAGCAATTGGTATAGGGTTTAGAATGTAGGCAAACTATTTTTTCCACTACACCTCAATAGCGAAGGAAATTTATCAATCAGTGAGTTGCAATCGAAAAATTCCATTAAATTAATTGCATACAAGTCGTACTTAGTTCTTATAAAGTGTATCATTATGTAATTTTTATTCAACCACTGTCGAACCTCTCTTTATATGCGAGCCAATGAATACCTAAAGTACAATTCAACCGTACGGGAAGAATTAATTAACCTCAGGTTATTTTATGAATTAAAAAGAGCGGCTGCAGAAAGAGAATATCATTTGAAAATTTTTGACACAAATGTTGACTTTGAGGGATTCGATATTATCATTGACGATAATCGCTTAACAGGCAAATATCAAATAAAAACTACTTGGAACTCCAAAGTGACTAAATGGAAAATTCACAGAAATATGTTGTTTCCAACTTCTCGTGAAGGAGAAAAAATGCGAGTTGGAGACGGTTTAGTCTGTTCTAATGTTGAAAAAGGTATTATTCTATTAAATGTTCAAGAAATAGACAAAGAGATCAAACTTGATTACTTCTTCACCAACTTTTACATCATCAAAGCCATAAGTCATGGATTGATCAAACGACGTAAGCCAACTTACAAACTTGCCAATTCTAAAATGAATGAACTTTTAGGAAAGAATGGACGACCAAATGAGAAAATAAAAATAAATAAAGGGCTATTTGTAAATCTAAAAGATGCCATGTCATTACTGGCAATTTGTGGATTTGACAACACGCTTAATATCCGCCCAAAATTACGGCTCTTAGAGCTTTTCGAAGAGAATAAAATTAATCGAAAGGATATTGAAAAAACTCAACTTTATGACTCAAATGCAAATATGTTTGAATTTGAAATGAAACAAATTTTGGCAAAGTAATGTGGATACTAGGCACTATCATCCATCAGCTTACTGAGCTACTTACAAAGATCGGTTTGATAAGATACTTTTCTAGATATTTGTAAAGTTCAGCTTATCGACACTATTTTGACATTATGCCCCATTAAAAGAACAAGCTAACGCACACATTGCTTTTTTGCCAACGCTGACGAGAGAACGAAGAATTGAAAAACTTGAAATAAAACAAACTGAATGTTTGAACAGACTTTTAAAAATATAGACGACATACTCCACAAAGACGCAGGGTGCGGAAGTGAATTAGATTATGTGGAGCAAACCTCTTGGGTGCTGTTCTTGAAATACTTGGACGACTTGGATCGTGACCGTGCTACTTCAGCGGAACTCTCAGGAAAGTCATATTCAGCCATCATTGACCAAGAATATCAATGGAGCGTTTGGGCAGCTCCCAAATTAGCGGATGGAAAAATTGACCACAATGCCCTCACAGGTGATGACCTTTTGGACTTTGCCAACGGTAAACTCTTCCCCTACCTCAAGAAATTCAAACTATCGGCAGAAAATGCGGACACCATTGAGTACAAGATTGGTGAGATTTTTAGCGAACTGAAAAACCGCATCCAAAGCGGCTACAATTTGCGAGAAGTGATAAACCGCATTGACGAACTGCGTTTTCGTACTCATGCTGAGAAGCACGAAATGAGTCACCTATATGAAGACAAAATCAAAAACATGGGCAATGCAGGGCGAAACGGTGGTGAATACTACACGCCCCGAGCGCTCATTACGACCATTGTAAAAGTGGTTGCCCCAACCATTGGCGATAAGATTTATGATGGTGCAGTTGGTTCTGCGGGCTTCTTGTGCGAAGCGTTTGACTACCTAAAATCAGGTAAAGAACTAAGCACCAAGGAATGGGAGACCTTGCAAAAACGAACCTTTTACGGCAAGGAGAAAAAATCATTGGCCTACATCATTGGCATTATGAATATGATTTTGCATGGTGTGGAAGCTCCCAACATCATCCACACCAACACGCTCGCCGAGAACTTAGCCGACATTCAGGAAAAAGACCGCTACAATGTCGTGCTTGCCAATCCGCCTTTTGGTGGAAAGGAACGTGCTGAAGTGCAAGAAAATTTCCCGATTAGGACAGGCGAAACCGCTTCCCTCTTTTTGCAGCACTTCATCAAAATTTTGAAAGCAGGTGGCAAAGCAGGTGTAGTCATTAAAAATACTTTTTTGAGCAATACCGATAACGCCTCAGTAGCGTTACGAAAGGAACTATTGCAGAACTGCAATCTGCACACCGTGTTGGATTTACCAGGCGGCACGTTTACAGGTGCAGGTGTTAAGACTGTGGTGCTGTTTTTCGAAAAAGGCAAAGCCACACAAAAGGTTTGGTTTTATTCGCTAAACCTTGATCGTAACTTGGGCAAGACCAATCCGCTTAATGAAAAGGATTTGGCTGAGTTTATTGAACTACAAAAGACCTTTGCAGAAAGCGAAAACTCATGGACAGTAAACATCAAAGACCTGCCTGACGGCAAGGCAGGCGTTGACCAAAGAACCTTTGACTTGAGCGTAAAAAACCCAAACACACCCGAAGAAGCGCCACTGCGCCAACCGCAGGAAATTTTATCAGCAATAAAAGCCTTGGATGATGAAAGCGCTGAAATCTTAGACGAAATAAAGCATTTGATTTAGGATGAAAAACGAAATCATTCTATATCGACCTGATGAGATTGCCGAACGCATTGAAGTAACGCTGGAAAATGAAACCGTTTGGCTTAACAGACAGCAGATTTCATTGCTTTTTAATAGAGATATTAAAACAATAGGAAAGCACATCAATAATGTTTTTTCGGAAGGCGAACTTGATGAAAAGGCAACTGTCGCAAAATTTGCGACAGTTCAAAACGAAGGTGGTAGAATAGTGGAAAGGCTAGTAGAACACTACAATCTAGCTGTCATTATTTCGGTAGGTTACCGCGTAAAATCTAAGCAAGGCACGCAATTCCGCATTTGGGCAACACGTGTTCTTAAAGATTATTTACTGAAAGGCTATGCAATTAATAACCGCATGAACCGCTTAGCTATGCTTTCTGCCATTCATTCTGACGCTTATACTATTAGAAAATGAAAGACGAAATTATTTTATATCGTCCCGATGAACTTGCCGAACACATTGAGATAAGAATTGATGAAAAAACAGAAACTATTTGGCTTACACAACAGCAAATAGCTGATTTGTTTGGTACACAGCGTCCTGCTATTACGAAACATTTAGGTAATATTTTCAGGTCAGGTGAACTTGACAAAAATGTGGTTAGTTCCATTTTGGAACATACCACTCAACACGGAGCAATTAAAGACAAAACACAAAATGTTAAAGTAAAGTATTACAATATTGATGCTGTTTTATCGGTTGGGTACAGGGTAAATTCTATTCGTGCAACACAATTCCGTATTTGGGCAACACGCGTTCTTAAAGATTATTTACTGAAAGGCTATGCAATTAATAACCGCATGAACCGCCTTGAAGACCATGTAGAAACCTTGAAAAACAAAGTGGATCAAATAGACCTACAGATCAGCACCCACCAAATCCCGACCCAAGGCGTATTTTTTGACGGACAAGTATTTGATGCTTATGAATTAGCATCAAAAATTATCCGCTCTGCCAAAAAGAATATTGTATTGATTGATAATTACATAGATGAAAATGCTATGACCCACTTAGCGAAGAAAGACAAAGGTGTACAGGTGCATTTGCTCACAAAAAGTATTAGCAAACAATTGAAATTGGACATACAAAAAGCCAATGAACAATACGGCAACTTTGAAGCAAAACCCTTTGCTCAAAGCCATGACCGATTTTTGATTATTGACGATAAGGAAGTGTATCACCTAGGTGCTTCGCTCAAAGACTTGGGTAAAAAGTGGTTTGCCTTTTCTAAAATGGAAGCCAAGTCAGTGGAAAGTATTTTAAACGCAATTTCGGGATTGATATGAACGTTCGACAAACTCAGTTACCAGAAGGTTGGGAAATAAAGAAGTTGGGGGAAGTCTGTGAAGTGATAGGCGGTGGAACTCCTTCAAAAAAGAACCTGAAATTTTATGAAGGAAATATTTTATGGGCCTCAGTTAGAGATATGAGATCAGAAATTATATCTGCTACTGAATTTAAAATAACAGAAGAAGCTGTAAAGAATAGCTCAACAAATATTATCCCGAAGGGAAATGTTATAATAGCAACAAGAGTTGGCTTAGGTAAAGTTTGCTTTTTAAAAAATGACACTGCGATAAATCAAGATTTACGGGGTATTATTCCTAAAAAATTTAAGCACCTTGATGTTGGCTATTTATTTCAATGGTTCAAAAGCATCTCTCATTTAATCATAGAAGAAGGAACGGGAGCTACTGTGCAAGGCGTAAAACTTCCTTTCATAAAAGATTTATTAATCCCCCTTCCACCCCTCCCCGAACAACAACGCATTGTTTCCATTTTAGACCAAGCCTTTGCCGCCATAGACAAGGCCAAAGCCAATGCCGAACAAAACCTCCAAAACGCTAAGGAGCTTTTTGAGAGTTATTTGCAGAGGGTGTTTGAAAATGGGGATTGGGAACTAAAAAAATGGGGTGAGTTATGTGATTTTGTTCGTGGACCATTTGGTGGTAGTTTGAAGAAAAGTATTTTCAAGGAAAGTGGTTATGCTGTATATGAACAGAAGCACGCAATTCACGATCATTTTAATCAACTACGTTATTTCATTGATGAAGAAAAATTCAATGAAATGAAAAGATTTGAATTACTTCCTGGTGATATAATAATGAGTTGTTCAGGAGTTACTTTAGGTCGTGTTGCGGTTGTTCCTCAGGGAATACCCCGTGGTGTAATAAACCAAGCTTTATTAAAGCTTACTCCAAAGACGAATGTATCCGTGCATTTTATAAAGCATTGGTTAAGAAGTAACATATTCCAAAAAATAATTTTTGATTATGCAGGTGGTGCAGCGATTCCAAATGTTCCTTCTGCTAAAATTTTAAAAGACATTCTAATTCCTTTTCCCTCCCTAATTGAACAAGAGAGAATCGTTGATGAAATAGAAATTATGATGAATAAAACTCAAAACTTGGAAGCATTGTATCAAAAGAAAATCGCTGATTTGGAAGAGCTAAAAAAATCCATTTTGCAGAAGGCTTTTGCAGGGAAATTGGAAACTGAAAAATCATTATTAGTATGAAAGTAAAATTAAGCCAAGCGGTAAAAATGTTTTTTGGTAACTCTTCACTAGAGATGGTTTTCTTTGAGGCTATTGCTAATGCACTAGATGCTGATGCAACGGAAATTGAAATCAGGATTGCAGTAAAGGCACTAAATCAACCAGAGACTCTTCAATTAGAAATTTCAGACAATGGAATAGGTTTTACCCCTGAA
>JBLHON010000255.1:0-5640 GCA_047621865.1 Crocinitomicaceae bacterium | reverse complement strand
GTCTTATTTCTTAAAGTTATCTGCTACGATCAACTCTTTTGTTCCATGACCCCAAGAGTAGAATCCTTCTCCTGATTTCACACCTTTCTTTCCAGCCATAACCATATTTACAAGCAGTGGACATGGTGCATATTTTGGATTTCCTAACCCTTCGTGAAGTACTTCCATAATCGCCAAACAAACATCTAATCCAATAAAATCAGCTAATTGAAGTGGTCCCATTGGATGAGCCATTCCCAGTTTCATTACTGTATCAATCTCTTCAACACCAGCAACACCTTCGTTCAAAGTGATAATTGCTTCATTGATCATTGGCATCAAAATACGATTTGCTACAAAACCAGGATAATCATTTACTTCAACGGGTGATTTCCCCAATTTGCGTGAAGTCTCCATGATTAAATCTGTTACAGCATCAGAGGTTGAATAACCACGAATGATTTCAACCAACTTCATAATCGGCACTGGATTCATGAAGTGCATTCCAATTACTTTATCTGGACGTGAAGTTTGACCTGCAATTTTTGTGATCGAAATAGACGAAGTATTTGTCGCCAGAATAACGTTTTCACTAGTCATTGAATCAAGATCCTTGAAAATTTTCAGTTTCAGATCCATGTTTTCAGTAGCAGCCTCAACCACTAAATCAACTCCTTTTACCCCATCCTCCATGGAGGTAAAAGTGGTGATATTTCCGAGTGTTGAAGCCTTGTCATCTTCCGTGATTTTCTCTTTTGCTACCATGCGATCAAGATTCTTTGTAATCGTCGCGATTCCTTTGTCTAAACTCGTTTGAGCAAGATCAATCAAGGAAACTTTATATCCAAACTGAGCAAAAGTATGAGCAATTCCATTACCCATTGTTCCAGCACCTATAACTGCTATATTTTTCATGAATTCGTCTTTTTTATATTTTGCCTGCCTGCCGTCAGTCAGGGTTCACAAAGATAACAATCCAACTAAATTTTTCTTCTGTGTTCTTCGATTGTTCTATGGCTGATATTTGAGGATAAAAAATTATATTCGTAGTAAATCTACCTTTATGGATAACCTTACTGTCTCGCTCGTCAATCAAATTTTTGAGTTAGAACAAAAATTGAATGCGAAAGGAGTTGATTTCGTCAATCGAAATATCGATAGAATCAAACATGAACTTTCAGAAGCTGGAGTGCAATACCTCGATCCTACTGGCGAGCCCTACAGTGACACGAGAACAGATTGTACTGCCAATATTGTTGGGGAATTGGGATCCAAGATGAAAATTACACGAACGATTAAACCCATTATTATTTGGGAAAGTGATCAGGGAATTGAGCTCGTTCAAAAAGGAACTGTAATTGTTGAAGCTGAATAGATATGAAGACGATTAACTATGCCATAGATTTGGGAACAACCAATTCACTAATTGCCAGAAGCATTGATGGTGAATTGCGGGTTTTCAAAAATCCATTTGGACAGCGTGAGGTCTTGCCTTCTGTTGTTGGATTTAGAGGAGAGCGAACCTTGATCGGTGAAAAAGCCCTTGAATACCTTCTAAAAGATCCTCAAAATGTATTTGGAGGATTCAAACGGAAGATGGGAACTGATGAAGTTTTTTGGGTGAACTCTTTGGATAAATCCATTTCGCCAATTGAACTTTCTGGGTACATCTTAAAAGAATTGAGAAATTTTGTCCAAGATGAGACGAATCTGAATGAAATTATCATCACAATACCTGCATCCTTTGATACATTGCAATCAAACGCAACCAAAAAAGCAGGGTATGAAAGTGGATTCGAAAATGTGCTGCTCTTGCAAGAACCTATCGCGGCCTGCTTAGCATTTGCCAATAGCAATAAAGACGTCGCCAAGGAAGGGAAATGGCTTGTTTATGATCTTGGTGGTGGAACCTTTGATGTTGCCATTGTAGAGATTTCTGATGAAGACCTTCATGTGGTTGATCATAAAGGAGATAATTTTTTGGGTGGACTCGATTTTGACATGCAATTAGTCAATAAGTTGATTCTCCCTGAAATCTACAAGACAAAAGGATTGAGTGGACTTAAGAAGGAAGCTGAAGAGATGACGCTAAATTTCCAGAAACTTCACCAGATCTTATTGTACAAAGCCGAGACCATTAAAAAGGAACTTTCTTCATCACCCGTTTCTTCACTTGACATGACAATCGAATGTGGAGATGATGAGGTTGACTTTTACATGGATATAACACAGGATCAATTCAATAGTGTCATTCGTGCTAAAGTTGAATATTCACTGCAATTAATTGATGATCTATTGGAAGCGAACGATATGGCTGCTTCTGAAATTAATCAAGTAGTGCTTGTTGGAGGAAGTACATATGTTCCTCTCGTGAAAGAGTCAATCCTCACTAAATTGAAGGTGAGTGTTAATCAATCTGTTGATCCTACAAATGCCGTGGTGGTTGGTGCAGCATACTATGCAGCCACAAAAGTTGCTCGGGTGAAGGCAGAAGTACAACCAGATGTAGTAACAGAAGTGAAAGCGCCATTTGCCGTTGAACTCTCGTACATGCATTCATCTAGGGAAGCAGAAGAGATGGTGCTATCTGTTTTTACGGGAGAATATATCGGGATAAATTATCGAATTGTTAGATCAGATAAAGGCTATGACAGTGGAATGAGACGGGCAGAATCAAAAGTCACAGACATGGTGACACTTGTTCCTGGAGCACTTAATCACTTTGATATTAGCTATTATGATGCGAATCACCAACCAATTTCAAGCGTGAAACAGGAGGTGGTAATTTCTCAAGGTCTTTACAATGTTGATGGCCAGCCTTTGCCGAATGATATCTGTATTGAGGTAGATGATTTTGACGATGATAGAACGAAGTTGGATATAATCTTCAAGAAGAATGATATTCTTCCACTTAAAAAGAAGATCTATAAAGAGATTTCAAAAACCTTATTACGAACTGGAGAGGATAAATTAATCATTAATGTTGTCGAAGGTGATGGTAAGAGTTCTCCATCAGCTAATCAGGTGATTGGTTGTATTGAAATTGACCCTAAACAATTGGGACTTGATTTAATCAAAGGGAGTGATGTTGAGATTGATTTGGAAATTTCGGAATCGAGAGATCTTTCTGTCAAAGTATTTCTTAGCATTTCTGATCAAGAGTTTGAAGAAACATTCAATCCTTCTTCGCGCAATGTGAGTATTGATCATCTACGCGATGAACTTAGACAGCTTTCGAACAGATCAAGGTCTGATTTCAAACGATTTGAAGAAGAAGAGGCATATGAAACAATGCAAGAATTAGCAGATATTCAAAATGAGCTGGAAACGTTAGTGGAAATGCTCGACGATTTAGATAACACACCTGATTCAGATGCGAAATATCATATCGAAGAAAGGAAAAGAAGAGTTGCACAAAAATTCGATTCCCTTGATGGCTTGAATAAAGCAGCTGTTGAGAAAAAACGTTACCTCCAGGAGAAAGAATACATCGAAGAAATCTTTAGAGACTTTCCAGCTATTGAATTGAGTCATGGGAAGAAGTTCGAAAAAGCCAAAGCTGTCGAAAATGAAGTGATGCGTACAAATCAGTATCATTTTATTCGCACGAAGGCAAATGAAATCAATTTATTGAGAAGGGAAATGTCATGGCAAGTACCAGCAGTGGTGTATGATATATTTTACTCCTATAAATTTACTGATATCCATGAATACAATGATCCTAAGCGCGCTCAACAACTAATTGATTCAGGAGACTCTGCAGTCGAAAGAGATAATGTGGTAGAGGTTAAATCCATTCTTTCTCAATTGAACTCAATGCTTCCTGAGTCATCTAAAGATAAGAACAACATTAAGGGAACTGGACTTGAGTAAATTCTTTTTGCTAGTTTTCTTTATGCGTCAGCCAGAGTGAATCCGAATTTTCTCGAAGATAATAATGCTTTAATATTGGTAAGGTGCCATATACTTTTGTGGCTAGATTCTCATCTTTTTCATCTACTATCGTGAAATAGCCATTGAAATATACACTCGCAGAGTCAGCTCTAGAAGGAATAGGATATCTATAGCACCAAGGTGAATGAAAGTCCCACTTATCTCCAGTGTAAACTAGAATTTCAGAGAAATCTGCAACTTTGAATTTTGTGCTTTGATTTGGTAAGATGAAGCGACTTTTAACTTTAGTTGGAGTTTTAAAGATAAATAGTGCCATTCGATCAGTTCTATTGTAGAGCCGAATTTCTTCCTCGATCTCCTCGAAGTTCATGAATCTGTTTTTTAGATCTGCATTTACAGTAGATTTAAGTCTTGGGAAGAATTTAGCACGACTTGAAACGTATTTATGGATCTTGATGACCTCTAAAGAATCTGGTGTTGGATGGAAGGATGAATCCCTAATATGTGCTGCAAATTCTTGCAAGTCGAAATGTTCTAGATGTGTTTTACCATAGTTCAGTGCCCGTTTATCTAGATCTGCCTGTTGCGAATTAGAGAGGTAAGCTAGAAAAATAAAAACGATGATTCCAATGATGAGCAAAATCCTTTTGAATTGAGATGATACCCCACCAGTCAAACCAAGTTTTGAGCCGAAAAAATCAATGTTGTGAATGAGTGCATCTCGCAATTCTGGATCCTCAACAATCGTATAGGCATTTTTTAATCCAGGATATATCAAATAATAGTAACGACGAACATTTTCAAATTTTACAGAGAGGTTAATCACTGCTCTGCATATTTCATCTGCTAGGCCTGGAACTTCAGACCCTAATAATCCAGCAGCCTGGAAATACAATGGGTTTCGAAAAAAAGAGAGTTTCCATATTTGAACCAGTGTAATTACCTTGTTCTCAATATCTTCAGCGAACTGAACAAAGTCTTGATAGTGACGGGTTAACTTCTTGAAGGCGAAGTAAATGTCTTCGTTTTTAATGAGGTGTCGTGCTCCAAGTAAATAGATGATTTGGTCGTATTTTTTTTTCTCAATTAATTTTCTTGAAAGTCGATTTACCGCAAAAGCGAGATAGGGAGAAATGAAATTGATGAAGCCAATTTCTTCTACTTCAGAGTCAAACTTTAGATCAATGGGTTCCTTTTGAATGTCATTTGAAGACCTTGCAGAAAGTATGTTTTGCAGAAAAGGAGTTCGCTCAATAATCAAATGAAAATTGAGCTTCGAAGTCTTTTCAAAGGATGCGAAAAGGACGAGGATATCATTCTTAGTATAGACTGACGAATTTACTTTTAACGTTTGATTTTTGCTCAGTTCAAGTTCTAACAACAGGCGTTTTCTGAGAAGACTTAAGCTCGATTCATCAAAATCTAGTGGGTCTATTCCAAAATTCTTCAAGAGAAGAAGAGGAGAATGATATTCCGTGTAATCACTCATACTATTCGTGAGCAAACCATAGAGAATCACTGTCTTCCATTAGAAGATAGGTAGGCATAAACGAGTAGAGACGATATTCTTTTGTCAATAATGCTTGATCCTTCTCAGTTGTAATTAAGAATGCACCAGTCATGTAGACAGAGGTGGTGTCTGATTTCTCTGGAATTATATACGTATAGCTCCATGCACTCTGAAAATCCCATTGTTGACCTGTGTAAACAAGAACATCACTGGGTCCAGAAACTGTGACAGGAGAATAATGATTTGGTGGCACATAA
>JBLHON010000254.1:0-5649 GCA_047621865.1 Crocinitomicaceae bacterium | reverse complement strand
GATTTAGACATTCCCTTTTTTATAGCTGTAAAACCGAAATCATTTTCGGTTCACCATTACTGGTATTTGCACTTATCGTGTAAACCACCATTCAGTTTCAGTGGATAAATTCTCATCGTAACGATAGCCTTCTGTATTGAACGCCTTAAGATCTTCAACATTCTCAATGTCATGATCTACAATGTAACGCGCCATAAATCCTCTAGCTTTCTTCGCAAAGACCATCACTGTTTTGTATTCACCCTCTTTAAATTCTTTAAATATTGGCGTAATGATCTTAGACTTGAGTCTTTTTGTATCCACTGCTTTGAAGTATTCAATTGAGGCAAGATTTACAATCACGCCATCGCTCTCTTCTTCATTTAATGCATCTGCAATTTTTGTACCCCAAAACTTATAGAGATTTGTTTTCTTAGGCGTTACGGCCCAACTCGTCCCCATTTCCAGGCGATATGGATAAATAATATCCAATGGTTTTAGCACTCCATACAGTCCAGATAAGATGCGCACTTTCTCCTGGGCAATCTTCATCTTCTCGACATCAAGTGTTGTTGCATCAAAACCTCGATAAACTTCACCATTAAATACGGCTACTGCATGTCCATTTTCACCATTCATTTCGGTCTCAGCTTTCCACGATTGATAGCGGTCAAAATTCAAGTCTGAGAGCTCTTTTGAGATGTGCATCATCTTACCGATTTTCCGAGATGAAAACTTGGACAACTTGTTTATCAATGCTTTAGAATCATCCAAAAACGTTGGGATTGTCGATTCTGGAGCATTTAATTGCTTTGTGATGTCAAGTCCCTTTGCAGGCGATAATAGTACTTTCATATTCGTTTTTATTCGAGTCTCTGATCAATAATAGCGTCGTGTAAATCTAGGTATAATTCACACTCAGAAAGGTAGGATTTTTTCGCGAATTGACATTAGTCTGCATCCCTGTAACATTCAATCTCTTGTGTGACTGTCAGAAATGATCAATGATAATTCGGTACATTTACATTCAAATCACCAGAGCGAGACACGTTCCCAACTTATGAATATTTCTAATCTGAAATTGAGTAAACTAAATCCGGAAAGATTCTTCCTGGTTTTTGCCGCTTTCTTTGGGTTGATATTTATTCTTGTAACACCCCCGTTTCAAAGTCCAGATGAAATTTGTCATTTCTACAAAGCATATCAAATCTCTGAAGGCACTTTCATCTCGAAACAGCATGATAAAAGAGTTGGCGGCTATATCCCTGAGAGCATTGTTAGCACTGCAGATTCAACCGTTCGAATGTTTGGAAACGCACATCAAAAGGCCAATTCAAAGGATCTCAATGATGGATTAACTGTTCCCCTCAATCCAGCTAAAAAAATCTTTGTAGACTTTCCAAATTCTGCGATCTACTCCCCTATTTCTTATGCTCCTCAAGCGTTCATGATTGGTGTTTTACGCGCGGCACATTTGCCACCACTGTACCTACTCTATGGGGCTCGACTTGCAAGTTTAGCCTTCTGGATATTTTGTGTTTTTCTAACAATTCGCATGATGCCTTTTCACAAATGGCTCTTTGTTCTTTTGGCACTTCTCCCCATGTCCATCTTCAGTAATATGTCTGTGAGCGCTGATGTTGTCACCAATGGTTTGTCATTTCTAGTGATTGGGTACTTCCTCCGTCTGATTTTTAGTGTACCAAAGATTACGAAAAAGCACATTTGGATCGCCCTTGGCTTAACGATTTTGCTCACTTCAGCAAAGTTTGTTTATGCCCCTCTCATCCTGCTCTTGCTGTTAATTCCAATTGCAAAATTCGCTTCTAAGAAAACCTTTTTCCTTCAAATTGGTTCCATTTTCTTCGTGGCATTAATCACGGCATTGGTTTGGTCTTCAGTGATGGGATCGTTCTACCTAACCTATGATGAATACAATCCTCTTTATCGAGGTGGAACAAACATTATTCAATGCGCGGATATTCAGGGGCAACTCCACTATATTCTTCATCATGGAACGTATATTTTTAGCGTTTTCTATGATTCCTTGATTCATTCATTTGACATGTACTATCAAGGATATATTGGGACATTTGGCTGGCTTGACACCAAACTTCCTTCATGGCTTATCGCGAGTGCTTACCTTGTGATTTTCCTTGTTGCCATCTTAGACAGCACAAAAAAGATTGTGCTCTCGTGGCGTCATAAATTAATTTTTGGCAGTGCATTTATCCTACTCATCTTATTGATATTAGTCACACAGCATCTTGCCTGGGATTGTGTGGGTGGATCAATAATCAGCAATCTCCAAGGACGCTACTTCATTCCAGTTTTCCCTTTGCTGTTCATGCTCTTCTACACTCATAAAATAAACCTTCAGCGCCTACTAATTCCACTAGTAGTTCTCTTTTCACTTGGGAGTTTATCCATCTCAACAAAGGTCATTTACGAGCGCTATTACGTTCCAACAGAATATGATGCTTTGATCATCAAACATGGTGGAGAACACATGCATAATGATGGAGTATTTGAAACAAGCGAGCCTTCAATCCTGGTAATGGGAGGAACTCAGAGCACTGAGATTTACAGAAGTGGTGAAGCCTCCATTCTGCTTACGCCAGATAGTCCTTATGGCTGCATATATCGAATTTACGATTCAAAAATCGGAGATCGAATTCACATTGAAGGATGGTGCAAATCCAAGGGAGGAGGACCAGAAGTTGTGATTGATGTCCAACCTATTGGGCTTCATATCATCGAAGAAAAACCATCGATAACAGACGAAAATGGTTGGCAAAAATTGTCTCGGGGATATACAATCACTGAAGATATGACGGGACAAGAAATTGCTATTTATCTTTACAATTCGAGCAAAATCGACACCATTTATTTTGACGATGTCATCATTTCGTACAACAAAATAAAGTAGTGGATCTCTGACATCTCATTGCATTGCATTCTATCTCACTCATCAGCCCCCTTCATTTTTGGCATTCAATTTGAGGCAATTCTGCTAATGTCAAACTTCAAAAGTGTACCCTTTTTGTTGGCAGCTAGTTATATAAATGTTATCTCCTAAATCTCTCCAACATGAAGAAAGCATCTCTCCTCCTCCTAATTTCCTTTCTGGTTTTTCAAGTTTCAGCGAACAATGCTACATACAATCGTTTGAAAAAACTCTATGAAAGTGATCCTGCTCAATGTCTAATAGTTGCCAAGAAATACATAAAACGATATCCTTCAAAGGCATCCCCCTATTATTTTGCGACAGTAGTTTTCCAAGATAAAGTAGCGCGTTCGAAAAAAGCTCGGGGTAAGTATTTCCACATGAGTAAGGCCCTTGGGTATGCCAAAACATTTAATGAATTGGAGGATTTCGAACTTCAAAACAAAGTGGATTGGGAAGCGAAATGTATTGAATTGGAAAAGACTGCACGAGATGTTGTCAAGGAATTATTGGAAACTGAAGATAGTGATCTTGGATTTCGACTTGAAGAGAAGCTGAATAGTTACGAATTGAATAAGACAATCTATCTAGCTGAAAATGAGAACGAAATAGAGATTGAGATTGATACTGAAGTTGAAACTGAAACAGTGGCACACATTACTGAAGAGACCACAACTTCAATCCCAGCTCCAGAAATCGTTACAATTCCAGGGCAATTTTATGGAATGCCAAGTGGTGAGGAATCTGTTAAATCATACAGTCTATCTAATGAGCGGGAATTATTAAAACTTATAAATGCCGAACGATTAACACAAGGTATGCCAGAGTTAGTTTGGGAGGAAGATCTTGCCAGAGCGTGCAGATATCATGCATTAGATCAAGGAACACAAGGATATTTCAATCACGACAGCTATGATCGTGTGGGAGGTGAGCTAGTGCTTGCTGGTGAGACATTTGATCGAATTAGAACATTCTATAAGAAACCTGGTCAATTCGTGAATTCAGAGAATATAGCTGCTGGCAATGAGTCTGCAGAAGACACGTATCAGCAGTGGTATAACAGTCCTGGTCACTACGCGAACATGTTTAATAAGAGAAGTACAAAGGTTGGAATAGGTGTTTATCGAGTGCCGGGAAGCCAGTATGAATACTATTGGGTCTTCTGTACAGCTTTAGACAATTGATGACGCTAACCAAAAAAGTCCCTTGACGGGACTTTCTCAGTTTCAGCTTGTGGTAATGTAGTACTGATTTTAATCTTTTTCCAACGCTTCTATCGTTTATTAGTTGGCGTAAGTGTAGAATCAAAGTTTTCATAGAATTCAATAATCTCACTTTTCGTTGAAGCAGGCACTTCCAATTTATCTTTCAAATCAGATGCTAATTCAACAGATCTGTCGCCAGTAGAAACTTTCTTTTTAGCCATTGCAATCCAATCGAATTGTAAACCAGGTGTAGATTGCGAAACAACTACTTTAAATTGTGTTGCGTTTTTCTCAATCACACTGATTGTTACAGATGGATTATTGCTCGTGATAGTTACCACTGGAATTTGACCTTCAAAATCTTCCGTAAAATCAACCCAAATCTCAGTTCCTGAAATTGCTTCAGAACCAAAATCTTGAATCGTTTTAACTGTACTTAATTCCTCAATTGATTTCATATTATGTTGAACTCCAGCAAGACTCAAAGCAGCTAAACCATAGATATCTACTCCAGAGAATCCTTCATCCAAGATATAATCAGGTGCTTCGTCAGCAATCAATCCAATTCGAAATGCAGGTCTAAAGTGATTTTCAAGTCCTTCTTCCATTTCATCATATTCGTTGTGATAGTTGTATAAAGATGGTTTCATCCCTTTTATACTGCTCACGATATAATCTTCAAGTTGTTCGTCCTCACCAATTGGGTGGATATTTCTTTTAATCTCTCGCTGTGAAGCATTGATGAAACCTCCAGAGTACATTCTCCACCAGTATTCTCCTGCTGCAGCAACATTGTATCCAACATAACCCCATCCTCCATTTTGCTCTGGATTCACTTCAGGATCTCCTCCACGATAATACCCAATACCAATTTGTTGACCAGCATTTCCATCACTTCCTATCTCAATTGGATAAGCAATTGTGTGTACAGGAATTCCAGCACCCAACATATATGGTGCTGCCGGCATTGCAGAGAGTCCAATAACATTAATGCTCGCATCAACATTTAACGTATTCGCATCCACTCTTAGATCCCCATTATTATCATTCTGTAAATACAAGGTTGTATTTGTATTGGTGATTACCTCGTTTCCATCTAAACGAAGTGAATTTCCAATTTCGAGTACACCTGTGTTACCTGCACCTGAGGCATCCAGCGTATATGACATTTCAACTCTTCCATTGTCTAACACCTCAAAACGTGGAGTACCATTGTCCTGAACCACAAAATCACCCGTACTATTTAAGTTAAAGGTCATCTGATTCACACCTTGTGTAATTGTAGTTGCTTCAACAAGTGCTCCTCCTAATCTGATTCTATCAACGCCAGTATTATAGTACAAACCATTATCAGCTTGTGGGTTCTGAAAAGTCAGAACGCCTCCAACTACCGTCAATATTGTTCCGTTAGCTCCAGTCGCGATGTTACTTAAAACACCTGTAGCATTGGATTGTACCAATCTGTTACCTACGCCGGATAAACTTGTTATTCTTGCACCTCCGACAACATGAATTTTT
>JBLHON010000253.1:0-5653 GCA_047621865.1 Crocinitomicaceae bacterium | reverse complement strand
TTAATTTGGCTTATTTATTCCACGACGCTTCTTAATTGCGTCGTAAGAATCTTGAATTGTCTGAAATTTATCATTCGCTCCCTTCTGAAACTCTTCCCCCATTGAGGCGACTTTATCAGGGTGAAATTTAATTGCCATTTTGCGGTATGCTTTCTTAACCTCATCATCAGTAGCTGAGGCATCAACTCCAAGAACGGCATAATCAGAATCTACATTTCTGTAGAACATATTTTTAACACTCTCGAACTCAACGCGAGGAACTCCCATCATTTGCGAGATCCGATTAATCACATCGATTTCTTCTGGTGAAACGTCACCATCTGCCTTGGCGATCCCAAATAAATAATGAAGCAATTGCACGCGAACTTCTGGCTGCATTCTTCGCTGAATGTCTTGGCAAATCTCTTGAAGAGGAATATCTCCACCATCCAAGAAGCGTTTTAATGTAGCTAAATGTTGTTGGTTAAATTGTGGTCCAAATTGTTGCGTAAAGAACGATTTAACAAATGTCAATTCAGACTTCAGTACTTTCCCGTCTGCTTTCATTACAGCTGCAGAAAGCGCGATTAGCATTGTTGGAACATCATTCTGACTTGAAGATGCCGATCGTTGCTGATAGTACTTAAATATATCTTCTTGGGTATACTGTCTTCCTTCTCTCCTTGCTTGAGATTTAAATTGAGTGGTGATTCGTTGATAATTGTCGATTCCCGAGCCTATGAAGAAGCCCACGATTGCTCCAAAAAAACTTCTGCCGAATAAGAAAAAACCCGCTAAGGCTAAGATGAATTTAAACAATACCCCTAATTTTAAATAAGAACCGTCCACCTAGGTGAACGGTTCTTCAAAGTTAAAAAGTTAAACTAATTCGATACTTCGTTCTATAAATTTATTGAGTGCCTCACCTTTCAGCATACCTTGTGCTAAAAGAGCAATATCTGTCAGTTGTTTCACCTTTCGTTCTTGCGACTTCTTGGTTTTCGTTTCCAAAATATCGCCGATTTTAGCGTGATTTCCGTTCACAACCAGGTTATGCATTTCTGGGAAAGCTCCCATAAAACCACCACCCATTTGCTGCTGTTCTTTCATTCTTCGAACGAATTCTGGCTGGGTAATGATGATTGGTGCATCATCTGCATTCATGCTTTCAAACTGTACGGCAAATTTTTGCTTATCCACATTCTCTTCGAACATAGGCTTGAGAACTGCTTCATCCTCCTTTGAAAGTTTTGAAGGAATTTCAATATCCTTTTGAATCAATTTATCCAAAGTATCAGAGTCAACGCGAGTAAAAGAAATATTCTCTACAGATTGTTCCATTTTACTAATCCAATGTGGAACTAGAGGTCCAGTCAAGTGCAAAACATCAAACCCTCGATCCTTCGCTTTCTGAACGAAACCAAATTGTTGCTCAGGCTCATTTGAGTACAAGAAGACAACTTTTTCATTCTTATCTGTTTGCAATGCGGCCACTTTTTCTTTGAATTCGTCTACTGTGAAAAAAGTACCATCTGTGTTTTTTACAAGTGCAAAAGTTTTAGCTTTATCTGCAAACTTGTCATCTGAAAGCATTCCATACTGAACAAAGACATTCAAATCGTTCCATTTAGACTCGAAGTCTGGTCGATCATTTTTGAACATTTCTGCAAGCTTGTCTGCTACTTTCTTCGTGATATGCGATGATATTTTCTTCACATTGCCATCACTTTGCAGGTATGATCGTGAAACATTCAATGGAATATCAGGAGAATCAATAACACCATGAAGCAGGGTTAAAAACTCAGGTACGATTTGTTCTACGCTATCTGTAATGAACACTTGGTTCGAGTACAAATTGATTTTATTTTTTTGTACTTCAATATTCTCAGAAATTTTCGGGAAATACAAGATTCCAGTCAAGCTGAATGGATAATCAACATTCAAATGGATATGGAAAAGTGGACTTTCAAAAGTTGATGGGTACAATTCTCGGTAAAATCCATCATAATCATCTTTCGATAAATCCTTTGGTGCTTTCGTCCAAGCTGGAGAAACATTATTGATTTGATTCTCTACGTCAACTGCAACACGTTTTGGCTTGCCATCTTCATCCTTCTCTTCTGGATCTTCTTGATAGTCAGTTTTCGTTCCAAAAATTACTGGATGAGGCAAAAACTTACAATATTTATCTAGAATCCCTTGAATTCTATCTTTCTCTAAGAACTCAATTGAATCTTCCGCGATATGCAAGATGATATCTGTCCCACGCTCTTTTTTCTTGATTGGCTCCAATGTATATTCTGGAGATCCATTGCTTTCCCATTGAACAGCTTCAGCACCTTTAGTTCTTGAGAGCGTTTGAATTTGAACGCGATCTGAAACCATAAACCCTGAGTAAAACCCAAGTCCAAAGTGACCAATGATTTGCTCTGCACCTTCTTTCCCTTTATATTTCTCAACGAACTCTTCAGCTCCTGAAAAGGCAATTTGATTGATGTATTTATCAATCTCATCTTCCGTCATTCCAATCCCGTGATCGCGAATGGTCAACGTCTTTTCTTCTTTATTGAGGATCACTTCTACGCGTAAATCTCCAAGCTTCCCCTTGAATTCACCATTAGAAGAGAGAAATTTTATTTTTTGACTGGCATCGACCGCATTTGAAACCAATTCTCGAAGAAAGATTTCATGGTCGGAATACAAGAATTTTTTAATGATTGGAAATATATTTTCCGTCTGGACATTAATTTGACCTGTTTTCATTTTACTGTGCTTTTAATTACTCTACTCCTGTGTCAATCTCTATGCCACTCAAAAGATGCTGACAAAGTGTCCTAGATTTTGCCGCTGTGTCATAACTTCAATAAATAAGTTCTCAAGTCAGGGGACAACATGACATACCCTTTGAGAATTGATTACATTTACGCCTTGATGTTGATATTCTATAGTATAGTTTTCTTTCTAGCATTATTACTCCTCATTCGATTTTCAGGACTAAACAAAAGAATCGGATTTCATCCTTGGGTGCTCCCTATTTTCTTCGCAATTAAATGCGTCATTGGCCTGCTTTTTTTAGAGTTGTATATATTTGATCAACCTGATGCTCAGGCGAATAATGACGCTGGAACCTTCCTCTTTGAGGGCGAGATTTTACACGATGTTTTTCACGATTCCCCGAGTGCTTATTTTCATTTTCTAACAGGAATTGGGGAGTCTCAAGAATTGATTGAAGAGTACTTAATGGAGACTGATCATTGGTCTACGGGAGATCAAGATATTGTCAATGACAACAAGAATATCATTCGAATTCATAGTCTACTCTACTTTATTTCATTTGGATCCTCTGTTATTCACATGATGATCTTCTGTCTGCTCTCCTTATTGGGCTCGACTTTTCTTTTCATTGCAATAAAGAGTTACTCGCAGCTAAAACCAAGCATCATACTCTCATTGCTTGTCTTTCTTCCAAGTGTACTCTTTTGGTCATCTGGACTCGTGAAGGAATCTGTTGTCATTCTTGGTTTGGGCTTTTTCGCCTTTGGACTTATCTCGACTTCTACTTGGCGAAAACGTATCCTAATTGGGATTATTGGCACATTTATACTTCTCCTCTTCAAGCCTTATATTCTTCTGATCTTGCTGCCCTGCCTTCTCGTATGTCTGGTCTATTTAAAGATAAAAAAATACAGCCTGATGGCTATTCTCATTCTTATTCCTGTCTGCATCACTGGATTCGTAATTATTGCTCCATCAACACTGCAAGAAGCCACACATTTCCTATCGAGAAAGCAGCATGATTTTTCCAATGTAGGTCGGGGAGGAATGCATGTTCAAGCTGACACCTGTTTCTATTATTTTTCGCCAGATAAATATGCACAACTGGAGCTAAATGGTGATACAGTGAGTTTAACGAACGAAATTGATGCATGGATTGTCAGACATGGTAGTTTACGCCCACCTGAACCAGTTCATTTATTCCCCACTGATGAAGTTTGGATCATGACGTTTGAAAATGAACCTGCCTATAGCTTTATTGAAATTTCACCAATTGATGATTCGCCACTACAATTACTCATCAATTCTCCTTCCGCACTAGCCAATGCACTATTTAGGCCTTTGCCTATTGACGCTGGAAGTGCGTTGAAATACCCAGCTTTCATTGAAACCATTCTCATTTTTGGACTGATTATTTGGAGTTTAATTCGCCGGAGAAAACTTAGCAAAAAAGAAAAGGGAATTATATTGACTATGATTTTGTTCAGCTTGGCACTGGCCTTATTAATTGGTTGGGTCACCCCTGTTCTAGGAGCTATTGCTCGCTATAGAATCCCTATTCAATTGGCGATGGTAATTATAGGAGCCATCCTTATTTCTCCACCTGAGAGATTTAGATCAAAATCAGAAAACGACGATATTTAAGGAAAGATCCTCTCATTCAAGACATCATTCACAAAATAAATTTAAATATTGTGCAGCTCTGTCATCGCCACGTTTCGAAGCTTCTTTCATATCCTTACAAGCTCCATCAACTAGATCTAAGTGAGACTTAATCTCACCACGAGTGTAATAGAGGGTCTTCTTATCTGATTCTCGACTTAGTCGTATTGCATTATTGTAATCAGCTAATGCTCTTTTGAATTTGTTTTGAGCTTTGTAACATAAACCTCTACTAAAATAGCCAGCGTAATTGGTACTGTCCATGTTGAGTGCATTATCAAAATATTTAATCGCTTCGTTATAATTACCTGCCTTGTAGAATTTCTGTCCATTAGCAACTGTAGTCTCAGCATTCATCTTATCACCAGCACTTCGCATTAAAAATATCGCGCCAATCATCACAAAAGCAATTACAATTCCAATGATTGGATTCTTCTTAAATAAATTCATCTCGTAAATTTTAGTTGGATAAATATACTAAACCTGATACAGCTTTTTGTACTCATCTAAGACTTCATTAATAGACCCATACGTCCTCCCGCGAATTGAAAGCATGTGCTCTTCGCTCATCCATTTAACCTTGGTGATCCCCTCCTTTACCTGAGGAGTAGTTGTCTTTGATCCACTATATGACATATAGTACCATTCTGTACGTTTCAGTGCCAAACGCTTCTTTGTTTTCATGGTATGATAGGTGGTACACAATGGCTTAACGATTTTGTGTCCATGAATCCCACACTCTTCCTCAACTTCTCGCAATGCTGCAGTTTCAACGCTTTCACCTTTATCAATCTTACCTTTAGGGATATCCCAGAGTCCATTCCGTTTTATCAATAAAAAAGCGTTTTTACGTTTCACCAATCCTCCGGCGGCATGAATATTAAGGTAATCTGAAAAGGTTTCTTTAAATACTGATTTCGGGTCTTCACAAATTATCTGCAACGGACGATCAAGCGTTACTTTAGGCAATAATTTTCGGACGTTTTTTTCAAACGAATTAATCTTATTTGACTTCAAAGTTGGAAATTCAGCATTAGAATCTTTCTTTTCAATGAAGATTACTGGCTTGTGATCAACAAATACTTTGTACATTTGCACCCATGATTTTGAACGAGGATAAGGCCTTAAAAGTAGCAGAATTTTTGTTACAAGTGAATGCAATCAAATTACAACCCAACGAACCTTTTTCTTGGGCTTCTGGTATTATATCGCCAATTTACTGCGATAATCGTATTAC
>JBLHON010000252.1:0-5668 GCA_047621865.1 Crocinitomicaceae bacterium | reverse complement strand
AATTTCATTTCCGATTCAATAGAAGAAATCAAAAACAATCAGTAGCGATAACGGTAATAAATAGGATGATAAAATGCTCTTGGCTATCTTATTCTAAGGCGAAAGGGAATTAAATGGTTAATCCGTTTTTTGAAAAGACTATATCTGGGCGAGAAGTTTATGCTGAGCGGAACGTAGTGAAGCCGAAGTAAGCCCCATCTTGCTTCAGCTATTCAGCCTGTATGGCTGAGCTTCAGTCTTCAAAAGCAGTGCTTTCTCTTACCCTTTTTAAGGTCAATTCGAAAGAGTTGACCTTTCTTTATACTTATTTTTTTCCACGCCCTGCAATTTGATCAAACTGGAAATATTAATAACTTTAAGGACAATCAAAAAAACCAATACTATGAAAATTAAAATTGTCTTGTCGCTATTTGTTGTAGGTATGTTCTTCGTATCCTGTAAAGAAGAAGATAAGTGGCCAGAGTCGTCCAAAATAGAATTTAATAGTGGGTGCGTTTCATCTTACGTAGAATCTTTTACAGCAACCATGGGTGATTTAATCAGTGAAGTAAACTTGGAAAAATTGGACAAAGTGGCTGAACAGAGTTGTTCATGTCAATATGAATCCATGAAAAAAAATTATGACAGTGCAGAGGAAGCATTTAAAGTTGATGTTGATGTGCACGTAGCTAATGCCGCGGAATGTGAGGTAACAGAAGCTCAGATTGACGATCTGTTGATAAAATAGAAGATAGAATCATACACAATTAATTTAAGCAAGGAGTATCTACTCCTTGCTTGACTTTTTAACGGCCCTAAAGTTTATATCAGTGGATTGAAATGCCGTGATGTGATGCTGATCTTTGGATTGGTCGCCACCTCTCATTTGAATGAAAGTTGCGTTAACCTTTCAATTAGTAACTCTCTAAAAATCAAGAACCTTTTACCCTAATCCTTCTTTAACACTTTGTGTCCATCCCGAAAAAGAAAGTAGTTCTCACCTGATTCTAATTGTCCTGTTGCAATAGGCTCATTGGGTTCATAAGATTGACAGAACAGGTATCTGAATTCAGGATTAAATAAGGTCTCAAATTTCTTCGACTTCTGATTATAGTAGATTATGCCCGAATAGTCTCCGTTCTTTATTGTATAGAAGTCAGTCACTTTACTACATGTTTGGGACGCGAATTGATATTCTGGGTAAGATCCAATTAACTTTCCGCGCTTCGTGTAAATATCGAATCCAACTTCCTGATTAGAACAGAATAAAAAGATCTCTTCTCCAGATTCTACTGGCTCAATTTCGCTATACTTTACTGGTATTAAAACCTGCTCATTAGCGTCCACGGCACCATACAAATCGGATTCTTTACTAATGCAATGATGGTCATTCTTGAACAAACTCGAATTCTCCTCCCCCGATCGAACATCATATGCTACTACATGATTCTCTTTGACAAACAGTAAATAACTCCAATGAGCCTTCAGAAACTCAGTACCAGTTAATAGGTATTTCGGCCTATACTCGTGATCAAATACTTGCCATTGATCGCCAGAGCCAATTTTCCCGATGGCCGTGACAGCAAGTTGACCAACCCCTTGCTCAGGATAGAAGTACGTATCGTCAACATTCAATTCAGAATATTCATGCGCAATTAGCTCATTTCCGCGCGTATCTATTAAGCCCTTTAGTCCAGCTTCGTTCTTCGTGACAAACTGCAAGTCCTTTAGTTTCGCGTAAGACTTGTCATATATCTCAAAATCGGTTTTCCCTTCTGGAAGGTAGGTCCATGACATCTTATATTCCCCACTCTTTGAGAAGATCGTCCAATTGTCTCCTTTTTGCCCCAAGTAAACATCTGGATACCCCCTTATTGGGTAGAGTGTTTCCAGTTCTCCAGTGAATAAAATTTTCGCTTTATCATCTAAATAAGAACGTTCGCTGCCTCGATATGCCTCAAAAAGATTGATCTTATTGAAAAATAGCGTGTCGTATATATAGGGCATGAGAGCCTTTCCACTCCAGCACAATGCATAGAGCCCTTTCTTATTGGTACATGGCTGACAAGGGATGCTGGACTCCTCAAAGGGTAAGGATAATCTGTATTTCTTATTGTTGATACTATTTTTCAATTGAGCAAATTCTGGAATCTGCCACACTTCTTCTGTTTTGAAATCTGTAATATACTGTTTGAGGTAACTTCGTGGGACGTATTTATCGTCAAAAAAGAACGCGAACTCAGAGATTAATTCGGGTTTCTCATTGCCTCGATCTAAGCAAAATAGTAAGCTTACTGGCTCAAGGATGCATTTTTCAAGTTCAGCACATTTCACCTGGTTCACCACTATAATTACTGGTTCATACTCAAAGAAAAAATATTCTTCCTCTGGAGCCTCATAAACATATTGCTGAGTTCCACTCTCATCCACTACCAATAATTCTTCTCCATAGTTGTCCACTAGTGGAGTTAGATCTTGCGTCATAATATAATGCATTGCATCGAAATAATTGAAAAGCGAATTCGTGTCAATCAAGTTATAATTGACTGAATCCAATAGCCCTCTTGAATAAGGTTGAACCCGCTTGTAATCGAAATCAATATAGTAGGATTCGTATCCACTTTCCTTACTATAATTATCCTTTATTGGTGAATCTGGTGAGAACCAAAGCTTCCATGATAGTGGGAAATGGTCGAGTACGTAATTCGCAGCATACCCTTGATTTTCATTGAAAATGCCATCCTCACTCCTGTCTTGGTACGATTTCATTTCATTCAGGCAGGAATCTTTCATAATAGACCAAAGACCTGGCCCGTCCTTTCCCATTATCTTATCTGATTGAGCAGTAGTAATCATACGCGCGATATTGATCCCGTCCAAGGTCATAAAGTCGGCAATATCCATTGCTAATACACGGTACATGCCACTTGCGAACTGTTTCCACAATTCCATTTCTTTTAGGCGCTCAAATGGAGGCTCATCCCCATCATTCAATGTGAATATGATACGACTAATACCAGTAAAATCAATAAACGCTGAATCATTTGGTGGATAAGCAAAAGATTTTGTACCATCAGGATTTGTCAAGATAATATTATCGCCATATGCATCAATCAATGGTACATCGCTCATTTCAGATCCTTCAAATCGATACAGACCTTCTCTTTCCCAATCAGATAGCATTGAATATTCCGCGAGATCCATTCCCGATAAATTGCAATATCCGAGTATGTCTGAGTTCATTTTAATTACAGAAATGAACGAATTGGGATTCGTTTCATCAAAGATAATTTCAGTTTTCTTGCTGCGATCTATGACGACGCGCTCTTGACCAAATGCATTAAATGTTGTGACCATTAAAATTAACAGGAACAGACTTCTCATATGTAGTTGGCTATTTAGTCTAAAAGTATCAAATTTTCAGCATTATATTCTTACTCATAGTTATCTATGTAATTCCCTATTGATCTCAGAATAAAGTGTACTATATTAGTTCCACTTTTTCTTTCAAGTTATTGAATCAATTTAATTACGTTTCAGAATCTTTAGAAATCACCTAACTTCACAATCGTATCAACTAAACCTGAATAAATGAAATCAATTGCCATCATTACTTGTCTTATCCTCTCACAAAGTCTATTTGGACAGGACTTCCTTCTCGATTCTATAAAAGCAATTCAAGAACGAAATCTACCTACTGATGGGGAATCTATCTGTGCACCTGGATATTGGGTGGCCGAAGTGATGTAGGACAGCGTACATTTGAGCGGTTATGCCAAATGGAATCAGATATGGAATTTGTAATGAGCGACTCTAAACTAGCGAAGAATCATGCCGTTTATGTTATGGATTTTATGCGAGATGACGTTCAACAGTGTAAAGTATTTACTTTGTGGTAAAATTGAGACCAGTCAATAAATTAAAATAGGTCTTACTTTATCACCAACTTTATTGGGGAAATCTCAGCTCATAACAAAGTATAAAAATAATAGCGATCTACTAATAGATATGAACATTGTAGCCCATGTAATATTTAGTTGCAACTTTAAAAAATCGAGTTCAACAATCGGCTGTTCTTTTTTATACTAATCGTTATCTGTACTAAAAACAGTATCTAAAACTATTTAAAATCCAATAATTCAACATCGAAAATCAAAACAGCATTTGGAGGAATAGCGTTACCAGTTCCTGTTGGACCATAAGCCAAACCAGAAGGAATATAGAATGTTCCTTTTCCACCTTTTTGTAATTTCGGAATAGCGATTTTCCATCCACTGATGACTTGATTTAAACCAAACTCCGCTGGTTGTCCTCTATCATAAGAAGAATCGAAAACCGTTCCGTTTAATAACATTCCTTTATAATGTGTTTTGACTTTTGAAGTTAAAGTAGGGTTTCCGCCAGTTCCAGGTTCCGTAATCGTGTACCAAATTCCGGACGTATCTTGTTCCGCTTCGATTTTATTCTTTGCCAAGAAATCTTGGATTAATTCCGCATCCGCAGTTGCTTGTTCTTTTGGATTCATAGGCTCTTGAAAATCAACTAATTCGATATCAAAAACCAACACTGAATTTGCAGTAATAATTGGACCAGTTCCTTGTTCTCCGTAAGCCAAAGCAGAAGGAATATAGAAAGTCGCTTTTCCACCTTTTTTCAAGGTCGGAATCGCTTTTTTCCATCCTACGATAACTTGGTTTAAAGTTGTCGTAAAAGGTTGATCTCTATCGTAAGACGAGTCGAATTTTTTACCATCCAATAATCTTCCCGAATAGTGAGCTGTCACACTTGCTTTAACGCTTGGGGTTTCACCTTCGCCTTCTTGGGTGGTTACACACCAAATCCCCGATTCCAATTTTTTGGCTACAATATTATTATCCGCCAAATGTTTTTTAATCATTTCTTGGTCTTTTTCAGCACGCTCCTCTGTGGTCAAAACCTCCTCAAAATCGACTAATTCAATATCGAATTTCAAAACAGTATTTGCAGGAATAGAAGCACCAGTGCGTCTATCGCCATAAGCCAAACCAGAAGGAATATAGAAGGTTCCTTTTCCACCTTTCCCTAACATTTTAATCGCTTCCTGCCATCCTTTAATCACCTGATCTAAACTAAAATCTAACGGCTGACCTCTATCGTAAGAAGAATCAAACTTCGTACTATCCAATAAAGTACCATTATAATGTGCTTTCACTTTTGAGTTCTCATTTGGTTTATCCCCTTCTCCTGGTGCCGTAATGACATACCAAATCCCAGATTCTGTTTTCTGTGCTTCGATTTCATTTGCAATCAAATAATCCAAAATGATGTTCTGGTCTTTACCCTCCTGTTTTTCAGGGTTTTCCAGCTTTAATTCTTTCATTGTTTTAATGTACTTTGGTGCACAAGACATCACGCTTGTAAGCATTAATATAGTTAATCCGAATATGATTTTTTTCATGGTATTTTTTATAAAATAATAACTGGTCTTAAACGTACCATTAAATTACCGCAACAGCAACTACCATTCGATTAAAGAGATTCTCACCAAAGTATCTTCGATTTAATCTGTAGCAAAATTCGTTAAGATAGTTTTCCAGGTACTCATTTTTGATGACGTGATATACTCCGAGTAGGTTTCTTTTAGCATTGCTGATTGTCATATGTACCCACTTTTAGAGAGGTTTTCGTGGTGTCCTAATTTGACTTGAAC
>JBLHON010000251.1:0-5697 GCA_047621865.1 Crocinitomicaceae bacterium | reverse complement strand
GCACAAATTCCTAAAAGCCAAGCTGGATATTTTCCTGGAACGCCCCAATAGTTGAAGCAAGTGTGACCCAATCCTCCGAATAGAAAACTAACTCCAAAGATCAGAAAGAACCACTTCCAATTCCGAAAAAAGGGTGTTGGTTGGAGTTTACTCACACGATATGCGAAATACCATGACACTAATGCAATGAGTATATCACCAATCAGTGCATTGGGTTCTACGAGATCCAGACCAAAAGGTTGAAACGCGATTTTAGGAAAATCTTCGCCTATTAACATCTACTGTCTTCTTTCTTCGAACTTATGAAGGTTCTTTAAGATGATTTTTTCTACCAACATCGGGAACCGAGCCTGCATAAAGGAATTGAGTTTTCCAATACCAGTAAGGGTATAAATGAACTTCCGCTTTTGGATGTTTTTTGTTACCACGCTCGCAACAAACTCCATAGTTTGAACACCTTTCTTGCCGTCTCGTTTCTCTAAGGTTTGCATTGTTCCGTCAGCGCCGATTGCTTCTTTGTTGTGCTCTATTTGAGTAATTCCCACAAGAATTAGCCCTACGTGTATATCGTTTGCTTTCTCTTCTAGTCGTATTGATTCAGCAACTGCACGCAACGCCATTTTTGATGAGCAGTAAGCGGCCATTCCAGGGATTCCCCTAATTCCAGCTAAACTCGAAATAAAGACAATGCTTCCTTTCGTTTTACGTAGTTCAGGGATTGCAGCAATTGTTGGGTTGACTGCACCAAAGAGATTACTGGCAAATACTTTTTCAAATACTTCTGGCTGAACTTCTCCTACGTTTCCTCGGTTAGAAACACCAACATTGTTCACTAGGATATCGAGCTTACCAAACTTATCAATGGCCGTTTGAATCAAGTTCTTCCCAGCATCTTTTTCTGAAATATCACAACAGACAGTAATTACATTGGAATGAATCTTTTCAATTACGGCTTTTGTTTCATCTAGACGCTCTTGATTTCTACCATTTAGAACAATTGAAACACCTTGTTTCGCAAAATCGATAGCGACAGCTTTGCCAATTCCACGGCTTGATCCGGTGATTACAGCAACTTTACCATTGAGGTTAACTCGAGCCATATTTATTTCTTGTAGTTAATGTCAGGGTTGTATTTAAGCGAAACTAAGTTGTTTGTCCAGGCCATTGAAAGGTGCACAATGAATGCAATCCAAATTGTTCCAGAGGCAAGTGTAAGCAGGCATAAAACAATACCCAATGGAATTGCTCCAATTGTTTCATCCAACCCTTTTGGGATATGGGTAGCTGAATAAAGCGCAACGTTAATGGCAATTGCTGGCCAGAGTCCTAAGGGTTCAACCAAAGGAACAAACAACACACCTCTGAATAAAAACTCATATCCAAACAAGTAAATCGCCCAGCCTAGTAGACTCAAAAACAATGTTTTCTTGCTCCAAACTTTTGTTCTAATCTGAGGATAGTTTACGAAGTTCTTGGGGTTCTTTGCTGAAAAGAATGCTAACGGAATTGTGAGAGCACACAAACCTACTGTCCATACTACTGTGAAAAGGGTCGTTTCTGGAATAACACTTAACCCTAATTGGCTTAAAGAGATTTCTGGAATGAACGCCAAGCAAAGTATCGTTGGAACTACTCCCATTGCAAAAAACCCGAATGCCTTTGTAAAGAATATATGTTTTACATAGGCTGTTTCAGCGTCGTACTTTTTATGATATCGCGCTTTTATTTTCGTTGATTGTGCAGTAAACCAATAAATGACAAAAAACACGAGGGCCAACACAATAGGTAGGCAAACTTGCATGTCTAAGGCATCCCAAGACATATCTACGGGGAAAGAATTCATAAATTAAGTAGTTTATTTCTTATTCAAATAACCGTTCTGTTTGAACCATTCATAACACTCTTCTATAGCCTCATTTAATGGGGTTTCAGGAAGACCAATTTCCTTTCGGGCTTTCTCGGGTGAGTAATAATGACACTCGATTGAAATAGCCGCTAACTCTTTCGTTAATCCAGGATAATAGTTAAAGACACGTGCAAAGAATGAATTGAGCTTACCATAAGACTTCACTATGAAGTCTGGTAGCTTTCGTTTAACCTGTTTCGCAGAGATTGTCTTTGCGATCAAATCAAAAGCTTCTTGATAGGTCATGTTTTTATTACCCAGAATGTAGCATTCGCCAATCTTACCCATCGTTAACGCATTAGAGATGGCAGTTGCTGCATCCTTGACAGCTATAAAGTTTTTTCCTCCAACTGTATAACCTGGAATCTTTCCTTTATGAACTGCGAGTATCATTGCGCCAGAGCTTGGTCTGGAATCATATGGCCCAATCATGAAAGTGGGGTTAACCACTATTGCAGGTAGGTTCTTTGTTTTCACAGCCTCCAAGACAACTTCCTGTGCCTTCTGCTTTGAATCCATATAATCAACTCCAAACCTTGCAGATAAGTAAGGATCTCCTTCTTTTCCAGGGTTTTCATAGGAGCCATATCCAAATGAATTTGCTGTTCCAACATAGATCATTCGCTGAATATCATGCTTCAAACATGCATCAATGACGTTTTGAGTTCCATCAATGTTCACCTTGTTTACAATAGGGTCTCGAGCAGGGAACACAGATGTTGACGCAGCACAGTGAATTACTGCATCTTGGCCACTAACTGCCTTATCTAGATGGTCAAGGTTGAGAATATTTCCATAAAATCGGTGAATAGTTAGACCATCAAGGGTAATTGCCTTTGATTCTTTGTCCATGAGAAGCACACTTACTTCATGCTCGCGAGACAATAGTTCGCGAACAATATTACTGCCTAAAACTCCATCAGGACCGGTAACAAGTATTTTCATATATAGATTAGTACCTTGTGATTAATTTTGCAAAGATAACGTTAATATTTAATTGGCTGAATGAGATGGATCATAGGAAGATGTTTTGCAATTCTGTTTGCGATTATCGCATTTAGTGCTTGTGAGTTGGAAGAAGCTGAAGGAGCCTCTTACTCCAAGGAAAATCTAATGTTAATCGGCACATGGAATCAGGAAATAACAGCTGACAGCTGCGATACTTGGGTTTTTACTACACATGATGTTAGTTGGAATTCTTTCTCACACCCATATAAAATGCGTGATAAAATGGTGATGATATCTGGTCAGGAGTATCAAATAACTGAGCAAGAGATGGATACTGTCGTTTTATTGAGCCCATTCAAAGAAAAGGTGGAGTTGACCCGAATGGATTTGTGAAGTTTTGATCCAGTGGCAAATTATCTTACACTGCCATTCAGTGAAGCGACGTTTTTGAATACTTAGGAAAAGTATTTTCTGAGTGAACCCTAGTAGTGTTTTTTGGATTTGGGTAAATAAAAAAAGCTTCCCTGAAACAGGAAAGCTTTTTTGAGGTTCCGAGCGGATTCGAACCGCTGTAGATGGTTTTGCAGACCACTGCCTAGCCGCTCGGCCACGGAACCATTATGCCGCAAATGTAAGAAAAAATTAAGTTAATTTCTACTCCTCAATGATTATTGCAACATTGTCAACATCCCCATTTATTGGTGGTGAAAGTTTAATCAACTTAAGCCGCAAGGAATGAATTGCTTGAAGCTCTGATTGCAGTCTATTTACGATTCGCTGACCGACATGCTCAATGAGTTTAGACCGAATTGCCATTTCTTGGTTTACTATCATATTTACATGTACATAATCAATGGTCTTTGAAAGATCGTCTGATTGTGCGGCACCTGAAAAATCAGTGGTCATACTCACGTCTACGATATAGTGGCCACCAATTGCTTCCTCTTCTTCAAGACAACCATGATGCGCGTAGCATTTTATTCCATTGACTTCAATAATGTGTTTCATGCTTGTGAGCTGATTGATGTGAGCTTATTTATTCCCTCAGAAATACGTTCCTGAGATTCTGCTTTACCAATGAACTCTGAAACTTCAAACATACTTGGGCCCATTGCTTTTCCAGTGAGTAAAAGTCGAAAGAGTGGAAGCACTGCTCCAATGCCTAATTCTTTTGATGCAATGAAATTTTTAAAAGACTCTTCGATACTGGCTGCAGTGAAGTCTTCGATTTTCGAAAGTGTTCCTTGCCATTCAGTCATGATTTCAGCAGCGTCTCCTTTCCATTTCTTGCTGACAGTTTTTTGATCGAAGTCTGTTGGTTTTTCTAAAAGGAAAGATCCTTCAGTCCAGATGTCAGCAACAAATGTCGCGCGTTCTTTCATGAGATGACAAACATGCGTAAGACGGCTTATATCGTATTTATCGTTTAACATTTGCGATAATTGATCAGCAAGTACTTCATCTGATGTTGAACGTAAGTATTGCTGTTGGAACCATCGAGTCTTGTCAGGATCGAATTTTGCTCCTGATTTTGAAACACGCTCCAGTGTGAAAGTTTCGCAAAGTTCTTGGAGTGAAAACATCTCTTGGGTAGTGCCTGGATTCCATCCTAAGAACGCTAACATGTTGATAAAAGCACCAGAGTCATAACCACTTTCTCGATAGCCAGAGAATGTTTCTCCTTCTGCTGTGATCCAATTCGTTGGGAATACCGGGAACCCTAATTGGTCTCCATCACGCTTCGAAAGTTTTCCGTTTCCGTTGGGCTTGAGAACTAAAGGTAAATGCGCGAATTTTGGACTTTCCCACCCGAGTGCTGCATACAACATTACATGGAGTGGGGCAGATGGCAACCATTCTTCACCACGAATAACATGACTTATATTCATGGCATGATCATCAACTATGTTTGCTAAATGATACGTTGGCATTCCACTTGGTTTGAGGAGTATCTTATCATCAACGTTGTTTGTGTTAACAACCACCCAACCACGTACAATATCTTCAAAACGAATGTCGATGTTTCTAGGCATTTTCATACGTACAGTGTATGGTTCTCCAGCGTTAATTCTTCGCTGTACTTCATCAGAAGACAAGGTTAGCGAGTTCTTCATTGATGAGCGAGTAATGTTATTGTATTGCCAATTTGGCATCCCCATTTCCTTCGCTTGTTTCCGGTTCTCCTCTAGTTCTTCGGGAGTATCAAAAGCGATGTATGCATGCTCATCTTTCACAAGTTGGTCTGCATATTGAACATAGGTAGTTTTTCGTTCTGATTGTATATAAGGGCCATAATCTCCACCTATTCCAGGACCTTCAGATGGCATGATTCCACACCATTTGAGTGCGTCCATGATGTAGGCTTGTGCCCCAGGAACGAATCTTTTTTCATCCGTGTCTTCGATACGAATTATAAATACTCCGTTATTCTTCTTAGCGAAGAGATAATTATATAGTGCTGTTCGAACACCTCCTAAATGAAGTGGACCTGTTGGTGATGGTGCGAATCGAACGCGTACTGGTCTATCTGACATAATGCATTGAATTTTGAGTGCAAAGATAGGGAGATTCATGCAAGTTCAAAACATGTGGAATTATTGGCCTTTGAACCTCTTGCGTATACTATTGTACATAGGATTAACGTTTATTTAGAAACGATCAGCGAGATATGTTGTAACTTTATTATTCAAGTGATTTTTTATGAGTGCATTCGATAGATTAATTGACCAAGTAGACACCTTCATTAGAAAGTTCTACAAGAACCAAATGATTAAGGGGATTTTCCTTTTCGTTGGGGTTCTGCTTGTGACCTACTTAACTGTGGTTACCCTAGAATACTTTGG
>JBLHON010000250.1:0-5710 GCA_047621865.1 Crocinitomicaceae bacterium | reverse complement strand
TGATTACTATCAAACGAATATGCCAGGTTATTACGCAATTGGAGATGTCTTGCCTACACAGGCCTTGGCTCACGTTGCTTCTGCGGAAGGAATTATTTGCGTAGAAAAAATCGCAGGACATCATCCAGATGCATTGGATTATGGAAATATCCCTGGATGTACTTATTGTTCACCTGAAATTGCTTCAGTTGGAATGACAGAACAGGCGGCTACAGATGCTGGTATTGACATCAAAATAGGTAAGTTCCCATTCTCTGCTTCAGGTAAAGCAAGTGCTGCTGGCGCGAAAGACGGGTTCATTAAATTGATTTTCGACGCGAAATATGGCGAATTACTTGGCGGACATATGATTGGTGCAAATGTTACTGAAATGATTGCTGAAATTGTTGCCATACGACGATTAGAAGGTACAGGGCCAGAGTTGATCAAAACTGTTCACCCACACCCAACAATGTCTGAAGCAATAATGGAAGCTGCTGCTCAGGCTTATGGAGAGGTGATTCATTTGTAGGAGAGAGATTTTAAGACTACAAGATTGAAAGATTTTAAGATTTTAAGATTTTAAGACTACAAGACTACAAGACTACAAGACTACAAGACTGAAAGACTGTGTGAGAGCACGGTCTTTTTCTTTTGCGGGATAGTGGAGGATAAGCGAAAATGTCAGTTTAAGTTACTGTGATGAATGAAAAGTAGTATCGAGAACGACATTTGAGTGCCTGAAGATAAATTGATAGCTTAAAAGAATGATCAAATCCAAAAGCGTAGCGTTCTAACAATCCGACGCGAAGCGTTCTAACAATCCATTTTGGGAATCTAATTATCTTCGCTTCATGAAGCTTTCTATTCTTCTTCCTTTTCGTGATGCAGCACCTTGGATAGAGGAAACGTTGGCTTCTATTCAAGCGCAATCAATGATGGAATGGGAATTGATCTGTGTGAATGACAATTCGACAGATGATTCAACACGAATTGTAGAGCGAATGTCAGGAGAAGACAAGCGAATTACCTTGATTCACAACTCTGACAAAGGGATTATTCCCGCCTTGAGACTTGCGTTTAATCGTGCAACAGGAACTTACATCACACGGATGGATGCTGACGATTTAATGCCAGAAGATCGCTTGGAGAAGATGATCAGTCTTTTAGACACGCTTCCTAAAAAAACTATTGTCACAGGAAAAGTTGAGTATTTCTCAGACGATGAAGTTTCATTAGGCTATCGCACATACGAACAATGGTTGAATGCCCGAGTAGACTTGAGCGATTATTACGATCAGATTTTTAGAGAATGTGTCGTGGCTTCCCCCAATTGGATGGCTAGAAGATCAGATTTTGAGTCAGATCATATTTTTGAAAAATTGTCTTATCCGGAAGATTATGATATGACATTTCATTGGATGCAGCTTGGATATACCATTCACTCCATTGATGCTGTCACCTTACTTTGGCGAGAACATCCGGATCGTACTTCACGAAATTCAAGCATTTATGATCAAGTTTCCTTTTTTGAGCTTAAAATAAAGTGGTTTCAGCGCTTGAATGACCTCGACAAACAATCTGTTGGGATTATGGGAGCTGGAAGAAAAGGAAAATTGACGGCACGAATTTTTAGAGAAAATTCTGTGAAGTTCAATTGGTACGATTTGAATTTTGAAAATTATTCGGGTCAACTGGACGGGTGTGATGTACTTGATTATCGAAGCGTGAATGATCCACTACTGCTCATTGCAATTTACCCTGATGATTTGACTCCCTTGACCACGTTTTTAGCTTCAAAGGGATATGTGATTGGCGAAAATGCGTGGTTCCTTTAAATCGAGAATCACTGAACTGTATTTACCTGGCTTTTTGTCCTATTCCAATTTTCAAACCAGTAGTGAAGACAAAGCGTGCTTCCTTGTAAGTCGATTCAACCCAATTAAATTCAAATTCGTTATTCACCCAGACACTCTCAAGGTAGGCTGTATTATAGTTTTGCATACCAAGTCCCATTCCCCCGAAAAAATCAAGTGAGAACGACTTTGACGCCCATAATTGATAGCCAAAATTGAATAAGAAATTCAATTGTACTTTACTTCCTTTTGTTGGAGCTATATCACTTAAAGGATCCTCAACTCCAAAATTGTACTGGCGGAATTTAATAACTGGCGAAACGTAGAAACGATTCAAAGCCTCTGTTTCATCCAAGGGATAATATCGAAACCCTAGTTCTCCGAAAACTCCGATTCCAGAAGTTTCGGTAGTCCCGTTATTATCGAAAATATGCGTATTCAATCCTAAGCTTATCTTCGAGATCGTAGGACCCGCACTTAACTCAATACTTGACTTTTTAGAAAGTTGATGCTCCCATGAAAAGTTAAGTTCACCAGCAAGCATTTGTGTTGGTGTAAATTTAATCGCCGAGATATTGTCGTTGAGTTTTATTGCCTTTTTGCGGCTAGCTTGAAATTTTCCTGCACCTCTATCAATGATAACAATGTCATTCTGGGCAAATCCTGAGAATGAAGATAAAAGCATTACAGAGAGGAAACTAAAGATATATTTTTTCATGTCAAGTCGTTAATCTAGCATAAGTACAAACCATAAACGTCCGATCTCACTATTATTGTACAATCAACACATCTTTTTTAGAAAAAATCTTCTTATCGAACTCAAAATCTATTCTACCCAATTGCACTCCAGCCCATCCAACCTGGTTTATTAGCACTGTTTCACCATTCAAGTTTTTTTCTTCTGTGGGTTTATCAAGGAACGTATGCGTGTGCCCACCAATGATTAAATGAATGCCTTTCGTTTTTTGCGCAAGCACACGGTCAGAAATTTTCTCGGAACCATATTCGTACCCCAGGTGAGATAAACATATAATTAGGTCGCATCCTTTACTTTTTAAGGCTGCAGCTTTCTCAGTGGCAATTTCGATGGGATCATTGTATACAGTCTCGCCATATTTCCCATCTGGTACCAATCCTTTTAATTCTACTCCAACACCAAAAATTCCAACCTTTATATTTCCTTTTTTTAGAATTAAATCTTCATTCGTATGCCCATCCACTGGCGTATTTGAGAAGTTGTAGTTCGAGCAGACGAATGGGAAATTTGCATGCTCCTGTGCTTTGACAAAACCATCCATTCCACCGTCAAAATCGTGATTCCCCATTGTCGCAACATCGTAGCCTAATGCTGTCATTAGTTTCATTTCAAGGATTCCACCAAACTTATTGAAGTAGGGTGTTCCTTGAAAAATATCGCCGGCATCTACCAGCAGGACGTTCTCTTCCTCTGAGCGAATCTTCTGAATCATCTCGTAGCGTCTCGCTACGCCGCCTTTACCTGGATATTTAGCGTGATTATCTGGAAATGGCTCAATGTTAGAATGAGTGTCATTCGTATGAAGAATCGTCAAGGTATTCTTGGGTTTAATTTCTGTGGATTTAGCCAAAATCTGAGGTGCCATGAGCAAACCTCCTGAAACAACCACTGAATTTCTAATAAACTTGCGTCGATCTATCATAGGTCTATTCTATTTTCGTCATCCCAAAAAAGTGTCTTTTGGCGCTTTGCTTCTTCTATCATAGCATCACGAAGTAAAATATTTGGGTAGCGAACATTGGTTCTTTTTTGAAAGAAGTCCATATGATCTCCCCCATTCAATAAATAATCCGAAGTAATGATCCAAAATTTTTCTGTTTGATCATCCTGATCGTCAATTAACAGCTTTCCTGCCACTATTTTAGCACCAGCTATTGGTTCTCCACCCGTTTTGATTAGATAGGCCTGAATCTCCTCTAATGACTCAATAGGCATTTCTACACACACCAATTCATTGTCAAAAGGCATCACCTTGAAAATATCACCAAGGGTAACATCTCCACTATTAATTGTATTCCTCAAACCACCAACATTCAAAAGAGAGAAGACTGGTGCATCAAATTCTGTCGTCCTCAACTGTGAATGCAATACTGCTTCAGCTGCCCAGTTATTTAACGATCCTGATGGGCGTCCTTTGATGAAATCCTTTTCAGCGTGTGCAATTACCACCTCCATTTCAGCATCAAGATCAACTTTATAAGGATTGATCAGACTGTCAATTGAATTAGCGGAAACGCTCTGGTCAACGACAGGGTCATTGGTCGCATTTACGGTTATGGTATTAACAGAAGAGCAGGCCAAAAGGCCTGCTCCAACTGCTATAAGTATAAAATGCTTCAGCATTATTCGATAATCATTTTTCGTTGTACATTTCCATATGGAGTCTGTACTTTAATTAAGAATGTACCCGACCCAAGCTCAGCTTTCGTCAAGGTAAGTAAGGGCAAATTAGTATTCTCATTTGATGAAACCAAGCGACCTTGTAGATCATATATTTGATAAGATGTAATTTCAGTTCCATTCACTTGAACATAAACTTTATCATCAGAAGGAACTGGGAATACTACAAAACTCGCATCCAATTGCTCTTCAACACCAACGATACAACCAAGAGCATCATGAACATTGTTATCAAAATCAACGTAACAAGCGAAATCTACTGAATCGATGTAAGGATTACGATTTGCTTGGTGATCAAAAATGTACTCATGACGTGCGATCTCATAATTATCTGGAAGATCTGAGAAATGCCATTCCTTTAATAATTCTTGTCTTTGTTTATCAGCGGGAACAACACCCGTCAATTTGAAATTATATGCTGACACCATGTACATGATAGCACGGGCAGCATTTCCTTTATGCCGATCACGTGGTTCGTAAGACATTTGTCCATTTGCAGCAGTTCCAACACTTCCTTCTAGATAGGTGAAAACTGGTGTTCCAACGATATTATCAAGAGGCAGGTTACTGCGAGGAATATTTGCATCATTTAAGTTTGCTGGATACAAGTTGTGTTGATCATTGTACTCAGGTTGCTCTGGGCTATCTGCTGGCCATGTCAACATCCAAGAATGCGCGAAGGTATGCTCACGGCTATATCCAGTAGCTGTCCAATCAAATGGATCATCAAAGATGTATTTCTCTCCTGACAATGCACAAGTAGCATACGACTGACCATTCGTAGTATCACGAATTTCAAATTCAGACATTAACGTTGTTTTGTACGAGAAATAAGTAACCTCTGTATGAGGATTAATCAAGGTACCTAAGTCAGCTGCGAATGTTGCTGCCATTTTATCAATTCCAGCATAGTAAGTTCCAATGTTCTCACCAAGACTTGTGACATTTCCTGAAGCTGGAGTAGTTGTGAGGTAATTTTCAAATCCACCTGAACCATTAAACGCATAAACTGCGAAGTAATAATCTTGGTTTGCAATCACTCCACGAGGCGTAAATGACGTTCCAGATCCCATGTAGGCAACTCGAGCATCTCCAACAATATCTCCACGTAAATAGGTATTACCATCTACAGGAGCTCCTGTAATTGAACTTCCATCTTTCCAAAGCACAAGGTAATTCGCAGCTCCAGTTCCAGCAGTATATTGTCCACCAAGCGTATAAGGTTGAACATTTGAGAAAGTTAACCCAGCCGCATTAGCCGTTGGCTCAGTTGCGAGGTTATCAGTTCCTACACCTTCTAAATAAATCGTGTAAGGGTTTTCATCAGAATCATCATTTCCAATTTCTAATGTTGCGAAACGAGATCCAACACCTGATGGTGCAAACGTCAATGTATATGCTTGATTTGAAATTGGACCGACAGATCCAACTACGATGT